>SLPX01000161.1 GCA_007131745.1 Myxococcales bacterium
GGGGAGCATCGTCGGCGACTCGGTTGAATCCCTTCAGCCCTTCGGGCAGCGGTCTTCAAACGCCGGCTTTTTCCGGAGACCTGCTTCAACTTTTGGCCTCGGCAGATCGGGCATTGTCGGGCTCGCTCTGATGACCGCGAATGATCGAGCGAGCCTGTTGATTACGGCAGCGGATAAACCGCGGGTCGGGGTGCGGCCGAGGCCATGCATGTTTTCGCAGGCTCCGAAACCGCCGGACGTCGCCCTTTGAAGCTCCCCCTTGGGGAGCATCGTCGGCGGTGTGTGCCGGGTTGCATTTACGGGGGGTGGATGTAGAAGTGTTGCATATGCACTTGTTGCACTTACAAGGAGTTTGTCCATGCGAATGAGTAAGGCGTTTATGAAAACTTTCCGCAAACAGGGGGATGAAGAAGGCGGTCTCGCGAAACGAGCGGGCGTTTTTTGTGAAACAGGCGCGGGTTCTTACATGTTGACGCCGTTCGGGGTCGCTGCATTGAAGCGGTTGGAACACACGGCAAGAGACTTGCTGAAAAAATCCGGGGCCGAAGAAATGGATCCTCCGTTAAAGGGTGATCACGTGGACAACCTGCTGGATGTGACCAGGAGGTTTGTTCAATCGTACAAGGAGTTACCGAGACGGCTGTTCAGTTTGCGCAGGGAGGCGCGGTGTGAAAAGCACAACACGCCGTTGGGTGAGCGCGAAGGGGTCATTCTCCGAGTCTATCGTTTGATCGGTGAAAAGGATTTTAATCCGGATCTCTTTGCTGAAGGAATGCAAATGGCGCGGGCTTTGCTGGCAGCGTGTGATGTTGACGAAAGATTGACCGCGGCGATTTCGCACGGAGGCACGGGAGCTGCATATGTAGTGGAGGACAATCGGGGGAGGACGTCTTTACTGCACTGCATACGTTGTCAAAAGAAATACGTGGATGCGTTTGCTCCCGTGGAAAAGAGTTTGAAAGAAAAGATGGAAGAACCCACGGAAGGTTCGTCTCCGGGGGTCGACCAAAACGGGCCTGAAAAGGTTGCGACTCCCGGGGTTGAGACCATAGAGGATCTTTCCCGCTTTCTCGGTATCCCTCCGCATTTGTGCTTGAAGACGATTCTTTGCGAATCATCTTCAGGTTTGGTGACGGGGATAATCAGGGGCGATCTGGATGTGAGCATGGATAAGCTGGCCGCGGCTTCGGGATGCGACCGGCTGGAAATGGCTTCTGAAGATATTGTGCTCGGCAAAGGAATGGTTCCGGGTTTTGCGAGTCCGTTGAATGTAGGGAAGGATGTCGTTGTGGTTTGTGATGATTCGGTGGCGCTATCCCGCGGCTACGTCGCGGGCGCAAACGAACGAGACTATCACTGCGTGGGCGTAGTTCCGGAAAGGGATTTTCCCGGTCACATGAAGGTCGCAGACATTGCGGCGCCCGGTGTTGATGGAAGGTGTCCGGTGTGTGGAGAGGTTTACGAGTCACTCGCCGGTTGGCATGTGGGCGGGTTTCGAAGAGATGCAGCCAGGGGGAGAAGGGAAAGTAGTTTTAACAGGGAAGACGGAAAACCCGGTTCGGTGATTGTGGATTGGATGTGCGTGGATTTGACCGCGATAATGGAGACCGTGTTGGAAATCCGAGGGGACGCGGGAGGAATCGTCTGGCCCGAAGGAATAGCGCCTTTTGACGTGCATGTTCTCCGCCTGGGCAAGCCCACCCAAGAGCTTGATCAGGCGAGTCTCGATATAGTGGAAGAACTGGAAAATGCCGGCATGCGTGTTTTGTGGGACGACAGGAAGGAATCCCCCGGGGTTAAGTTCAATGACTCGGACTTGCTGGGAATTCCCGTGCGGGTCGTGGTGAGCGCGAAGAATTTGGAAAACGGGAAGGTGGAGCTCAAGAGAAGAAACTCGGACGAAAAGCAACTTGTCTCAACCGATTCGTTGACAAGTTTGATTTAACCTTTCGCCCGCAGGAACGTGTGAGTGCTTTTGTTCAATTCAGAGGGTTTTTATCGCGGCTGAGATCAAAATTGTGCCCGGCGCAGTATCCAAGGGGCTGACTTTGTTGTCACCATCTGGTATTTTGGAGAGGAACGAGGAAATGTTTGGAGGATGTCAAGATGTACGGCAAACAGTTGAACCTTTTGATTTGGGCTGCGGCTCTTGTTTTGGCGTTTGGTTGCGGAAATACCCGTGGGAGGGAATACTACGAGGACGCTTCTTTTGATGAAGATGCTTTTGTCGATACGGACGGGTGGGTTTCGACGGATGGAGCGGGCTACCATGATGCAACTCATGATGTTGACGCGGGAACCCAATACTGGGTGAAAATTCTTTCGCCATTGAACCATGACGTGGTGGAAAACCCGGTTACGATAGAATACGAGGCAGGGCAAGGAGTAAGATGGGTTTCCATCGAGGCTGATGAATGGCCCCTGCACGATGGGTATCTGGACGCGGGCCAGGGGGTGCACACTTATTCGTTCATGGGTGTCGGATACGAGAGACACCTTGTTTTGTATGGCTATGATGATAACGAGGAATGGGTGGCATCCGATGAAGTCAGGTTCACGATTGACGCGCCCGACATGGTGTTTCCGATCAAGGATGAACCAGGTTTGATACTGAGCCGGTTCGACAATCCTTCCAGTTCGGCGGCATTCGGATCTTCACGTTCGGGGGGGCGCGTTCATGCCGGCTGCGACCTCTACTGGACGGATGACGGGGCACTTCATTACAAAACCGCCTATTATATTCTCAACAACGACACGCCCATATACGCGGTGACCGACGGCGTGATCGTGAGTTATACGCCGTTTTACTTGGGGACGTATGCCCTTGTCGTGGATCACGGGGATTTCACGATCCGATACGGCGAGGTTTGCAGCGGAGGGTTGCCCGGCTCATTGACCGTAGGTTCTAATGTTAATGCCGGTCAGCACATTGCGTACATGGGCGACTTGGCTATGTCATCCGGCACGTGGGCCATGTTGCACCTGGAAATGTATTCCAACGATTTCACGGGACCCCTGACCGATACATCAAATTACAATTACATCAATGTGCCGAATGCTAATTACCAGCGGAGAGGCGACCTAATGGATTGCGGGCCTTTTCTGCTGTCTCTTCTGGATTAACGATCCATTGCTTTGCCGTTTCATCGATGGAGCCGGTTGAATCATGCCGATGTGACCGTCGAGTCCAAGAGTCAATCCCGAGAAAAGAGATGGTCTAATGAAAACAAAAACTTGTGTATTTGATGGTAAAAGTTTGTTTGTTTGTTTGTTTGCCGCATTGGTTGCATTAGCCGGTTGTCCCGGGAAAAAGGAAACCCGGGTGGATGAAAGAGCCGAGAGGGAGGCTGCTCAAAGGTGCGCGGACCCGTTCGCGTTGCCACCTTCGGGGGAAGGAATGTGGCCATGGGCGGATCTCGACAAGCTGGATGAAGAAGAACTCAGGTCCAGGGGGCTGGAATTGAGTTTGAAAGAAATCTGGACCCCTGGAAAGGGGGGATTAGCGAGAGCGGTTGTAGGCTTGCGAGGTTGTACGGCTTCATTCGTTTCGCCCGATGGACTCGTGATGACGAATCATCATTGCGTGTTTCGAGCCATACAAAGGAATTCGACGAAAGAGCGGAATTTCCTGGAAGAAGGGATCTTGGCGCAAAGCCGCGACGATGAATTGAACGGTTACGGCGTCAGGGTGCTGGTTTTCAGGAATCAAAAGGATGTTACCGAGGAAATAACCCGGGACCTTGAAGACAAGAACTTATCGGATATCGAGTTGATGACGGCCATTGAAGAAAGGGAAAAATCATTGGTCGCGGAGTGTGAGAAGAAACCGAACACAAGGTGTCTGGTGTCCCGCGAAAATGATGGAATCAGGTTTTTGCTGTTGGAAAACATGGAAATCACCGATGTGCGGCTCGTAGCAGCGCCGCCCTCGTCAATGGGCGGCTACGGAGGTGATGTCGACAATTGGCATTGGCCCAGGCACAGCCTTGATTTCGCGTTGCTGAGAGCGTATGTCGGGCCTGACGGAAAACCGCGTGAGTTCCACGAAGAGAATGTTCCATACAAGCCTGAGCGGTTTCTGAGGATAAGCCGAGATGGATTGAATGAGGGCGATTTTGTGATGGTGATGGGAAGGCCGTACCACACGGATCGTTATCTGAGCGCGCCGGCTTTGAAGGATTCTATTGAGTGGTTTTATCCGATCCGCCTCAAGCTGATGGAACAATGGGTTGCCGTGCTGGAAAACACTGCAAGGGAAGAACCGGATGCAGCGATTCCAACGATCAGCATGATCAAAGCGCTTCAGAACTGGCTTAAAAATGCGAGGGGAATGATTGACGGCGCCCGGGAAAGAAATCTCTTGGAATTGAAAGAAACCGAAGAAAGCAGGTGGCGAGCATGGGTGGAAGCAAACCCTGGACTAAAGGAAAAATGGGGTTCCACCCTGGATGAGCTTTCGGCTTTCCGGAAGAAAACCCGTGAAAACAGGATGCAAACCTTTTTGATGCGTTTCATGAAAAGGGGGGTAAACACGCTTGCATTTGCAAGGGTTTTGACGAAATGGGCCGAAGAAAAGGAGAAGCCCGACCTCGAGAGGGCCGCGGGTTACCAGGATAGAGATCGTGAAGACCGCGTTTCATGGCTTGAAAACGCTCAACGGAGTTTTCATCTTGAAGCCGACAAGCGGGTATTAACCATGTTCATTGAGTGGTTCGGCAGGTTGCCCGATGAAGAGAGGCCGGCAGTGTTTGAAAAAGCTTTGAAAGGCGATTATGAAAAAGAAAATATCCGTCGGTACGTGGACCGGCTTTATTCCGAAAGCAGACTTTATGAACTCGATTACAGGATAGAGCTTTTCGGCAAATCCCAAGACCGGCTGAAAAATAAAGGGGATGCCATGCTGGATCTTGCATTTGATTTAAAACCCGTTTGGGACGCGGTTGAGCAGAGGACGAAGAGGATCAGGGGAGGGCTTTTCCGCTTGAGACGCCCATACCTGGAATCCTTGATTCAGTTCAGAGGGAAACTGTTTTATCCGGATGCCAACGCGTCTCCGCGGGTCAGTTTTGCTCATGTAGCCGGTTATTTCCCTCGTGACGGCGAATGGCACATGCCGTTTACAACCTTGTCGGGGCTTGCGGCCAAGGATACGGGCGAGGAGCCGTTCAACGCGCCTGAAGAGGTGCTCGATAAGATAAAAACCGCTCATAAGACCAGGTATGCTGATTCCAGCTTGGGCGAATCGGGTGACGTGGTTGCGTGTTTTTTGTCAAATGCTGATACCACCGGGGGAAACTCGGGTAGTCCCGTGTTGAACGGGAGGGGTGAGTTCGTGGGACTCAATTTTGATCGCGTCTACGCCAACATCACCGGGGATTTCGGTTACAGCCGTGAACGTTCGCGAAACATCATGGTCGATGCGCGTTACATCCTTTGGTATCTGGATGAAGTCGCAGGTGCGAGAGAGATCTTGAAGGAACTATTTCCCGAAGACTGAAGCAGTGAGAGGGGTTTTCAACTGCAGCCGGAAGTCGCGCCGCAGTTTTCGCACTTGTGGCAGGCCCCGTTTCGAACCATCATGAATCCGCATACATGGCATGCGGGTGCATCGGATTCTCGAAGGAAGCTCTCCATCTCGCTTGCGATTGTTCCACCCGACTCTTCTTTGACTTCGCAACCTGCGGAATTCTCGATTGCAAGGATTGGAAAACTGAAGGGGCTGATATCTACCGAAGAATCGGATGATTCGTGTCCGTTGGTGGAAACCAGCTTTCTTCCTACAGGGTGTTTTGATGTTTCCAAGTGCTGGCGCGCAAGCCACCTGAAAATGTAATCCATCAGCGAAGACGCCATCGGTATGTCTTTGTTGTTTGTAAACCCGGAAGGTTCGAATCGGCTGTGGCTGAATTTATCGCAAAAGAGTTTAAGCGGAACCCCGTGCTGAAGAGCCAGGCTGATGGCAGTTGCAAACGAGTCCATGAGTCCGGAAATGGTGCTTCCCTCTTTTGCCATCCTGATGAATATTTCACCCGGGGAGCCGTTGTCATAGTAACCCACGGTGAGATAACCTTCATGTCCGGCCACCTCGAATTTGTGAGTGATGGAAACGCGGTCTTGGGGGAGTCTTCTCCGCCCCGGCACCGGTGGTTCGATTTCTTCATCGGCCGCAGCGGCTTTTTTCTTTTCTTCTTTTTGCAGCATGAGCGGCTGGGTCTGTTTGCAGCCGTCCCTGTAGACGGCAACCGCTTTTAGGCCCATCTCCCACGCCTTCATGTAAACGTCTTCAACATCTTCAACAGTGACGTCGGCTGGGAGGTTCACTGTTTTTGATATGGCACCCGAAAGGAAGGGCTGAACCGCGGCCATCATTTTTATGTGGCCCATTGGAGATATGAAACGGCTGCCGTTTCTCGGGCGCATTGCGCAATCAAACACGGGAAGGTCTCGTTCTTCGAGGACATCCGAGCCTTCTATGGTGTCGTGGGATTCTATGTGATCCAGGATCATGCTCACTTGGGTTTCTGTGTACTCCATGCGCCTCAAAGCCGTGGCCACGGTATTGTTTACCAGCTTGATGGATCCGCCGCCCACAAGTTGTTTGTATTTGACAAGCGCTATGTCCGGCTCAATTCCGGTTGTGTCGCAATCCATCATGAATCCGATGGTGCCGGTAGGGGCCAACACAGTGACCTGGGCGTTACGAAAACCGTTCTTTTTGCCGGTTTCCACGACTTCCGCCCAGACGCTCTTGACCGTGTTCATGAGATCGTACGGAACGACTCCCGCGTCGATTCGGTCAATGTATTCGCCGTGTTGCTTCATCACCTGCATGAAGGATTCGGCGTTTTCCGAATATTGCACGAACGGTTTTTTGTGTTCTGCAATTACCGCGCTGTAACGGTAGGCTTCCCCGGTGAGTAACGCGGTTACTGCCGCTGCGTATGCACGCCCAGGGTCGCTGTCATAGGGCAATCCCCGGCTCATCAAGAGGGCGCCCAGGTTTGCATAGCCGAGACCCAAAGGCCTGTATGCCTTGGAGTTTTTTTCTATCTCCGGGGTGGGGTACTTGGCGTTGTCTACTATGATTTCCTGGGCCAGGATAACGAGATCGATGGCTTTTTTGAAAGCATCGACATCCAGATTGCCTTCTTCGTCCGTGAAGTTCCGGAGATTGAGCGAGGCCAGATTGCATGCGCTGTTGTCCATGAACATGAACTCGGAACAAGGGTTGGATGCGTTTATCCGCCCGCTCGAAGAGCATGTATTCCATTTGTTGACGGTGTCATCGAATTGCAAACCGGGATCTCCGCATCCGTGAGCGGACAGAGCTATTTTTCTCCAGAGATCTCTTGCGTTGTGACGATCCATGAGTCTCGATGGATTCGTGACCGCCTTGGTGTACCAATGCCGGTCTTCCTTGACCGCCTGCATGAAATCATTACTGATCCTGACCGAATTGTTGGAGTTTTGAAAAAACACCGACGAGTAAGCTTCACCGCCGAAAGAACCGTCGTAACCTGCTTCTATCAATGCACGCGCTTTTCTTTCCTCTTCCGCCTTGCAAGAAACGAATTCTTCAATATCGGGATGGTCCACGTTCAGAATTACCATTTTGGCAGCGCGCCTTGTTTTTCCGCCCGATTTGATCACCCCTGCAAACGAATCGTAACCCCGCATGAAAGAAACGGGTCCTGACGCTGTGCCGCCACCCATCAGTTTTTCTTTCGATGACCGAAGAGACGAAAAATTGGTCCCGGTTCCTGATCCCCATTTGAAAAGCATTCCTTCGGTATGGACGAGATTCAGGATCGAATCCATGGTATCGTCCACAGCGTTTATGAAACACGCTGAACATTGAGGCTGGTCGTCGATGCCGACATTGAACCATACGGGGCTGTTAAAAGATGCTTTTTGATGAACAAGAAGGTGCTTCATCTCCAAGCTGAAATTCTTTGCATCGATCGGCGAGTCGAAGTATCCCTGCTTTTCACCCCACAAAGTAATGGTGTCGACAACGCGGTCAAAGAGTTGACGGATGCTTTCTTCGCGAGCATGGGTGTCTGTGGGGCCGTGAAAATATTTCTGGGCGACAATATTCGTGGCGGTTTGCGACCAACTCCTGGGAACCTCGACGCCTTTTTGTTCAAAAACCGGTTTGCCGTCCTGACCGACGATGGATGCAACCCTGCGATCCCATTCGACTTCATCATAAGGATGGCGGTCTTCACTGGTGAAGAAAAGATCTATTTTCAAGCCTCCGGGCTGATTTGAAAGATCCGGTCCTTGGTTTCGGTTGTGTTCACTCGTGTTGTATTCCGTGGAGGTCAGGCTTCGAGGTTGTTGCGTTGTTTCCATTATCTTCTCTTAGCTCCCAAAGCATTCAAGTGTTCGTATTGGTTGACGTTTTGCGTCATGAAAACATGAAACCCTTAAAGAAAATGATGCATTTTGGACAAACCACTACCACTGGACGTTTTGTACGTCCCCCCACACAAAAACAAAAAATGTTTTTCCGTCAGGGTCTTTTTCGTTGATAAACCCGCTGGGAAAGGGTGTCAAGTTTTGTGCCCCACATCTTGTGGCATGAGATAGCCGAAACACTTCATGCTGGGGCATTGCATGTGGATAAACCTGTGGGATCAAGTGGGAAAGCAAATATAATTCAACGTGTTATCTCGGTGATCAAAAATAGGGCACTGATTTCTAAAAAAAAGACCGATCATTCGCTTTTTTGCAAAAGAAATCTTGCATGGTGTGATGTGGGGTGAATATGACAAAAAAGTGCAAAATTCTTTATGCTGTTGCCATGCGGATTACACGAGGAAGAGTTCGCTGATCCGCCTGTAATGGTTCTTATGTGATGCGAACTCCGCAAATGCCCATTGTATGGTGACTGTATTACATCAGGGATTTTGGCCCTTTGTATAAAGGGGTATCAGGGATCTGGTTTCGCAGAAGCTAGTTAAGCAGGAGGTTTTATTGGATCTTTGGCCGGGCAAGTAATTATTCAAGATAGCAGTTCAATGCATTTGTTGTTTTGCTTACAAAAAGGTTTCGGGTGGTCATGTTTTGCCGGCGTGCGTTTTTTTGCCGTGTTTTGGTGTCTATGATAACTGTAAAATATGGCCGTTTTCGTTTGGGAGAACGCGGCGGAGGTTTGCATGATAAAATTTTTCGATGTGTCCAAAAAATACTGTCAAAGAGTCTGGGCCTTGGCGGATGTCGACCTGGAGGTTCCGGAAGGCGCTAATTTTTTACTCAGGGGCGACTCCGGTTCAGGAAAAACAACGCTTCTAAAAATGATATATGCGTTGGAGCAGCCGGATAAGGGGTATGTGATGGTAGCGGGGCGAAACATATTCAAGCTCAGGGAATCCAGCATTCCATATCTCAGGAGGCATATAGGTTTTATTTTTCAGGATTTGCGCCTGATGGAAAACCGGACATTGATGGAAAATGTAGGCTATCCTCTTCAACTCAGGGGTGTATGGGGGCAGAAGGCTAAGAAAAGAGTTGAAAAGGCATGTGAACTGGTCAATCTGGAACGTCGCTTGAGTTGCAGGTGCCGTGATCTTTCAATGGGGGAACGACAACTTTCAGCGCTTGCCCGTGCGCTTGTAGGAGAACCCGCTCTTTTGTTGGCCGATGAGCCCACGGCTCATCTCGATTCGAATGGAACAAACCACGTGTTGAACTTGTTGACCCGAATCAACAACAGCGGCACCACGGTTATATTGGCCACGGGAGACAAAGGGGTGGCAGATGGATTCCAGGCTTCACATGTTTGCCGGTTGGAAAATGGTCGTCTGCGATCTTTCCTCAGGGAAGAGTCCGAAGAAAGCGGAACGGCTGAATTATGTGGAGAATCCGTGTCGGGTGAAGTTGAGAGGGGAGTATCGCTGAAGGGTTGATTCGGTATCAGTAAGTCGCAGGAGGTCAGAAAATTGGGAGCAGTGAAGTTTTGCATAAGTGAGGCATGGAAAGCTTTGTCAAGGCGGCCTGCGGTCACTTTTTTTACTGTGACAACCATTGGATTGTCGCTTTTTCTCGCCGGCGTTGTATGGATGGCCGGCAGCGGACTGGATCGCGTGTCAAAAGGCTGGGCCAGGGGTGTGGTGGTATCGGTTTACATCAAAGATGGAGCGGAATCAGCGCAGAAGGGAAGATTGGAACGATCATTGAAAGCATTGCCGGGTTTTCATCGCCTGGAACATGTGGGTCCGAAAGAGGCATTGAAGCGTCTGGAGAAAAACCTGGGTGGAGATGCCGGGCTGCTGAAAAATGTTGAGGCCGGATGGCTGCCGGAGTCCTACGAGGTGACTCTAAAGGGTGAACGGGAAGTTCTTGTGGATGCTCAGGAAAAACTTGTTTCCATGGGAAGATCTTTGCCTGCTGTCGAAGAAGTCCGGACCCTAAGGCGGTGGCACAAGCGGGTGGATAACTTGGCCGGAACGCTCACCGCGTCTGCAACCATTTTGTTGTTTTTGACCTTTATCGTGTGTGGTTTTGTGATAGCGGGGACGGTTCGCCTGGGTCTCCTTTCCCGGCGGGAAGAATTCGAAACCCGGATGTTGCTGGGAGCTACGAAAAGGTTTGTGGCTGCGCCGGTGCTTCTGGAGGGAGTGTTTCAAGCCTTTTTGGGATGTTTGCTGGCTTTGGTTCTTTTGTTTCTTCTTCACTCGGTCACAGTGCCGCGAATCGTGGAAATTTTCGGAGCAGGATGGACCGAGGGATTGGCCGGGTTCCTGCCCTTGTCAAACGTAGCCTTGGCTGTTTGCTTGGCAGGCCTTGTGGGACTTATTGGAAGCGGATTGGCGGTTAGTAAGGGGGCGGCATGAAAGGCTCGGCTATGGAACGAGCGTTTTTTTTCGATAACGCAGATCGGGGAAACATTTTTTTCCATTTTGTAATAGCTTCGTTTGCCTTGGCCGCGGTTTTCCTGGCGCCTGGGAGAGACCTTGACATACAGGCCTATGGAAGATCTCAGCCTCGTCTCGTCAAGTTTGTTGTGCAAGCGGGTTTTGCCGGACGACTTGGAGATGGGCACAAAGCCGAAGAAGAATCCACTTGCTCCTCGGGATCCACGGTTTCGGGAAGTGTGAAACGCGTTGAAGAAAGCGGACCTGGTTCAAAAGAGCCGGGAGGAGACAACGGAGAAGAAGGACGCCGGTCTGATGGCCTGTCGATAAACGATGTATTGTTGAGAAACCAGGATCGGGATGTTTCGGGTGAAGTCAGGCTGGATGACCCCATGGTCGACTACGCACCGCCTGTAATGGTGAAAGAAGATGGAGGATTGGATGATTTTCTGAGAACCGAACTGGAGGTGCTCGACAGAATCAGGAGAGCTCACGCAGCGTTGCGGGAGACCACAAGCGAGCTTTGGGCTGCAAGGGGGGTGAGGCGAAGAGCTTCCGATGCACTGGATGCAGCGGTTTCGCATGTGTCCGCGGAGCAAATGAACATTGAAAGAAGAGAGAATGAATTGTCCGCCAAATACCGGGTTTTGTACAAAATAGCTGACGGTTGTCCCGGTGGATCTTTGTTTGCGGGAATCCGAAGAGCCGTGCCCATGGACGGAAGAATTGAACTTGCCGGGGCGCTTTCCTGGGAGACAAAGCGGTTGAAGAAGGAAAAGGAAAATTTCAGGAAACTGCTGATCAACCAAAAGCGCAAAGAAAAACTCCTGGCAGCGGCGAGCGAACGGGTATCGATCTTGGACAAGAAGCGGGATGGAATTCAGGCTGTTTTGTCGTTGCTGGACCAGTACATGAGTGATCTGAGGCGGCGCAAAGAACACAGAGATCGAAGCCGGGAGACGTGGGATGTTGAAATGCGCCGTTTAAACAGGTCGGTTCAAGACATGGCGAAACTTGTGAACAGGGAAACTCGAAGCTTCCTTACCTTGAAAGGCAGCCTGCCTCGACCCGTTCCGGGCATGATCCTGAATGATTTCGGTGAAACAAGCGTAGAGGGAACCTCTGTTACCGTAAAACACCGCGGCGTGGATATCTCGGCCTTGAAAGAATGGAAAGTCAGGGCCACGGCCCGGGGTGTTGTACGATACGCAGGACATGTCGCGGGTCTTCAGAAGGTGGTGATTATTGACCACGGGGAGGGCTTTTTGACTGTGACCGGGCGGTTGAAAAAGCTCGATGTCGAAGCCGGGCGGATTGTGGAACAGGGAAGGGCACTGGGCGA
>SLPX01000156.1 GCA_007131745.1 Myxococcales bacterium
ATCCAGTGTCTTGACCAACCCCCCCTGTGTTTCCGGCTGGCCCGTATACGACGAAACCGTCTCCAGGCACTTCTTCCCATCATCGCCCAGGATCTCCCGGATACGATTGAACGTGCCGCCGGTCGAAAGGATCCGCACTCGGGGGTTAATCTCCACAAGAGCGGTGATCAAATCATCCAGGCCGCTCTTGTCTGAAACACTTGCAAGCACAGTGCGTATTTTTACCTTGTCATCAATTTTGGTTACTATGTTTCCAGCCATTTTTTCTCTCCGCTTTTTTCTCCGTATCTGCGACCTCGTTGTACCGCGTGCAGGAACTCTCACTCCACGACAACATCGTCGCTTCCCGCGGATTTCATCCGCACCCGTCCGCGCGAAATCATGTCGATGACCCTGGGATATAGCGAATGCTCGACCGCCAACCCTCTTTCCTTCAAACTCTCCAGATTATCATCGGGCAAAACCTCCAGTGGTTCCTGCGCTATTATCGGCCCGGTGTCCATTCCGTGGTCCACGAAGTGAACGGTAATCCAGGTTTTTTGCAATCTTTTGCGATCCTTGCCGGCTAAACCCAGGGCGAATTCGTATCCCCGAACGCCTTGATAAGCGCGGGTATCCGCGGGGTGAATGTTTATCACCCCGGGCAGTCCCGTCTCTGGATTCGTAAAAGCATCCAGGAAAAAAGGTGTCACAAGCCTCATGTAACCCGCCAACACGGCAAGTTGCGGTTTAAAAGGAGCCGCCTCCTTCAAAACCGCATCCTCGTGGCTCCTCCTGTCCGCGTACTTACCGCGATCCACCGCAACCGCGGAAATCCCGTATTGTTTCGCTCTCTCCAAAGCGTACGCTCCGGGATTATCCGAAATCACAACTACGACGCGTGCGTGTATCGACCCCTCTTCACATGCTTTCAGGATGGCTTCCAAATTAGTCCCGGAACCCGACGCCAGCACCGCAAGTCTCAAAGCTTCGTCCGGGTTTTCTCTTCGTACGTCCAATCTGAACAAATCCGTCAAAACAACTCCTTTTCTTTGTCCCGTACACCGCTTCGGCCACCGGATTACGGCATAATCATTTCCATAACCCGCCCTGTCAAGAACATGTAAAAAAATGCCGACTTTGATTCTCAATCAACTTAAGGAAGGGCCTCAACGGCCTTGATTATGTTTCTGGCTGCAGGATCATCCAGGGGAAGTCTCTCGACAGTAATAGCGATTGCATTGACCATTTCCTCGCCATTGATAAGGTAAACCACGTTTTGAGTGCGTTCCCATTCACCCAAATTTGCCTCGAGTTGGAATTGAGTGTAATAAATGGTCATCCTGCCGTCACCATCAGTTGATGCGTCATTCATGGAATCGGCCAGGTGGCCTGATAGAATCCTTTCATGATCACTCAATCCCTCATCGGTTTTTTCGGTCACTGTCAACCCGGTTTCATTGCGGAAGGGATCTCCGTTCTGGTCCAAAACGATCACATCAAAACGCCAGTCTGCAGGGGCTGTCGAGGCATTCCCTACAATATTGCCCGCGTCGACGAATCTGGTGGGAACCGGTGTTTCAGGTTTTTCCTGGAATCTCGCAATGACTCCCTTTTCCCCGTCCATGGTGATTTGAATCAAAGGCTCCGTTGATGTAACATCGCCGATCCATTCAACAAACATCGAGTCATCCAATGGCACGGCCTCCACTGTGACCACTGTTCCTTCCGGATAATCCGCCATGTAGATCAGACTAACGGTTTCTCCGTCCACTTCTATATTGCCTCCCGCGCCGATCTTATCAACGGTCAACATGTATTCAAGCGGAGCCTGAGTGCAATTCGACGTGTTGAATCCGCTGCAGTCGGCACCACACGAAAGTTCTCCTCCGTGAAAACCTTGTGTTTCACAGGTTTGGCCGTCGAGATCGTCGCCGTCGCAGACTTCGGGACCGTTTTTGATCCCGTCGCCGCAATAACCTTCGCAACCTGACGTATCGAACGCGGAGCAGTCATCTTCACAAGCCAACTCGCCCTCGTAGAAACCTTGAGTTTCACAGGTTTGGCCGGCCAGGTCGGTGCCGTCACAGACTTCCCCGATTTCCTTTATGTTGTTTCCGCACTCCGGAGGGGTTTCACACCCGCTCGGATCAAAATCGGAGCAATCCGACTTACATCTTAGCGTTCCTCCACCAAATCCAAGGCTGTCACATGTTTCGCCGCCGAGATCGTCGCCGTCACAGACTTCGGGACCATTGATGATACCGTCGCCGCAATAACCTTCGCAGCCGGAAGTGTCGAACCCCGAACAATCGGCCAGGCACGCGAGAGTTCCACCATAGAAATCTTGTGACAAACAGGTTTCACCGCCAAGATCCGTGCCGTCACAAACTTCATTGCCCTCTATGATATTGTTTCCGCATACAGGTTGTTCAGATATACCTCCCGGATTGAAACTGCACACCGGCAACAGTGAGAAACCGATCACAGCCAACAACCACTTCGGAAAAACAGTGGCTGTTTTCGGGTCAGGCTTGGAAAATAGAAACAACTTCATTGCAATACCCCTTTATTTCCATCCTTGCGGTTCGGCTATTTTAATCCTGCAAACCTCCGACAAGAACAATACTATTAACAAAACGTTGACTATCAATATCATTTTAGCAGGAATCGGGAATGAAATGCAAAAGCAAAAAAAAACCAATCACAAAAACCACAAAAATGAAAAACCCGGCAAAAAAGACCAGCGGTCCACAACCCGTGAATGGGAGGAAACGTTGACGATACTAACCTGGGACTTGGAGGAGAATGCTGCCGAATCGGTCGCACCCCTGATAGACGAGATATTTCCCGAAGGCTACGAAATAGTTGATGGATCCACCCTTGAAAGACCGAGACCGGGGAGAATCCTGTTCCGGTTTTACGTTTCATGCGCCGAAACCGAAGGAAAGGTGAAACTTCTCAACGATCTGGCTTTACGCTCGGCGCATCTACTGAAAGAAGGGGGACAAATAGAAGTAAAACCTCTTGCCGACCGTGACTGGAGCGAAGAAACAAGAAAAAGTTTTCCTCCTCTTGAAATCGGTTCTTTTCTTTTTCTTCCTTCGTGGGAAGCGGAAAAACTCGATGATAATCGGACGAAATCCATTTCTCCGGACAAGGCTTTGCACATCA
>SLPX01000240.1 GCA_007131745.1 Myxococcales bacterium
AGGAAAAACAAAAGCGCTTTTCAAGAAAAAAAGGCAGAGTAAAGCGAACGTGGCAACGTGGCGGAAATGGTCCGGTAGAAACCCAAAATTACCCAGAATGAAAAATGTTTGAGGTGGAATGGTAGAAAAAGCGCACGCGACGACGACACGTGATCAGCCGCGACTCTCTCTAAGGACAGTTTGGCCAACAGTTTGGCCAATGCGTTTGGTCTAACAGGTCGTCCTCACCCGTTCTGTCACTTTTTCGATGTCGTCTTTCAGCGAAGCGCATTTCAATCTGAGGAGGAGAGCGTGCGGGTACTGTCGTGGGAGGTTCGGCAGGCAGTCCCAGATGGCCGAGAATCTTTTGAATCACTGTTTTTTGCGTTATAAAGCTAATAATTTTCAGCACATTGTCGATGAGATGGGCAGCGGTTTGGGCCATATACTTTGCATTACAACTTGGGCATAATCCCCTGGTTTTGCACGAAAAGCTCACCAGAAACTCATAACCGCACGATGGACAGCGGCAGCGTGCGAAGCCGTGCGGCGGGACATACTACGCCTCCTTGAAATTATCGGTTTGCTTTTGGTCAAACAGATCGCCCTGCCGGTTGCAAGTGGCTGAAGACACATCGATTCGTCGTGCCGCCTCGCTTACCCCTACCTGATGACGGGTTGCGTAATAAGCGCTGGCGCGGAGGCGTGGGGATTGACACACGTTCCTGTTTTGCGCATAATGGGAACAGTTGCTCCAGGGAGGACGCGATGGCAAAAAACCGGCTCAACATCAGCCTGGACCAGGATCTCGTGGAATTCGTCAAGCTCTTCGCCGCTGAGAACCGGACCACGGTCGCCGAGGTGATCACCCAATATCTCCTCGCATTGAAGCGCAAGGCACAGGGCGAAACCACGACCAAGATCCTCGCTAACCCGGCTTTCCACGAGGCCATGGAAGAGGTACAGGCCAAGCTCCGCGATGGCAGGGCCGAATGGCACACCTTTGACGAGGCCTTTGCCGACTGATGGAAACACTCTTCGAGAAGGCATTCGTGAAGTCGCTCCGCAAGCACTCCGGGATCAAGAAGCAAGTGGAGAACAAAGTCCGGATGATCATGGAGCAGCCGCTTGCCATGGGCGAGCCGCTCAAGGGGAACTTCAGGGGGTTCTACTCCTGCCCGGTCAAAAAGAGCTTCATCATCATCTACCTCTACTGTCGGGCCTGCCGAAAAAAGGGTGACAACAAGATCGTGGCCTGCTCGGACTGCAGCGAGCGTGACGACGAGACCCTTAAGTTCGTGCTCTTGGGCCCTCACGATGAGGCATACGGAATCTGACCTGCCGATGTAGTAGCTGCGCTTGCATTAAAACCGCAGTTTTCCGGAAGTTTTGTTTGTGGTTTCTGCTGAGTTTTCCAACAGAGGTTCAAGCTGCAGAAAACCTTTCTCTGGGCGAAGAAGGAAGAAGTTGGTTGGTTGGTTGGTGGGGCTGTTGTTAGCCCACCCTGCTCTAGCGCGCTTCGGAGACGACCAGTGCCCGCAGCTTCTGGAAGAACAGGTCTCGTACTCTTTCAACGTGACGGGCCTCATCCGCATCGAGTTGAGCTTCATCGCTGAACTGCTGAGCAGCGGGCTCTACCTGAAGCGCGTATGAGTTCACGCACTGATCCCAGAACCAACCAGGCGACCCAAACTGCACATATTCCGGATCGATCCCGGCCACTACCGATAGCGCGTTGCGGAGCGTTCGTCCTCGGTCACTGTTCTCTATGCACAGCGCAATATAGGCGATTCTGTAACGAACTCCACCCGCGTGACTTCTCGGAATCGGAGTGTTGTTGTCGGGCGCATCGTCAGACCCGCACAAAAAGTGGCCGTGGCAGCTCTGCAAGGTAAAGCAGTGCGGCAATGCCGCGAACTTGGAGATCAAGTCTGCGATGGGCTGGTCAACGTCCCCCAGATCCAGTTTCGAGAGCGCGGTTGTTCGAGCTTGCGTGAACCCGGGGTTCTCCACGAACTCCTTCGGAGGTGCGAAAGTTTCCACAGTTCATCACTCCTGTCGGGCTAACGCTATGCGTCAGGGGCTCTTTGACCGCGGGAACCGCGGGTGAAGTGTCCCTGCAAACAGTTGTTAGCGGAAAGATTTTTTAGCACATTAATATCTAAAAATTTCAATTGTTCTTTCCTCCCCAAAACATGAATCAACCGATGACAATTAGGGCACAATGTTACCAAATCGTCTATTTTGGTTTCTCTTTCACCATCTTGAATGAGGTGTTTGTGATGAACCTCGACCAAAATCTCTTCTTTAAAAAGGGTTTCAAACGATTCAGGATATTTACAATTCTGACAAACGTAGCCGTCAATTTCTAAACGTCTTTTCACAATTGCCCGGTCTCTTGTTCGGCGTATCATTTCAGACCGATACTCTTCTCCTTCATTTACAAAATTTTTGAATGATTCTTCTTTTTCATTTTTTATTTCGTATTCAAGATTTTTCTCGCGAAGGATTTCAATTAACCTTTCGATCATCTCATTTCGTGACGAATAATTTTCTTTAATTCTAGATTTCCAAAGCTCCGCCGCTGCTTTTATTCTCAAACCATGTAAACTCGCGTATCTACAAAAAAGATTGTAGTCTGAAAGTTCTGAATCCGGTGTGTTACTTTTGCCCATGCAACCACTCCTTTGAAAACTGATTCATGTTCCGGTCCTTTACTCCGCTAGCGCCCGCCATCACCGGTGACAAAACCGCAAGGAAGCGGAGAGTCCGGCATCCGGTGCTTGGGTTGGTTGGTTAGCTACCGATCCTCATGCAAGCGACCTTCCAAATACTTGTGAAGGATGCCGGCAATAAGTGTTTGGCATGGAATACCTTCCTCCAGGGCCTTCTTCTGTAGCCCCCGAAGATCCTTGGAAGAAAGCCTGATGTTAATGCGGGCATCTTTCTTGAACATGGCTTCTGCATACTCCTGATGCCGCTCTTTCCGATCCTCAATATCCGGCGCCCGCTGCAACTCTCCAGCATCGAATGCGTCCTGAATTTCCTGCTCTTCTTTATCCAGCCTGCTCATTTCGGACCTCCCAAATAGGTTTCGGTCGCTTTCCGGCTCGGGATGATCGTTTTCAGAAAAACCTCATCTTCCGATTCTACAAAGGGCA
>SLPX01000126.1 GCA_007131745.1 Myxococcales bacterium
AGGCCGAGATCAATGTGGGTCGCTGGACCGAAAGCAAAAGCCTCCCGCGGAAAAGCCAAAATCAAAACCAAAGGAAAAAGGACAAAAATAAAGATGCGCGAAGTTCTGCGCTTGAAAACCTTTTTTGTCCTTGAAAAGCCCGTGCCCATATGAATCCTTTTCATTCCAGCAGGTTACTCACAACAAACAGTTCTTGTGTGAACCGAATCATTCGGTAACTATAGCATCCTTCCGTGAAGTTGCTAACAACTCGCAAACGAGAACGCTCAAATGAGTAACAAGAAACCAAAGGCCGTCACACAAAAAAACGATCCTGCTGAAAAAAACAGCTCTGAAAATGAAACCGACCCGGCCTGCTTGGATCCCGTGAAAGAACTCCACGCACTATCAGCGGTTTTGAAGGCTCACTTGCTGAAACTGGAAAAACAGGGCAAGTGGGGTGTACCTCAGGGTTCTCCGATTGTCGACTCTCTGCCGCCAAAAGATTCCCGAAGCCAATCGTTCGACTCCGCAGACTCAAAGCTTGAGGATTACGCCGGTCAGGATGATGAAGAACATTCCAGCCGAATCGCGGGGACTTCTTCTCAAATAGGATCAACAGAAGAAAGCGGAACAAGAGATGTAACATCGGAACTTGAACGAACGGATCTGCCCGGTCTGCCGGGATTGATGCGGGTAAGGGCGCTCATGGGACCCTGCGCCCGGTGCCCGCTTCACGACACGAGAAACAACATTGTTTTCGGAGAAGGAAACCCCGAAGCGGATCTCGTCTTTATCGGGGAGGCTCCGGGGTTCGAGGAAGATCGCTCCGGGGTTCCGTTCGTGGGCGCCGCGGGATCCCTGTTTACAAGAATGCTGCAAGCAATGGGTCTTCAGCGTGAAGAAGTCTACATAGCCAACATACTGAAATGCCGTCCCCCGAGAAACAGGGATCCCCTTCCTTCCGAAGTCGAAAGCTGCAAACCTTTCCTGCTCGCCCAGCTTCGTTGCATCCAGCCTTCAATCATCGTCACGCTCGGCAGGGTGGCCGCTCGGAACCTGTTGGAAACCGACGCTCCGATATCAGTCCTGAGAGGAGAGTTCAAAGATTGGCAGGAATGGAAAGTGATGCCCACGTATCATCCGGCCTACCTTCTGAGAAACAAGAACATGAAACGTCCCGCATGGGAGGATCTTCAGTCTGTAATGGCTGAAATGGATCGCAAGGGTCTCAAAAGAAGGAAATAACTCAGAAAGAATCAATCTTCAATCTTGTCAGGGCACCTGACATCAACCGCCCTGGGCTTGCCGTCCCACCCGGTTTTTATCTTGAACTCCACCCGGTCACCCACCTCGGGTCCCTCGTAAACGCATTTGGTGATATCAAACAAAAACACCTCGCCGTCGGACCCGGCAATTCTGCCGAACCCGGACTCCATCGTTTCAATAACGCCTTTTTGTGACATTCTCAAAACTCCAACGGATGTATCCGCGCTGCTTTGGGAATTTCAAATTCTATCTGCAACCCTGCCCCAAATCTCATGACTCAATTCGTCCTTGGACATGAGCCGAAGACTCTCCATTTCGCCGGATCGATACAATATGTTTACTTGATTCGTGTCCACGCCGAACCCGCTTCCCTCCAGGGACACATCATTGACCACCAGAAGATCACAGGCTTTCCGGTTCATTTTATCTTTCGCTATTTCAATAATATCCGCATTCCGCGCCCCAGTCTCTGCTGCAAACCCAACGATCAAAGGAGATTTCAAATCGCCTTCTCTCTTGAGCCGGCCCAGATTCTCCAAGATATCCGGATTGCGTTTCAATTCCAAGGAACTTGTCTCGCCCATTTTGTTTTTTTTACACTTGGTCGGTTGGGGTTCCGCGGGCCGCCAATCCGCGACCGCGGCAGCCTTGATGACAACGTCGTAGCTACTCCATCTGGACATGACTTCTTCATACATCCTGCCGGCTGTTTCCACGGAGAGAATTTCCGCTCCCCAAGGAGGGCTGTCTGTGGTGTCGCATACACCGGATATCAAAGTCACCTGTGCCCCTTGTGCAAGGGCGGCACGGGCAAGAGCATAGCCCATCCTGCCGGTGGATCGGTTCCCGAGAAAACGAACCGGATCCCAAGATTCACGGGTGGACCCGGCGGTCACCAGCACTTTTTTTCCTGAGAGCCTCTTCTCCTCAACCAATGAACCCGCGCTTGCTTCGTATATGACCTCAGGTGACGACATCCGTCCCACCCCTGTCACGCCGCAGGCCAACTCTCCTTGCTCCGGACCCACAAAGAACACTCCCCTGCTTTTCAGGATTTCCAAGTTTCGCTGTGTCGCCGGATTGGCCCACATGTCGGAGTTCATTCCCGGAGCGATCACAACAGGCCCTTTGTACGCAAGAGCGGTACAAGTCAGCAGGTCATCGGCGAATCCATTCGCCAGCTTGGCCAACAGGTTTGCAGTCGCGGGAGCTATCACAAAAAGGTCGCTCCGCTGTGCCAGCATGATATGGGGTATGGTGCCTTCATTTGTCACGTCCAGAACTTCCCGGTACACGGGGTTCCCGCTCAAAGCTTCGAGAACCAGGGGTGACACAAACTCCACACCCGCATCGGTGGAAACCACCCTAACTCGCGCTCCTGATTTAACAAGCAACCTGACCAACTCGGGGATTTTATAAGCAGCTATTCCGCCTGAAACCCCTATAAGAATATCTTTTTCTTTGTACAACCAGCTCAGATCCATTCTTTTTCAGCTCCCTCATCTGTTCGGCTTTC
Source organism: Myxococcales bacterium (assembly GCA_007131745.1). The sequence continues at coordinate 2,765 of SLPX01000126.1, forward strand.
ATTTTCCCGGCGATCACAACATCGCGACGAAAAGAAAATAACCCGGTACAAGTTGCAAATCAAACAGGATATGATCCAGAGTCAAAACAATCTGAAAAGATCTATTTACAGGATGAAACAATGAAAAACGATTTCAAGTCATTTGCTATGGATTACCATTGCGCTAAAATAGGCGGTTCCCTGGTGATCCAAGCCGACTGTTTCGATTGGTTGGCTGCCATCCCCGAAGACAGCCTGCACGCGATTGTTACCGATCCACCTTACTATGATGCTATTCCGTATTCGGACTTGATGGATTTCTTCTATCTCTGGCTGAAGCGAACACTGCATGGTATTTCGGCGGACCTTGATTTGGCATTCAAGGAAGCACTCTCC
>SLPX01000394.1 GCA_007131745.1 Myxococcales bacterium
AAATTGGAGGAATACAGCATTTTAAACTTCACTCTCGAGTATTCCTGTCGCCAGCGTATCACTACACTCGCCGCAAACTCGGCATTTTCCAAATTAACAGGAGAGACTGTCCTTTGGATGACGGCTGCCTGTTACAATCGTCTTTTTCCTCGGAAACTCATGGGGGCACAGCAACCCTGACGGCGAAACCTTTCGACCGGTGGATAATCCGAACACAAGCCGGGTTGCACCATACACGCTTCATAAACCCCTCCAGGTATTTGAGCAACACCGGTGAAATCCTTCTCATTCGAAGAGACTTGTTGTATCAGCACGAATTGCAATTTGATTTTCGAGTTGCAAGATCGTGGCATATAGGCATCGCCTGGTTCTTTGAATACAACCATTCCAACATCAGACCCGAAACAACCGGTTGGGACGAAAACTATCATCGCCACATAATTAAAATCCAAACCCATTACAGTTTCCTTGACTGAAACAGGCAAAAAGCAAAATGATGAGAGAAATAACATTTAAGCCGGAAGGAGATATTCCAAGATGGAGACATGGGAAATAATCGCACTTATCGCAGTCCCGGCTTCACTGTTGGCAATATGGCTCATCTATCAGAACTTCAATTCCCTGGATCATATATGGCGGAAGTTTGCTCGATCCCGCAAGCTCCGCTATTTCCCGGGAAACAACAGGGCTGCTCCCAGAATTATCGGCTCATACGGTAAAACGCCGATTGAAATCACGGTTGAATCCTATGAAAAAGATCGGAGCATTGGGATTTGCACCCGCTTTTCCGCATACTTCTCCGTTTCGCCGCCCTCCGGCATGAACGTGGCTTCCTTACAATATGAAGACGTGTTCGGCGCTCACTTCGGCGGCACGGAAATCAGCGTGGAAGATGATGCTCTTGAAGGAGCATACACTTTTCACGGTCATGATGAAGAATCCATAGCTCGGTTACTCACGGTAGAAAGATCAAAACAAGCTCTCATGAGATTCGTTTCGGATCACCGGAGATGTGCAATAACCGCGCATCGCTCGGTGTTTGTAATTCCGGAAGCTGTCCGAAACGCTGAAACCCTTATGAAGGGACTTGATGATGTTACAGCTGTGGTCAAGGAACTGGAACATGTCTTGATGGAAGAAAAACCCAAAGCTGAGGATAAGGCGGACAAGGACCAAAAATCCGAGAAAATCAAAACCGACGATAAAGAAACCAAGGATAAAAAAGCCGACAAAGTGAAAACCGACGATAAAGAGGCCAAAGATCAAAAAGCCGACAAGGTGAAAGCCGACGATAAAGAGACCAAAGATCAAAAAGCCGACAAAGTGAAAGCCGACGATAAAGAGACCAAAGATCAAAAAGCCGACAAAGTGAAAACCGACGATAAAGAGGCCAAAGATCAAAAAGCCGACAAGGTGAAAACCGAGTCAAAAACCACATCAGAAAAGAAGGGCCAAGAAAGAATTATCCGAAAGATTCCCGACTTGCCCGAACTGATAGTCCGAACAAAAGCAGAAAACAAAAAGGACGAGGCAATACCCGTTGAGCGGAGACCATCTGGATTATCAGGGTTGGAAAACAAAAAAACAACAGATCCACCGAAAAAAGAAAAACCTGAACAACAAAAAGCCGTGAATCAAAACAATGAAGACCTTTCCGTTTCCACTGGAATACCCGAAAAAAAGAAAGGGGATCCGGTATCAATGGAAGAAATGGCCCATGTGTGGTCAAAAGATATCGGTCCGGTGGATCGCCGTGCGATAATCAAAAAACTATCAAAAGGAACGGTGACCTGCACCGTCGAGGTGGAAGAGATAACCTGGACTACGGGGGTGGAACTGAGATCCGATATCATGATGGGACGAACCGTCATAGGAATCATGGGCGAGGATCAATGGGTGGCGGTTCGCTTTTCAAAAAACCGCTCTGACGCCATTAAAAAACACAAACCTGGTGAAAAGATTCCGGTGCAGGGAAAAATCGTGGACTGGGATGACGTAAAAAGCAGGATAATCCTGGAAGTTCGTTGAGTGAGCGATTTGCCTCCGGTTGAAATGATGCTATTTCACCCACCTGAACCGAAGCAACGGAAGCGAGCAAATCGGCATTGGATAAGATAAGTATTTTCGAGGCCCGGCAAAACAACCTCAAATCCATCGATCTGGAAATACCCCACAACTCCATAACAGTAATCACCGGCCCAAGCGGAGCAGGAAAAAGTTCGTTGGCCATGGACACGTTGTACGCCGAGGGCCAACGTCTCTACGCTGAAACTTTTTCCGCTTATGCACGACAGTTTCTGGATCGAGTGGATCGTCCGGATGTTCGAAACATCGAATCAATAATGCCTGCTACCGCGGTAAGGCGCAAGGGAGCTGTACGTACTGCAAGATCCACGGTCGGCACCCTCATCGAGGCCATGTACTCATTGGAGCATTTGTTCGCTCTTGGAGCAGTCCGTAAATGCGATGATTGCAACGGTGCGGTAAAAAATACGCAAACAGAAAACGCGGTGGACCGAATCCTGGAATGGGCGGACGGAGAACCGTTAATAATTGGAGCGCCCTTGCGAACCGCGGATTCGATCATGGAGTCCGCTTCGACAAAAGAAATTCTTTCAGACCTGGCGGCCGCCGGTTGGACAAGGGTTCTCTATGGAAAGCAGCTCATGCGCATCGAGAATCTTCTGAAAAATGAAGACCGCGAAAACCCATGGATAGACTGCAGAATCGATGTTGTTTTGGATCGTTTGAAACCGGCAAAGCGAAACCGGCGAAGGCTGTCCGAGGCTGTTGAGCATGGGTGGCGCATTGGCAGGGGAATTCTTCGCGCTTATCGAACTCAAAACGGGGCAACGGGTGAATTCCTGGACATTGCGCGGGGTCTTGTATGTTCTGCATGTAACAAGTCTTATCCCCCCGTTTCCTCCCATATGTTCTCGTTCAACACTGGAATCGGCGCATGCAGTGAATGCAATGGCTACGGAAACACACTTGAATGGGATGGCGCCGCAATTGTACCGGACGAGGAAAAGACCCTGAGAGAAGGCGCTGTCTATCCGTTCACCATGCCGTCATTCCACCAAGCGCGATTTGATCTTTTAAACGCGTGCATCCGTGTCGGGATAAAAACCGACATTCCTTTCAAGCTGCTCACGGAAAAAGCTCGCTCGTTCGTCTTTCGGGGAGATTCCAACTTCTACGGCGTGGAGGGGTTGTTTGATTACCTCCAGAAAAAACAATACAAGATGCATGTCAGAGTGCTCTTGTCGAGATTCAGAAAAGGCGTGACGTGCCGAAAATGCAAGGGAAGCCGACTGTCGCCCGAGGCTCTTAGATACGAACTATGGGGAAAGACGATAGACCGAGCCGCAGCCCTGACGGCCGTGGATCTTGTCAACTGGCTCAAAGAACAGAAACAAACCACAAACCGGGGACCGGAAGAAACTCTCCTTTCCGACTTGCTACAAAGAGCACAAACACTTGAGGCGCTAGGTCTCGGCCACCTCACGCTGGATCGGCCGGCTCGCACCTTGTCCGGAGGAGAACTGTCCCGGGTTCACTTGACGAGAGCGGTCGGATCACGGCCTGCCGGCACCCTTTACATCCTGGATGAACCTACAACCGGGCTGCATTGCACTGATGTTGAATCCATGTGCGATGTCATCGAGGATCTATCGGCCATGGAGAACACGGTCGTGGTGGTGGAAAACAATCCGATAGTCACCGCACGCGCACACCATGTCGTTGAACTCGGCCCCGAATCAGGTGAAAAGGGAGGAAGGCTGGTATACGAAGGGCCTTGCAGAAATGTTTCAAAAAAGCTTCCAAGAAAGTTTCCCCGACATGAGGCTGTCTTGGTCGAACCGCCCGAACCTAGCGGGTGGATCCATGTGGAAAACGCGTGCATCAACAACATCCGAAATCTTTCTTTGTCTATCCCGCTGGGCAATCTTGTGGTGATTACCGGAGTCAGTGGATCGGGCAAATCCAGTCTCCTGGAAGAAGTCATTTTCAAGAATCTCGAGCGCTGTTCAAAAAAATGGACAAAGCTTCTACGCGAAAAGGGCAAAGCGCGGACATGCAACAAAGGCAAAAAACTCACCGAATGGATTGAACCGGTTGCAAATGCAAAAAGAATGCTCCTGGAGGGTAGGCTCAAAGAAATAAAATTGCTGGATCAAAACCCCATCGGACGTAGTTCCCGCTCCAATCCGGCGACATACATGAAAGCCCTAGATCCGATTCGAAAACTATTCGCCGAACAGCCTGACGCAAAAAGGCTCGGCATGGGACCGGGTTGTTTTTCCTTCAATTCACCATCAGGCCGATGTCCGCGTTGCGAAGGCGCGGGGTTTGAAAAAATTGAAATGCAATTTCTTGCAGACATGGAGTTGAGATGCCCGGAATGCAACGGAAATAGGTATCGTCCGGAGGTGCTGAATGTCCGCTGCATGGGTCTTTCCATAGCAGACATCCTGAACACTACCGTTGATGAAGCCGTAAAGACATTTTCAGATCACACGAACTTTATTTCCAGGATAACCCCCATGCAAAAGGTGGGTTTGGGTTATCTGAAACTTGGACAACCGGCAACCACTCTCTCCGGCGGAGAAGCCCAGCGAATGAAGCTCGCCCGCATCCTTCATTCCGCATCCCCTTCCAGCCTCCTGTTGCTCGACGAACCCACGGCAGGATTGCATGAATCAGATATCGAAGTGCTTGTAAACCTTTGGAACAAACTGGTCTCAGACGGTGTAACGGTATGGGTGGTAGAGCACGATCTCTCGGTAATCTCCCGCGCGCATCACCTTATCGACCTGGGACCGGGCGGAGGTCCGGCCGGGGGAAAAGTGGTGGTTCAAGGCGATGTAATACAGGTTGCAAAATGCAAAAGTTCCCGCACCGGAAAAGCTCTTCAAAAGTATATCCTGAACGATTCTTTGCCCGCCGCGAAAAGTGATAGAAAAAAAAACAACCGGCCGACAACCCATTCCTTAAAAGGACACATTTTGGTTCAGGGCGCCCGGGAGCACAATCTACAGGATATCACCGTCAAGATTCCGAGAAAGAAACTCGTGGGAATAACCGGAGTAAGCGGCTCGGGAAAATCCACGCTTGCTTTTGACATTGTTTTCGCCGAAGGCCAACGGTTGTACCTTGAAAGCCGAGATGCCTACATCCGCACCAATATCAGGCCGCTTCCACGGCCGAATGTTCAAAAAATTTCCGGCATCCCTCCCACTGCAGCCGTTTCTCAGAGAACGTCCGGAGGATCACAGCGATCCACCGTAGCAGTGGTTACGGAGATCTCGCATTACCTGCGACTTCTGTATTCCAGGTTCGGCGTGCAGTATTGTCCCGATTGTGATGTAGCCATAAAAACGTCCTCACGAAAAGAAATGATCCGCGAGATCACTCGTCTTTCCAAATCCGAAAAAATCCATCTCGCGGTGCCCGTGGTGAGATCCAGAAAAGGCCGTCATGTTCAGACTCTGGTTCGTTTGAAAAGAAAAGGTTTCGAACAGGCACGGATTGACGGATGCATAACAGCCCTGAAACCTCTTCCCGAGCTCGCCAGGTACAATGAACACGACATAGATGCAATCATCGGAGTTCTGGACAAGCGGTCGACAGGGCAAGAGTTGAATGATTCGGTAGCCGCGGCTCTCAATTTGAATTCCACCATTGTCTTAATATCCGACCACAACAATGACACAGTGCTCAGCACAGGCCGGACTTGTCCAGGCTGCAACAGAGGTTTTGAACCACTCGACCCGCTGATGCTTTCCTTTAACAGCCGCCGCGGTGCCTGTCCCGGATGCGGGGGACTGGGAATAAAACGCGGAAAAAAGTTGGATCCCGAAACACTTGATGAGGATACAAACAGCAACAAACCGAAGAGTCGATCAAATGATTGTTCGTCTTTTGAAACCATTGTGTCAAAAGAAACCGTCTGTAAAGATTGCAACGGTCAAAGACTCCGGCCCGAATCAAGATCGGTCAAGTTAGACGGAATTACCCTGCCCGCACTCACCGCTCTTTTCGCTTCCGAAGCTGTTGAAAGGGTGAAGGGAATGAAATTCATTGGCGCTGGAAGCTCCAGAGCATCTGAAATCGTGAGAGAGGTGATTTCAAGGATCAGCGCACTTGACCGCCTAGGGCTCGGTTACCTCACCCTGGATCGAAGAACAAGCACCTTGAGTTCCGGAGAAGCACAGAGAGTACGCCTAGCCGCCCTTCTAGGTTCCGGCCTTTCCGGAGCTTGTTACGTTTTGGACGAGCCGACCATAGGCTTGCATCCCCAAGACACGGGCCGAATGCTTTCCGCATTTAAAACCTTCACCCGACGGGGATGCACGGTCGTTGTTGTCGAACACGACGAATCGGTTATCAGGTCGTGTGATCATGTTATCGACATGGGACCGGGCGCGGGTAAATACGGAGGCCGCATTGTCGAATCCGGAACCGTCGAGAAAATCGAAAGAACCCGAAAATCCAAAACAGGTCAAGCGCTGAGAGAGGCCGAAAGCCGGCGGAAAAGCTCCCCCTGCTACAAGAGCAAAGCCAAACTCCATAACGATAAAGCAGTCCTGACTATCAAACGTGCAAGACTGTACAATCTTAAAAACATCTCGGTTTCATTTCTACAAGGCTCCCTGAATGCGGTCACCGGTGTAAGCGGTTCCGGCAAATCATCCCTGGTCATGGGAGTTCTTGCCGATGCTGTTGATGGACTTCTCAAAAAAAGACGGCCCAAGTGGTCGGATGGAATACAAACTACTTTTCCGATAGACAGTTTGAAGATTGTTACAAGCGCTCCCATAGGACATACTTCCAGGTCGGTGGTAGCAACCTATTTGGGAATATTCGACCACATAAGGAATCTTTTTTCCGGTCGCGCCGAAGCCAAAATGAAAGGCTATTCTCCTGCGTCATTCAGTTTCAACGTCGATGGCGGGCGCTGCGATGCATGTAGGGGCAAAGGTGAAACAAAGGTCGAAATGAAATTCCTTCCCGATGTTTTCATTCCATGCGAATTCTGCGAAACACGGCGCTACCGACCCGAGATCCTGGATATCATGTATCGCGGACACGACATTTCATCGGTTCTGTCTATGTCCGTACGGGACGCTCTTGATCTTTTCCAGGGGGTTTGGCACATCCGTCGTCCCCTTGAGCTTCTATCGGAACTGGGCTTGGACTACCTTGCCATCGGTCAACCCAGCCCCACTCTTTCGGGAGGAGAGGCTCAGCGAATCCGGCTGGCTTCCGAGATTTCTTCAACTTCACGCAATACAATCTACTTGCTGGACGAGCCCACAACCGGTCTGCACATGGCCGACGTGAAACTCTTGATTCAGGCTCTTCGCCGGCTCGCATCCCGGGAAAACACTATCGTAATCATCGAACACAACCTGGATTTAATATCCGAATGCGATCACGTGGTGGATCTCGGTCCGGGCGGCGGGCCCAGCGGCGGCAGTGTGACCGCTGCCGGCCCTCCGGCCCAAGTTGCACTCGCCGAAACACCGACCGGAGTGTTTTTAGGAAAAAACATGGGATTCTCCAGACACCGATAAAATGTTTGACCGTTATTCCGCGGAAAGTCCCGCTCCCACTGCAACAACTCATCTCTTTGCATTTCTTGTCATAGTCGTCCCCCCTTGTATCGACGCAACAAAAAAAAAGGGGACGAATACTGAATTCGTCCCCTCTATAGGGTGAGCGATGGGACTTGAACCCACGACTCCCGGGGCCACAACCCGGTGCTCTACCGACTGAGCTACGCCCACCATATGTCACGGCCCTCAGGCCCTCAGGCAAAAGACCGTTTTCAAACGCGCCCGGCAGGACTCGAACCTGCAACCCGCGGCTTAGAAGGCCGCTGCTCTATCCGGTTGAGCCACGGGCGCACTCTTCGCGGATACCGCGCGGTCGGGGCGAGAGGATTTGAACCTCCGACATCCTGCTCCCAAAGCAGGCGCGCTAGCCAGACTGCGCTACGCCCCGAAGTGTCCGGAGTATACACAGTACCGCAAAGAGCGGCTTTTTTAAGTAAAATATCCGGGCGTGGAACGCAACAAAAAAATCACGCTATTTTTCGGATTCATTCGATCATCTCTTGACGGCCCTTTTTTTTGACAAATACACCTCCAGATATTCTACCATTTTCTTTACAGCATGCGCCCTGTGGCTGATCCTGTTTTTCACTCCGGCGTCCAACTCCGCAAAGGTTTTTCCATGAGCAGGAAAGTAGAAAACCGGATCATAACCAAACCCGGATTCGCCTCTCGGCTTCTCCAATATATACCCCCTGCATCCACCTACTGCAATATGCAACCCGCTTTTATCCGAGCTACGCGCGCAATCGCGGGCGACACTATTTACTCCGGAAGCTAACGCGGGATCGAAAAAAGCCATGACACAACGAAATCCCGCTGTTCTCTTCGACGGGGGAACATGGGCCAGATTTTTCAAAAGCAATGTCGTGTTTCGCTCATCATCCGCGCCCGGTCCGGCGTAGCGGGCGGATTTCACCCCCGGCCGTCCTCCAAGAGCGTCTACTTCCAACCCGCTGTCATCGGCCAACGCAGGCATGGATGCAAACAATGCCGCGCTTCGCGCCTTTAATACAGCGTTGGCCTCGAAAGTGTCCCCTGTTTCTTCCACCGGCGAAAACCCGGGTATTTCATGGCATGATATTATCCTGATGTTCAAACACGACAACAAATCACGGAGTTCGCGCACCTTCCCCTTGTTCGTAGTCGCAAACAGAACATTCTCACACTGGCCGCGGATCCATCCTGCCATGCTGTGTTAACTCCGGTGCGCGGAGACCCGCATCCTCGTTTTCATGCGTGTAAGGATCTTTGTACCGATAGGCTCGCCCTGGTTCATGGAGGAATCGTCACGCTTCCTTCACATTGGGCAATTCCAAGCCGAACCCCTGTCTTTTGTCGGCTCTCTTGAGCTGGAACGCAAGGAAGATTGAAATGATTCCGCACAACACCAGTATTAAAATCGGTATTTGGTAGTCATAGTAATCCAAGAGTTCATTGGCCTGCATCAACTTGACCAGTTCACTGATTTCGCCGCCGGTAAGACTCCCATCTTTTTCCAAGCTCACGGCTATCTGTTTCAGATACGCCTCGGCCTCGGAATCCTTGAATGCCGGATGCTTTTCTTCGATCTGAGCCGCTATCGCACCCAGCCTGTCTATGACTTCTTCCTTGGAGGTATCCTGGGTCACTTCGAGACTGACTCGCACCTTGTCAATCTCCCTCTTTGTCTCAGCGTTCGAGGGAATCGCTATGAGCAGAGCCCCGATGCCCCAGAAAAACAAACCCAACCCCCAGTTCTGAACGGTAAACATGGATGCATACGCGGTACCCAGCCTGCTCTCGGGCACAATCTTTGCGACCGAAGGCCACATGGCAGCGGGAACGAGTGAAAAGGCCACGCCAAGGCTGAGCAGTCCGAAATACGCGAACATCGGGTGATTGGAAAGCGACAGGGCCAAATGCGCAAAAATCAGGAGCAGCGCGCCCAGTATCATGAGCGAAGCCGCTTTTCCTTTCTTGTCGACGATGCTGCCGAAAATCGGGGTGAATATTATCGTACCGAGTGGAATGAGCGCGGATGTTTTGGGCCCGTTTTTAAGCCAGTACCCAAGCATTTCCCTGTTCACGAAAACAATGATTCCAAACAAGACAAGGATGATCAGTCTTGCAATATTCTTTTTAGCGGAACCCTTTAGATTATTGGGAATGAGCGTAAAACCCAGCGCAAAGAGAAACGCTATTATGTATACAAGTGAATTACCCAGGGCTTCACTACCGAAAACCACCACTGCTCCTTCTGGAGGAAGCACGTAAGAAAACCCGAACTTGTTCACGAGCAAATCGGGAGCGTACTGTATAAAGGGAAACACCGCGGAATAAAAAGCCACGCACAAAAGGGTTATGTATACGAAAGAGCTGTTCTTGACGAGTTTAACAAGGTCGGAAAACTTGAAATCCTCAGAAGCTTCGGCTTCTTCCTTCTCTTCGCCGCCCTCTTCAGCTTCGTCTTTTTTCGCTTCTTTTTCAGCCTTCGCGGCTTCCGCGTCTTGCTTGTCGATCTTATAGTCGAAAATCGTGTAGATCATAAACATGATCATGGAAAGCCCGATCAGGGTCGCAGCGAAATTGACGGCAGGAGCAACCGATCCTCCCGCAATGTCAAGAGAGATGGCGATCGCCATGGCCGAACCAAGCCTTCCGAACCCCATGTTTATTCCCATGGCAAGCGCTACCTCGTAGCCCTTGAACCATTTTACGATGGTCCTCATAACAATGACGCAAACCACCTCGAGACCTATGCCGAAAAACACTCGTCCCAATATCAAACCAATCAATGTATGTTCAGACAGGATAATATTGGACGCGGTCAGTGCCGATATCAGGCCTCCCAAAGCCGCTATGCCTCCGAACGCGTATCCCGCTATCCTGATGCCCCACTTGTCCAGTATGATCCCCCCAACGATGATCATACCAAACACATTGGCGATTGTAGTAAGCCCTACTATTCTTCCGAACTGCTCACTCGTAAATCCGAACTCGCTTTCCATCAGGTCTCTCAGGCCCGAATAGAAATCCTGGAAGTAGTAGGTTGAAAACATCAATCCGCTGATGAGGATCAGCACCAACCACCTGACGGCGGCCTTGTCTCGTAATGTGGCTTGAATTTTTTCTTTCATAACTTCCCTTTGTTTGACTCCCCTTTACCGGGGGGAACGAACTTTGTTCGGGTTAAAAAAAAGAAACAGCCCGCGTTTACCGGCTATGGATACGATGCATGCTGCTTCAGCAACACTATAAGAGCCTCAATTTTCGGAGATTAAATTCAATGATACAACCGACGTCAACACTTTTTTTGAAATCCCTGCGTCCACCCGGTTTCAGGGGTCTAAGAAGGTTGAAACAAACGCGGTGAATTGCGTTTACCATGGAATTGTCGATCATTCATTGCGTTTCCAGCGATGCGTTCCTTGCTGAACTATATACCGAAACCCTCGCGGCAACCCGCTTTTTATTTTTTCAAGATCGTCAAAAGAAAGCATTTCGGGAAAAAACGTTGTTCTGAAAATGCACTCCCGAGCACGCGACGATATCAAGTCCATGGTCTCCCGAACCGCGTCCGCTGCACCTTCCCGCCCACAGCACAACGGGTACTTGTCCCACGGAGCTTTTATGTCGAGAGCAATGAAATCTACAAGGTCTGCATCCAGGAGCGCCTTAACCACTTCGGGCAAACTGCCGTTCGTGTCGATTTTCACTAGATATCCGAGTTTCTTGAGGGACGAGGCGAAATCCATTATTCCCGGCTGCATGGTGGGCTCACCCCCTGTGACCACCACTCCATCCAACAACCGCTTTCTCTCTTCGAGATATGCTTCCATTCGGCGCTTGTTTGCACGAAAATCCGGAAACGAATCGACGTTTGATTTTTTTTCCGGTTCTTTTTCACCGAATGGAACGTGGGTCAATTCTTTATTGTGGCAGAAGGGACAGGCGAAATTGCATCCTTGCACAAAAACAATAGACGCTGTACGCCCGGGAAAATCGGAAAGGGTGAGAGGCTGAAAGCCCGCTATATAAAGACCGATGTCCCTTTCTTCTTCTCCAAAACCTACACCGGCCTTTTTCGCCATCTTTTTCTCCCAACATAAAGAAGTTCAACCCACCTGCCGGCCGTGTATGTCTTTCATTGCTTTGTCGTATTTGCTGCGCTGGTCGAATTCAGCCTGTTTTCCTGCATTCCACTGGTCCACAGGCCGCAGGTATCCCACTACGCGGGAATATATTTCAGTTGTCTTTCCGCAATCCGGACAAGCCGCACATTCTCCCATGAGATAGCCATGGTCGGGGCAGATCGAAAAAGTCGGCGTTATCGTAAAATACGGCAGGCGATACGCGTTGCATACCTTTTTCACAAAGCTCTTTACGGCCGAAGGATCCGCGGCCGCCTCACCGAGATATACGTGCAGCACCGTTCCACCCGTGTATCGAACCTGGAGATCATCCTGGAGGTCCCGGGTCTGGG
>SLPX01000042.1 GCA_007131745.1 Myxococcales bacterium
AGGCAAACGCGATTTCATCGGCCACCTCCAGCCAGTCGCGCTCCAGCGGCGACGGGAGGTGGCTTTTGAAGGCAATAATGTCGTCCCAGTCGTTTTTTGACTTGAGTTTCCGGATATCCGCGAGCAACTCAAGAGGCTGAAGGTTGGAATGTTCTTGTTTTTCTCGTCGTTCTTCCGACATGGTTTTCTTCCTCCTTCGGCCGCCTGGAGCTCCCCTGCTCGCAGGGCCGGGATTGTGCGGGTTGTTATTCTTTCGGAAATGCTGTGCGCAGGGCTTCTTCCAACAGTATGATGGCCACTGTTTTTCCGACTCCGATCAGGATTATTTTCAATAGAGCAGGCATATTCACCTCCTTGTGATCACGATGATCAAATGCCCAAAAGTTTTGATTAGACCTGTTTTCAATGCTTCAAACATTTTTGTTTGCCTTTCGTTGTTTGTGGAATGCTTTCATTCCGTTCACTTATTTCTACGTCCCGGTCCGAGGATAAGCAGTTGTTGGCGCTATTTGAGAATCACCTTAATAAATGTGACTATTGCCGCTTTGACTGCCTCGATCCCGGCCTTTTCAAGTTTTTCTTTTGTTTCTTTTTCCATCGTTTCCATTCCTTCTTTGTTTCGTAAAAAAAGAACCTTTTAATTTTAAGACGAATCGAAAATTTGTTTCTGACACATTCATTTTTCAGGAAAAGAACCTTTCAGTTTGTAGACGAATCGAGAATTGTTTTCTGACACTTCATGCGAAGGGCTATGAGGGCGTTGATCGAGTGTTTCTTGTTGCAATTCTTCTGCGTTGTTTTGCTTTACTGGATTCCGGCGTTCGCCTCATGATCCTACACAAGTTTTTCTTGCTAAATCAATCGACAAATAGGCCGGGCTATGATCTACAACTGTTCATGAATAACGCACAAAAATTCAGAACAGACGTATCGAAAGAACTCGAAGGACTCGCCGCAGAGCCTCGGTTGGTAAAACGGTCTCAAAAAATGTTGAAGAGATGGCAAGAACGCCCTGGACTGGGATTTCCTCAGATTTTCAAGTCGGATGCAGAGCTGGAAGCAGCTTACAGGTTCTTCAATAACCCATCATTGAGCTTTGAAGAATTATTGGCTCCACACGTAGCTCAGAGCGTTGCTCGCTGCCGGGATAGGGCAGAGGTTCTTTGTATTCAAGACTCGACAACTTTTGTTTTTTCCGGCGACCGAGAGGGGCTTGGATATATAAATAAGAACAATCGAGGATTTATAGGGCACTTTGCTCTAGCCGTAACGCGTTCGCAACAAGAAATGCCCGTTCCGCTTGGAATTGTTGCCGCCAGGACATGGACACGTGAACAACCGCGGGAAACCAAAGGTATTTCACAGCACAAACTAAGAGAGTCAAGAGATTGCGAATCGCTTCGATGGCTGGAAACGGTTGAAGAGTTGGAAGGCCGTTTCAATGGTATCGCAACGCCGATTCATGTAATGGACCGCGAAGCAGACATTTACGATTGTACTTCAACAATGGTTGCAAAAATCTACCGGTTTGTGGTGCGTTGCAAGAGCAATCGAATCGTCGAAGCAAAAGACCCCAAGTATAATCTGCTGTTTGATAAGCTGGACGGGTTGCCCGTTCGTTACACCGACACTATTACCGTAACACCGCGTAAAGGGAGCCGTTTACCCGACCAACGGAAGAAGTTTCCAGCCCGAGATGGCCGCGAGGCGAACATTTGTGTTGCAAGTACAACCGTTACGGTCAAGCGAACGCGAAACAGCCCCAAAGAATACCCGAAAACAACAACGCTCAACCTGGTGCATCTGTTCGAACCGAATCCACCGGCCAACCAGCCCCCAATCGAGTGGATACTACTGACAAATGAGGGCTGTTCCAGTGATGATGAATTGCGTGCAGTGATTGATTGTTATCGACAACGATGGTTGATCGAAGAATTCAACAAAGCCATTAAAACCGGGTGTATCTTCGAAAAACGGCAGCTGGAATCGTATGATGCGCTGACCAAAGCACTGGCCTTAATCTTGCCGATTGCATGGGAAATGCTGCTGCTTCGAACACAATCCCGTTCCAACGAAGATATGCCCGCCAAGCAAATTATTTCTCCTATGAGGCTTCAGATAATCCGAGCTCATGCGAAACGCTACAAACTGCCGGAGAACCCAACCCTAAGCGATGTGGCCTACGCAATCGCTGGACTGGGCGGTCACTTAAAACGCAATGGACCACCAGGCCGGCAAACACTACGGCGGGGATACGAAGAAATGCTCACCCTTGAAGCTGGATGGATGATGGCCTTGTCAACAAAAACTTGTGATCAATCATGAGGCTTCCGCCGGAATGACGGTGGAAGAGGAGGGTATAACGGATAGAAGGTGCCATCACCTGTCTCCATACGCGAAATCCGCCTGCCGGAATCCGCGTGTCTCTCAAGGTCAGGGAGGTTCGATCACTCCCTCGCCGGGAAGGAGGTTTCCATCTTCGTCGGTGATCCCAAGCTTTACAAGGTTTGCCACGTAGAAGTCGTTTTGCAAGTCATTACCAGTGTAGTACCTGGCATCCATAGCCACCAGATAAGGAAAAAACAGAGTTCTCACTCCCATTCCACCTGAATGCTTGGTGATCCTTCTGCTTATTTCCTGTTTCACATCGTACAGTTCGATGTCTCTCGGACCACTATAGTAGGCGCCGCTGTACATTACAGTGGTCCACGCGGCCAGGTTTTCATGCAGGGCTATACTGGGAATCGCATCTTCCTCGGGAGAGAGGGCGATGTGCAGCTTTTCAGGAATGTTGTAGAGTCCGACTCTGAACGGCATTTGCATAGCGGAGTAGGGTCCGACATACATGAACCAATCTCCCCAAGCCTTTACGTGACCACAGAATATGTCTGATGTTTCGGTGACCCGGTTCAGGGTTTCTTCGACCAGGTCGTAATAGTAAGCATCACGGCCCACCGAGGTTGAGTCAACGGACTGAGCGCCGAATACAAGATATCGCTCGGACAGAACAGGGCTGATTGGGAGCCAGGTGCCGGGTACGATGATCTTTTCTTCTCCGCTTCCGTATTTCGTGAGAATGAGAT
>SLPX01000190.1 GCA_007131745.1 Myxococcales bacterium
CCCGACACCCTCGAACCCGATCCCGCCCGTATTCGTCGCTACAGCCGGGGCAAATCGCCTAGAATCTACCAGGCGCCCGGCGGCGAATGGAAGCTTGTCACCGCCGAGCGCAAGCGTATCCTGCTCGCCAACATACACGGCGTGGACATCGACTCTCAGGCTGTGGAAGTCACCAAGCTGTCCCTGCTGCTCAAAGTGCTTGAAGGCGAAACCCAGCAGCGCTTGCAGCGCGACTTTTTGGCCGAGCGCCAGCGGATATTGCCCGACCTTTCCCTCAACATTCAATGCGGCAACTCCCTGATCGGCCCCGACTTCTACGAACAGGAACAGATGCTCCTGCTCGACGAAGAAACCCGCTACCGCATCAACGTCTTCGACTGGCAAACCGCTTTCCCCGCCGTCTTCAAGCAAGGCGGCTTTGATTGCGTGATCGGGAATCCGCCGTGGATTTCACTAAAAGGGAAATTTGGGAATGATATCCTTCCGGAAATGGCTCAGGATTACCTGACAAGCGTTTATCACGGAGATACATATCGCCCTAATATATTTGAATACTTCATACGCAAAGGAATTGATCTAACCAAACTTAATGGTTTTCATTCGTTTATTGTGCCTGATAGGCTTGGTTGCAATCAACAATTTGTTTCATTACGAAGGCATATTATAGAATCGGGGCACTTGTTGTCTTTAGTTTATAAGTTCCCGTTTTCCGGAGTTGTTGCGGATACGCTTATATATGTTTGGAGCAGAAAGAAAAACGGGAGTCAGGTTACATCGGTCTCTGAGTATAACGGCTATTCGTGTCTGATGACAAAAGAAGATTTCAGATGTATTCATGATTTACAATTTCTTGCACTTAATCCGGTGATTAAAAAAATATTTTTTAGCATTGCAAGCAATCTGTCTCCACTTGGGAGTTTGGTAAAAAGCGCTGTTGGATTTATTGCAAAATCTGGAAAGATTTCCAGCGACCATTTAGAGTCAGATCAGGAACCTTGCCGCAAAGGACGTGATATTGGCAAATGGATTCCACAAAGCATACATTATTTTTCTTTTTCGAAACAAAACATGGCAGGCGGGACTCAAGATGAATGCAAGTTGCGTGCTAGAGAAAAGGTTTTATTGCGAAAAACTGGATTCCCGATTTATGCGGCATACGATGATTCCGGTATGCTTGTAGAACAATCCCTGTATTTCTTTTACGAATTCAATGATCAAATTTCACCGAAATATCTGACGGCTGTACTTAATTCGCGGCTTTTCCAATTTGTTTATTGGACTTGGCTCGTTACAAATCGAGATGCAACGCCTCAGCTCAAAAAAATTCATTTGGACCAGTTTCCCATCCGCCCCATCAATTTCGATGACCCTGCCGATGTGGCGTTGCATGATCGGATGGTGTTGCTGGTGAAGCGGATGCTGGAGTTGAACCGGAAGAAGGCGGACGAGCGGAACCCGGAAACGTTGCGGCGGCTGGAAGCCGACATTGCCGTCACCGACCGCCAGATAGACCGCCTAGTCTATGAACTCTACAGCCTGACCCCCTCCGAAATCGCCATTGTGGAGGGCGGCAATTCGTGAGATGGACGCCAAGACAGAAAGAATGAAAAAAGGTTAGGGTGCAACCGGGAAGCTGTCATGATTAATAAAACCAATGTCTGTCCTCTTTGTAAGACGTCCGCTATAGCTCATGCCAATGGACCAGAACCTACATGGGAATGGTTCAACTGCGAAACATGTGGCCAGTATCATATCGACAGACATACAAAGTTTAACATGGAGAGTGCCAGTTTCCCCGTCCCACGCCACGTCCTCTCAGGAGTGACACGCAATGTCTGGGAATCGACAGGCCGGCCTTTCGAGCTTGTCGACGAAGCCACCCAAACGCTTGAAGCGCTGCACAAGGCTTCGCCTGTAACCATCCCACAGAGGGAAGATGTTGTACGAAAATCGGATATGATTTTGCGCCATCTGAAGCGAAAAACAACATATCCAGGAGAAAAGATTTCATGCGTCAATGATCGAGCGGCGGGATTTTGTCAAAACGAAGAGGAGTTTTCGTATTGTCTGGCCTATTTGATCGAACGAAGTTATATCGAACGAATTGAAGGTTCTGCCGGTAAGCAGACATGGATGTTTCGGATTACACCGAAGGGATGGGAATATTTGTCGGGCGAGGTTGCAGATATCTCAAGCCAGGCGTTTATTGCCATGTCATTTGAAATGGCTCTTGACGAGATGTGGCTTCGGGGATTGGGAAAAGGGATAGCAGCAGCCGGGTACGAACCATTCAGAATAGACAGGAAAGAACACAATAATCGGATTGATGACGAGATTGTAGCTGAAATTCGAAAGTCAAGGTTCTTGGTTGCCGACCTTACCCGGCAGAATTCCGGCGCTTATTTCGAGGCGGGATTCGCGTTGGGTCTAGGTAAGCCTGTAATATGGACTTGCGAGAAAGCCGAAGTTGACGCAAAGAAGGTTCATTTCGACACTCGTCAATACAGCATCGTGCTCTGGAAACAGGGCGAATGGGCCGACTTAGCCAAACGGCTCGCGCAGCGCATTGAAGCTACTCTGGGGCGCAACTTGGCATCGCCCAACTTTCCGAGTTATTAATCATTTTCTTTACAAGAAATCGAAGCGGCAGGATGACGATTGTGAATATGCAAACCCGCTTATAGACATTATTGTGACTGATCGACGCTTAGCGTCGTCGCTTGAAGTCAATAAGGGGTACTGTGTTTTGCGGCGGCGTTGCGAGACCTGCGGGAAGGATTGCTATCCCGAGCACCACAACATGAAGAACTGTGGCTGGTGTCAGTCGTCTGGTAGTATGAGCATGTTTTCGGCAATGATGGATTGAGGGAGAATGCAAACATTAACCTGGAACCTATTTCAGGAAGTCGATACGACTTCCTGAAAAGGTACAGGTACACGTTGGCCAAAAACAACACTTGACCCAAGATGTAATGCGGGCTATACATCGGATAAACAAGAGGAGGTGTTCCCATGGTTACAAAAGTGCAAAGCTGGGGCAACAGTCAGGGGCTCAGGCTGAATCGG
>SLPX01000337.1 GCA_007131745.1 Myxococcales bacterium
CAAGACTTCTGACTAGGTCGGCGGAGAGTCCGATACCATAACATCTTCACCTGAGTGCTGAATGCTTTGACCCCCTGTGGCAGTGGAACCTTGAACGGTCTTTCAGTGGCCCGTACCTTCAAGTCGGGATATTCGGCGTAGTAGATGGAGATGCGCGGAAAAAAGAGTCCATTCCTGGTCTCACCTACCTTATAGCAGAAAAGGGGGGATTATTTCAGTTGGAGGGTGTTAGGTTGATGTAGGTTTCGGCAGTCGTCAAGATTACAAAAAGGCAGAGGGCAGAGGCAAAAAGCACAAAGGGAAAACGCATAATAAAACCCCGCTCTATGTTTTACCGCCTTTGCTGTCTACTCAGCAGGGTCCATGGCACACCGGAACCCGAAGCTGCTGCCACGAGCCGACGGGTTGTTGAGGCTGCGGGTCACCACCCGGAGGACCGCGGAATCGTAGGAGTAGAAACTACCGCCGCGGAGCACCCGGTTGCCGGTACAACCACTTATGTTGTTCGCTGGGTCCACGCAACCATCCACACAAGTTGCATAGAAATTCGCATCATAACAGTCCAGGACCCATTCCCACACATTGCCGGCCATGTCCTTGAGACCATAAGGGGAATCCCCATCCGTGGTAGTCAGGTAGCCCACCGGCCATGTTCCGGGTCCCTCTGTGACAGCATTACAACCATACGGCGAACCTGAACCTGTGTAGTTCCAATTGCATCGATCACAGGTCGGTTGTTCTTCTCCCCACGGATAAGTACGCTGATCCGTTCCCCTCCCCGCTTTTTCCCACTGAGCCTCGGTGGGAAGATCTCCACCCGCCCACTCGCAGTATTCGCGTGCTTCGGACCAGTTAATGCAGTTGATAGGGTGATCCTCTCGATCCCCGGGAGAGGAGGTCCAGTTGCACCATGTGTTGAAACTCATCTCCGTAGGTGTTCCGTTGGAGCAACCTCCGGAATCCTTGCACTCCCTATACTGTGCCACGCTCACCTGGGTTCGCTGCATACAATAGGCCGAAAGTGTCACAGTGTGCCTGGGAGATTCATTGCTCCTTCCTTCCCAACATGGCTCTCCCTCGTCGCAACCCATCTCGAAATCCCCGGCAGGAATGAAGACCCACCCTTCCGGGCAAGGATCACAACCTGACGTGTCAAAGCCGGTGCAGTCTGCAAGACATGCCAAGGTTCCTCCGTAAAAGCCTTGCGACTCACAGGTTTCTCCCCCAAGATCTTCCCCGTCGCATACCTCGGGTCCGTTGATCTCTCCGTCTCCGCAATAACCTCCTTCACATCCGGATGTGTCGAAACCCGAACAATCGTTAAGACACCCCAAGACACCGCCTTCGTGGTAGCCCAGTGTGTCACAAGTTTCTCCCCCCAAACTCAGCCCGTCGCAGATCTCGGGTCCGTTGATTGTTCCGTCGCCGCAGAAACCATGACAGGAGGATGTATCAAAGTCTGAACAGTCAGGAAGACAGCCCAGTGTGCCAGCGTAGAATCCTTGCGAATAACACGTTTCCCCCCCAAGGTCTTCTCCGTCACATACTTCAGATTCTTCTATGACATTGTTACCGCACACCGCATCGAGTTCACAACCGCTCGTGTCGAAACTACAGTCGTCATTGCATCCAAGAGTCCCTTCTCCCAGTCCAAGACTATCGCATGTGGCACCTCCAAACTCCGTTCCGTCGCAATCTTCCCCGGGATCTATAATGGAGTCACCGCACACGGGGAATATGCAGATCCCGTTGCGGCACACATGATTCGGTGAAGAGCCGGGATAGTTGCAGGGATCATAATCATCTTTATCCAAACATGCATCGATCTGCGCTTGGAGCACGCACTGCTCGGTGGGTTCATGACATACAGCACCCGAAGGGCACTTGACACCCCAAGAACATTTCTTATGACCGGTATCTGAGCACCCCGACAGGGGCGTAAGAATCAACACGACTGCGACTGACACCATCTCTTTTACATAACTTCTTCTCATCTGACGGCTCCCTGCATATATTGTTTTTCCAATAGCTGTTTATGAAACGTTTATCTAACAAAAAAAGAAAGCCAAAACTAAGCTTGAAACTTGGAATACCAAGGTTTTCAGGTCAAGTTATATTCTGCCTTACACTGAAACACCATGAAAGCGCACCTAAATTCCGTCCTAATTTCGCCTATACGCTCCAGGGTAAGGCTCACGCAAGGTAAGCCGGACAACAATAAGGAAACTCTCAAATACAACGCCGTTTCGATTCCAAAGGTTAACCGTGACAAGACAAATTTGTGTCAAAAAAGCCGATCCGCCGATTTGGTTTTTCATGGACCGGATCCAATTGTGGGACTGAACAAGAGGAAAAGAGGAGCGTTTCAGTGGACTGTTTTAGTCTGGCATGAAAGGGCAGTGGACCACTTTCGGACCCTTGGGGACATATCGGGAGTCGACCATTGGTGAAGAATTCCACGAAGTGGAATAGTTCGGCAATGGCGACGGACGGCGCCTCGGGCGGCATTCGCCGAAGGCGAACGCCGCCATCCCCGCGAAGCGGGGAAGCAGCATCCGAACGTAGTGAGGATGATGGAGGCGCCGGGAGTCGAACCCGGGTCCGAAAGTGGTCCACTGAAGCTTCTACATGGTAGTCACTGATTTTGTTTCGCTGTCACGGACACTCAGTGACCCGCGCCTTGACAGCTATACGACCTGTTTTCTCACGTTCATTGACGGCCGTCTTCAACAAACGCCAGTCCGTTCTATGGCACTCTGTCCGGAACTACGGACGGAGTTCCGGGAGAGCGTCGCCGCTTAATTAGGCAGCGAGGGCGTACGAAGAATCGTTCGCGTTTCTAATTTTCCGCCTTTTTAACGAGGCAGCGGAGACCTCGCATGCCACTTCAGCTTCAAACACCTCCGTCGAAACCAAATCGCCCCCGAACAGCGCAAAAAAAGTTTTTCTTTTCACTTAAGTCACTTGTTTCGGGGAATTTGGTGGCTTAAGTGTTTCGGTTTTCACCGAACAACTCCCAGCCGAACATTTTTTTCGAGGGCTGGGCGTTATTTTATGTCCATAATGATTATGATGCATGCCCGGTTGCGAGTCAACCGTGCCAAATGTTTGTAACGAGCAAATGAGGAGTTGAGAATAGAGTTGAGATTTGCCTCTTATTTAGGGCAGAATAAGAGGGTTCATGAGTTTTGCATTAACGTTTTCCGGAAGTAGTGATAGTGGTTTTTTGATGATCTTTAGCCGACTGTTAAAAATCCCGGTTTTTAGCTCGGGAGTTGCTTGTGCTGCTTTTGTTTGTGGTGCGGTTGCCGGGTGTACGACCCAGTTCGGGCCGGGGCCCGGGGTATGCGGCAACGGGGTTATCGAGGGGCGGGAGGTGTGTGACCGGGAGGATTTGGGCGGAGCGTCGTGCGAGAAATTGGGGCTGGGTGGAGGAGAGTTGAAGTGCCGGCCGAATTGCTCGGGTTTTGATGCGAGCGGGTGCAGCGCACCGCCTCGATGCGGAAACGGAGTGTGGCAGGAAGGAGAGGCTTGCGATGGCGGTGATTTGGCGGGAGAGAGTTGCGTTACCCTGGGCTACGATGGAGGAAGGTTGGGGTGCCTTCCGGATTGTTCGGATTTTGATTATTCGAGGTGTGAAGGTGAAGGGCCGGTGTGTGGGGATGGGATAAGGCAGGGTTTGGAGGTCTGCGATGGTGGTGATCTTGCCGGGGCGACTTGCTTGGACCACGGTTTTTACAAGGGGATTCTTCGCTGTCTCGATGATTGTTCAGGTTTCGATCTTTCCGGGTGCTGGGGTCATTGTGGTGATGAAATTGTGAACATGGATGAGGAGGTGTGTGACGGCGGGAATTTGGCTGGGGCGAGTTGCGAGAGCATTGGATTCGGGGGCGGGAAACTGGGGTGTTTGCCTGATTGCTCGGGCTACGATGTGTCGGGGTGCGTAACCTGGATATCCATACCGGAGGGTACGTTTGATATGGGAAACAACCACGGACATACAAACGAACGGCCCGTGCGCGCGGTCGCGGTACCCGGTTTCGAGATGACCGAATCGCAGGTTACGGTTGCGCAGTATGAACAGTGCGTGGATGAGGACGTGTGCACGTCGCCCAGTGATTATCACGTGACGTGTAATTGGGATGAGCCGGGATATGAAGCGCATCCGGTGAATTGCGTCAACTGGTTCCAAGCATTCACTTACTGCTGGTGGCTGGGCGCTCGGCTTCCAAGCGAGGCTGAGTGGGAATACGCGGCCAGGTCGGGGGGACAAGACATCGTGTATCCCTGGGGAAATGACGAAGCGACATGTGATTACGCAGTGATGGGTGGAGTGGAGAGCGGTTGCGGAACTGGAAGGACCTGGGAGGTGTGCTCACGGCCCGCGGGCAAAACGGCACAGGGGCTTTGCGACATGGCGGGAAACTTATGGGAGTGGGTGCAGGATTGGTACCACATCAACTACGGCGGCGCGCCCGTAGATGGAAGTGCGTGGGAAGAACCCGAGGGGATTTACAGGGTTTCACGCGGGGGGAGTTTCAGCAACAACGCCGACAACCTGCGCGCGGCTTACCGGGGGTTTTACGATCCGTATTTGCATTACATCCGCCGAGGGTTTCGCTGTGCAAGGAATGCGCCGGACGCGCCGTGATTCGTGCCGGGATTCTTGGCCTTATCCTTGGCCGGATTTGCCGGGCGCAATATGTCCCAACTCAGCTAATCGCCGATCACCGAGGAGCCGAACCTGTTCGGGAAAGTGGACTCCTGCACCTTTCGCATATTCATGAGAACCCGGTGTGAGAGCGGGGCGCGAGTTTGCTTGACGTTGATCGTGAAGTCTTTGGGAAACAGGCGCGGGTTGATTCCCCAGCTTTCACTGGACGTCGTGAGAATGAAATAGAGTTCATTGAACGAAATCAGATGCGCGGTGGTTCCGTCGGTTTTGAAATCATCCTGATCCACAAAACGCCTTTCCAAAGTGTATGTGCCGAGCCTTTCCTTTGTTTTCCGGTTTTCAATGGACCAAACGGTTGTGCTTCTGGGGATAGTCACCCGCTTTCCATATATCCTCTTGTTTTTCAAAAGCGTGCCGTGTTTTTCGTACGATATGCGCCTCATGACAAGGTTTTTGCCTCCGGTTCGCTTGTCGTTGAATACGATAGTATCGCCTATGCCGTCGCTGCCTTTTCTTCCCAACGCGAGAAAATCCCACCCCTCGGAATAATAGGTTGTCTGTGTCGGGTATATGGGATCGATATTCCTGATGTTGTATATGCCGTGAGCTATGAGCTGAAAGATATCACTCCCGCCTGCGATGTAGACGATCTCTTTTCCTGCGTCGAATTCCCGCTTCAGGTTTTCGAGGGTGTTTTGATGCCAATGGATCCATTCGGCCCTGGCCAGGTAATACCATATTGCTTCATAGAGCATTCTGAGGACTGGATAGTTCTCCTTGGATGACAGGAGCTTGAAGAAATGGTCATGAGTTTCCGGGTAAAAACAATATTCAAGGAAGCGATTGGCCAGGCTGTTCATGATCGAATCCAGCCTGTCGGAATTAGGGTGGTAAACAAGTGTTTCCAGAAAGCGCCTGTACTTCCGCGTGACTGCGCTCAGATTTCCCCTATCGAGCAAACGCTCTTCCCGGTTGTTCACCTCTTGGCCCGCGAAATTGTTCTCAAGCAGGTAATCCACGAAACCCGGAATGTCGTTTTCCAAGAATCCGCGCAACGTCCTGATTTGTTTCACGGTCGCGGCTCTTTCATCGGAGGTCATTTCCTTCCACACAAACGTTCTTGGAAAAACAAAAGAAAGCTGAGGCAGAATTCCCCTGGGCACCCTCCTCGAAAAACGCCGGGCGAAACGTGCATTCACCCTCTTCATCGTTTCGTTCAGGTCCACGTCTTTACGTTTCTTTTGCCTATGTATCCATCGCCTGAACACCGTCCTGCTTGCTGCTACGGACGGTTTTGACTTTCC
This sequence comes from Myxococcales bacterium, assembly GCA_007131745.1. The sequence continues at coordinate 5,980 of SLPX01000337.1, forward strand.
AGGGCTCCGTCCGCGAGCCAAGGATGGGTTGCACGCTGCAAGCAAAAGGCTCAGGATCAAAACCGATTTCGAGATATTCCGTGTTTTCTTGTGCATTTAATCATCTCTTCCACAATTAAGTTTCTGAAAGAAATACGATAATCCTCGGTTTTTTGCAAAAGAAACCGCTCTAGGGCGCGGATAGGTGAACAAGCCTATATTTACGGCAGCGTTCAAAACGCCGGACGGTTTGTTTTCTATTCACGAAGGGCTGGTCGTCATCTATGTTTTGAAGCTGGGAGTTGTTTGCGTCTCTTAAGTGCAGGCAATAAAACACCGGTCATCAGGAATAGGAAAAACAGGGGTCCGTTTCCGCCGGGAGAATGAGCGGATCTGCAGCCGCAACCGGCCCGGCTGCCTCCCAGAAGCGGTTTTGGTCCGCATTCCCCCAGCATGCAGATGTCGCCCGGCTCGCATTCGGTTTCCATGCGAACAAGGCAATCACTTTGTCCATCGTGACCGCATTCCCACGATGCCGTCTCTGAAGCGCATCCTCTTTCACCGGGCCTGCACGCGTCCGCACATCCACCGATGCATCGTCCATCTCTGCAATGTGAGTCGGCGCCGCAATGTTCGTAAACACGGTAAAGACATCCGTGTTCATCCACGCTTTCGCTGCATGTCCACCTGGATTGGCTGTCCTGAGAGCAACCCGTATCACCGGGAGAGCAAGCGTCCGCGCACCCGTCCACGCATTTGCCGTCAGCGCAGTGACGGTTTTCGCCACAGTGGTGAAACACGCGTTCAAGGCAATCGTCCCCGTCGCCGGCTTCGCCGCATACCCAGCGGGATTGCTTGTCGTCGCTGCAGCCCTTTTCGTCTTTCTCGCATTCGTCGACGCACCCATCCACGCAAACGCCGTTTTGGCAATGCTCGCCCACCGCGCAATAGGAATAGATGCGATCGCGGCACAGATCTCCGTCATCAAGGAGACCGCAAGTCCAGACGGCCTGGAGATTTTCGCTGCACCCGGTTTCTCCGGCGTTGCACTCGTGTTCGCAGACCTGCACGCAGCCGTCTTCACCGTCCAGACAGGCCTCGGTGTCGTCACAATCCGTCATGAGTTGTTCCAGGCAGGGGGTTCCTTCCGGGTCGTCACCGCAAACCCATTCAAAACGGCCGTCCTCGGAACAACCTGTTTCACCCATGACGCACTTGTTGTCGCAGATCTGACAGGCGGTGCGACCAAGGGATTCGTCCATGTGACAAAACATGTGGGGTTCGCACCTTTCCAGGAGCGGGTAATCATTTTCACACCATATGGCAAAGGTAGCGCCTTCAACCGTTTTGCAGATTCCCTCCGCGGGAGCTTCGTAGCACCCCTGATTAACACAATGGACGTAATCGTTATCAAAGTCCCACCCGCACATTCGTCCCCGGTTGGAACAATTCTCAACTACAATATCCGATCCGTCGCTGCAGTATACCGAATGGTTGAAAAGGCAGTCTCCCGTGTAGTCGTATTCACCGCATCCCGTCACGCAGTTCCAGTCGCCTTCACAAAGGTACGGCGGATCCTCATCGATTATTGCGTGCGTTGCGACAGGGCGGGTCCGGGTGACGCAATGAATCGCGCCGCCCGAGGTTATAATCGAGTCGGAATCAATGCCGATGACGGTTTTGCCGGGAAGCAGATTTTCGTAAACGGCAAGCGCCTGTGCTTCGTGTGTTGTTTCCTGAGCATACGTCGGCACCAATACGAGGTCATTGACCATCACGGAATTCGTGTATGTACGCCACACCTGCCGGTTGTTGTTGCTGGGCATGGGTATTCTGTGAACATCCAGGGGATCACCGTTCAAATTCGTTTCGGATGCAAGCAAAGCCGCGTTGTAATTGAGTATTTCTGCGTTGCCGGGATCCTCGGCCGGATCATACTCTCCGACAATAATTGTGGTGGGATCCAGTATCCTCGAGAACATGTCTACATGACCCGTTCCCTCGGCTATCAGCCTTCTGAGCCATATCATCTTTTCGCAACCAAGGTACATGGCCATTGCATCTTCGATTTCCAAAAGTTTCCTGGGGAGATTCACCATTGCAGGCTTATATGTCGCGAAGCACATTCCCTGCCCGTCGGTCATCAGGTTGCCCCCCTCCAAATCAAGATCCGGACGATAGGTGGAAGTACCCATCAAGTCCGCGAGTTTGGCCGGAATAGCGTCGTCATTGACCCTGTGAAAATAGTATCTCAGGTCCGCGGACGCGAGATTGCCCCCTCCGTCCGTGATCCAGAACGGTCCGGAATCCACCGTCCATATGGAGTCCAAGGGGTTCTGCCCGTGATACGGCCACCCTGACAAATCGATGTATTCGGGGTGATCCGGATCGCCGCCGTACGAGCTGATGAGGCTCTTTATGGATGACTCGTGAGATTCTCCTTCTACAAGCAGTTTTATTTCCACCCCGGGTTCATACGTTGCTATGTAATTTGTGATCTCCCAGAAAAAATTGTTGTACCAGCCGGCGAACCACACGTAATAGATCGCGTCTACGGGTTCGAATTCCGCGTAAAAACTCACCGGCTGGGTGGGAGGTTCGGTTATTCCGTACAGTTCGGGGTGATTGTTTCTGAACCAAGAACTCTTAAACACCTGTGTAGCCCCGAGATTTCTTTCATGTTCGGTTTCCCACTTCGGAAGAAAAACGCGTGTTTCATCGGCCCGTGCCGGGGAAAAAAGGCCGGAGAAAAGGTACACTAAAAACAATATGGACAAGGGGATGATTCGCGGTCTCCTACCCTTCTGTCCGGATACGCCTGGGAGATAAAAAGCTGAACGGTTTTCGGGAATTTTCATGGATTATGTGTCTTTCGTTGAGTCTGTTTCATGTCTGAACACGCGGGTTCTCTTAATCATCGGTGGGCAAAAAATTGTTTTTCCGCTTTCGTTTGTTCTTTGCTGTTTTTTCGGTTTGTCAATACGTTGTTTTTTCAAAGTTTCTCTTTAGTATGCATTTTGCGCTGCAGGAGCCTTGTTTTACGAAGCGAATGGCCCGGGTTTCAAGCTCTCCAAAGGCTACACAATTACAGTCTTAATATCAACCACATCCACCACATTTTTTTTTTGCCCCGTAAACAGGGCGGTTTTACACGAGCGCCGGTATTTCGCTCCCCCCCTAAGGCCTCCCGAATGATTCGGATGACCCACGGAATCTGTTTCGTCTATGGACATTTACGGACATTTATGGACATTTTTTCGTCTTTACCGCAGTCTTGGAGAATCTCAGGATTGAATACCGAAAACGATGAAGGAACCGTCGGGGATGAGTGAAAAAAAAACGAACATGAATGGTGGAAGAGCTTCGAGCCACAACGGGTTGGGAGTAATCAGAGGTTGGTACGTAGATTTTTCAGCGCCCGTAGCGACAATCGAGGCGCGGATTCGGAATGACGGGGAAACTGAAAAATGGGACGAACGCACTCGGCCGGGCGGAACAGGCGTGGATTCTTCACGCGATTACCTCCCGGTGTCGGCTCAACTACAAGTCTATCGGCTGGATCCGAATCTTGAACCCACTTTGAACGTTTTACAGCAAAGGGGAGGCGAATGCGCGGTTTTGGCGGAAGCACTGCGGGTCGAGTCGGCGCTACGCCGAGGGTCATATGAGCTTGCTCTTTTCATTTTGTCCGGTTTGACGGAGGAAATCGGACCGGTGGGCGGATGGGCGCGCCTGAAAGAGGTCGAGATTTTAGAGCGTCTTGGAAAACTCGAGCGCGCGTGGGAAAAGCTTCAAAATATCCAACCTGATATTTCGGATGAACCTCCCACAATGCGCGCACAGGTTTCGGCCAAGTTGCATTTCAGGGGAGGTTCGCTGGAAAAGGCGGTCTTCGCTCTTGAACAAGTATATCAACATTTGAAACAAGCCCCCGTGAGCCTCGCTGGTACATATTACCGTTCTAGGGCGATATACCTCGGAATAATGGGAGACAACGCCCTGTCGATCTTCAATCACCGCCGCGCTCTGGATTGTTTCCGCTCCATTGATGACCGTTACATGCTCGCCAAGGAGTACACTTCGCTGGGGCAAACATACATGGACACCGGAGAGCTGGATCACGCGGAGTTCTTTTTCAACAAAGGCAGGGAAGAAACCTCCGGGTTGGATAACCCTCCCCTTCAGGCGCTTCTTACATCCCGTGCAGGCATGCTTTGTCTCATACGAGGCGACTTGGAAAGCGCAGCGGAGTTATTTGGAAAGGATTTAAGAATCTGCAGGGGGGCGAAGTTGGAGCACGGAACCGGTTTTGCAGCGAGAAACCTTGGAAAGGTGAAGGTGCGTTTGGGGGAAACAAATGACGGCATCAGGTTGCTGAAGAATTCGGTGCGAAATTTTGAAAGCGTGGATGATCAATTCAACGCGGAGCTGTCCCGTCTTGAGCAAGCCATGGCTGTAGTGTTGGCACACGGAATAAAGGGAGGACCGGAAGCGGAAAAACTTTCCACGCAGGCTTCGCTTTTTTTCGAACAAATCGGCAGGGCGGAATTATCCGCTCATGCAGGTGTGACGCGGGCTTTGGTCGCCGTCAACGAAGAGAAGTGGGAGTTGGCCCGGGAAGAGATGGAAAGCGTGGCCCGCTCTTTTAAAAAGCGGAAACGCCCCGATCGATTAGTGGAATATTTTATTTTGTGCTCTGAAACATGCACTGTGCAGGGGCGGAAAGACCAGGCGGTGGATTTCCTGAAAGCTGCATACGACCACGCAGCTCACGCATCCCATCCTTGGCTGACAAGTGACATTCTCAAACGGCTCGGTTCTTTGCGTGAAACAGCATTGATCGAAGTGTCCGGCTTCGAGGCACCCAGCAAGCCGATTCTGGTTTCATCCCGCCGCGGGGACTTGGAGAAATCCGACACCTTTGAAAAATATTTGATCAAAAGCAATTCGGATGTTTTCAAAAAAACACTGAACGAAGCCGGGAGAATAGCCCGCTACGACGAAACCGTGGTGTTGGAGGGTGAAACAGGGGTCGGAAAGGAAATGCTGGCCCGGTACATCCATTCTCAAAGCGACCGGGCCTCCAGCGGTTTCGTGGCTCTGAATTGCGGCGCAATTGCGGAGAATCTGCTGGAAGACACATTTTTCGGACATACCAAGGGAGCTTTTACAGGCGCAATCAAGGACGGAATCGGAATCTTCGAAGCGGGCGAAGGAGGCACCGTGTTTTTAGACGAGGTCGGTGAGCTTTCGCCCAAGGGTCAGGTTGCGCTTCTGCGGTTTCTGGAAGAAAGAAAGGTACGGCCCATTGGCTCGGTTCGCTCGAAACCTCTCGATATCCGGGTCATCGCCGCAACCAACCGGGACTTGGCCGGAGAAGTTCGCAAATCTCGCTTCCGTGAAGATCTTTACTACCGAATAGCCGTTTGCGTGATCAGGATTCCCCCGCTCAGAGAACGAAAGGAAGACCTCCCCCTTTTGGTGGACTTCATCTTGTCGCACATCCCCCATGCGCAAAAAAACAACATCAGGACCGTCAGCAATTCCGTTCTGCAAAGAATGAATAAACACGACTGGCCGGGAAACCTGAGGGAATTGAACAATATTTTACGTTCCGCCGCAATACAATGCACCGGAGGAATAATTGATGAATCTTCTCTTCCCCCCGTCCTGGCGCCGCATTCAGCCCCGTATCCCCCGGACACAACCGCTGGTTTTCCGACATTGGAAGAGGCCACAAACAGCCACATTTTATCCGCCCTGAAGATCGCCCGCGGAAACAAGAGTCTCGCAGCGGACCTACTCGGCATACATCGAAATACCCTTGCCGCAAAACTCAAGGCTATCGATTACAAGGAATCGTCCTGACACACACTGAAAAATCCCCACAAAAGAAC
>SLPX01000268.1 GCA_007131745.1 Myxococcales bacterium
CCGTGAAAAGTCCGCAAGTAATTATCAGCAGGCTATTACCAAAGATGGAAAAAAATGTGTTTTTCATAACCGAACTCCTTTCTTCAGCTCACCAAACGGGCTGAACCCCGTTGAGCAAAAAGCCAACCTACAGGAAATGACCGGAAATTTAAACTCTTTTAAGGAAATACCCCCACTGATTTTAGGTAGACCTAAAATGTTTGTAATTAAACCATTAATTGGTGGGCACCTGTCTTGCATGAATGCAAAGTGATTTTTGTGAATGCACCGGGTTTTGTGGGGCCGAGGGACCGGTTACCGAATCCCGAAGGTTATGTCAGATCATATAGGAGCAGAAAGATGAAACAAGAACTGTGTATGCATGTCAACGATTCACGAAGGCGGGCCGGGGTTCGGGCGGGCAAAAAAAAGCGCCCTTCCAGGGCTTGTGTTCCTGATTTCTTTTCCCGCACATTGTTTGTTGATGGAAAGAGGCCGGTTTCATCATGTGTAAGGAGCGAAACGGAGGCGAAACCGAGGAAGGGCGGAGATGCACGAAAGATGCTCTCAGCTCTCGGCGGATTGTTCGATGCTTTGCTTGTATTGGTTTTCGCCATCTCCACCGTGATTGGAACCATGGGAGGATGCAGTATGACATTTGACGGATGGGACCGCGATATCGAGTCGCCCGAGGTGGAGTGGTCATCGATTGGTGGAGCGGATCACCTGGAGGTCATGCGGGGGGTTTCACCCGTGCAAGACGTGGTGGTTCATTTTTCGGAACCCATGGACAGGGGTACGCTCAAGCCTGAAAATATCTATCTTGTAAGGGCCGCCTGCATTTCGTCGAGCTACTGCATTTCAGATGAGAATTGCGGCAGGGCGTTTGAAGAGGAGAGGGTGGCGTGCCTCGAGAACCTTTGCCGGAGGGCTTATACCGAGTCCAAGTTCTTGGCTAAACTTGTCCAGACTTGGCATGAAGACAGGAAAAAAGCTGAGAACCGACCGCCATGGGATGTTGGAGGATGGCGGGAGGAAGAAAGCGACCCGGTGTTGAGAGTTTGTTCTCCGGAACACGAGGTAGTATGGGGCGACGTGGTTATCAGTGATGACGGCCGCCAAGTTCATCTGAGGATGCGAAAACCTCTGGAACCGAACAATCTGTACACCTTGATTGTAAGCGCCGATGTTACGGATCGAGCGGGAAACCCATTGATGGATCCGTCCACCGGTGAGACATCTCACAAAAGGAGTTTTGTGACGTCGAATCCGTTTTCATCTTGTACACGGCTCCGGCTTATGAATCCTCCACCGGGTTTTCAGGATACCCCCAGAAATATACCGGGAATTTGGTTGAACGCTGAACGAGGTTTGTCTGCCGAAGCTTTGTCTTCACTGGATCTGGTCAGGGGCGACCCTTACAGTCCTTTTGATTTTCTCAAAAGATCCTGCGTTCCCCAACACATGTGGAGAAGGAAAGAATCGGAGTTTTCCACCCTTCCTGCTTGCCCACGTTATTTGGGCAAGGGGGTGAATGTGGAAGGTGCACATGATGTCGGGTACTTGCCTGTATCGCATGCATGTAGTTCCGTGGATGGTCAAGGGTGTTATTATTGGCCGCTTGGAGGTTTACTCGAACCCAACACCAGGTATTCACTCCACCTGGATTCGGATCGGATCATGGGTCCGGGATGTATGCGCTTCGACCCATCCATACAGAGTTTTTTTTCAACCGGTTCCACTGCCGACAATACGCCGCCGGGTATGACACTCACCTTCAAGGAAATGATGGGCGGTTGCATGGCCGCGGGAATCACCGCTACCGAACCTGTTATGCTGGGTGTTTCCGTTTCATGTGACAACCCGGACAAGTCGCATGGCTATTGGAGTGTTCCCGACTACAAGTACCTTCATCGGTTCAGTGTTCCAATCCATGATGTCTGCAAAGGCGCGCCGGCCCGAGTGGAATTGTCCGGCGTGGATCTCGCAGGCAACCGGACCTTGATGCAACTGGATGAAATAGTTGAGTATAGACCCGTTCCGGCTGTCATCATCACTGAGGTGCTGGCGAATCCGGCCGGGGCAGAGCCGCGGCAGGAGTTCGTTGAAATACTTAACATCGGTGATACCCTTGTGAAAATGGAAGGATGGCGTCTTTCCGACAGGGCCGATGCAGATGGAGATCTGGTTCCAACCGAAACCCTGTTTCCCGGCGAATTCGGGTTGCTCGTCGCGCCCAATTACGACCCTTATTGCGATCGAGATCCGAATCCTGATCCGAATGCATTGATCATCTACATGCCGTCCACCCTTGGAACCAGGGGTCTTGTCAATCGGGGGAGTCCGGTGTACCTGCGAGACTCCAACGGCGAACTCATTTCCGCGTTGCTGGAATCTCCCGACATGTCTTCCGCTTCCGACGACGGCCGTTCCCTGGAACTAACCGCGCCCGTGGCTTGTTCCATGGATGTGGGTTGGGAAAAAAATCCACACAAGTCCTCCACGCCCGGTCTTCCCAACAGCGGATGGTGACGGCTGCCGAGGGGATGGGGAGAAATTGTAAATTCGAAACTATGTCTGACCGGCATAGATGCCTGTGTTATAATCTTCCATTGCAGAAGAAAGGGCCGAGGTGTGTGGCGTGTGTGTGGAACTTGGTTTTATTTAATGGTTTGGAGGTCTTTATGAAACGTATCCGCGGCGCTGTGTTTGTTTCGGTATCCGCGGCCATCGGGCTTTGGATTTTGTCGGGGTGCAGGGGGGAAATTCGGTACGGTTCTACTTGCGGTAACAACGTCGCGGAGGGAAACGAAGTATGCGATGGAACGGACCTGCGCGGCGAGGACTGCATCAGCCTCGGTTTCGAAGGAGGAACCCTTGCGTGCAATGCTTCGTGTGACGGTTTTGACACTTCGGGATGCGAGGGAGAGGGGCCCGTGTGCGGTAACAACGTCGCGGAGGGAAACGAAGTATGCGACGGAACGGACCTGCGCGGCGAGGACTGCATCAGCCTCGGTTTCGATGAGGGGATGCTTGCGTGCAATGCAGCGTGCGATGGTTTTGACACTTCGGGATGC
>SLPX01000310.1 GCA_007131745.1 Myxococcales bacterium
AACGTGGGAAACTATCCAGGAGTCACGGTCGAAAAACGTACCGGAACATGCATGCACAAAGACCGGGCTTACGAAATCCTGGACCTGCCGGGCACGTACAGCCTGACGTCCTTTTCACCGGAAGAAAAAATAGCGCAGACCGAGATCCTGGAAGGAGATTTCGATGTAGTGGTCGTGGTGGTGGATTCAACGCTTTTGCACAGGAGCCTTGTGCTTCTGGTGCAAGTCATGCTGGCCGGAGCGAAACCCGTCTTGTGTCTCAACATGGCGGATGAAGCCCGCCGTGCCGGTCAAAAAATCGATCTGGAGCAAATGCAGACCCTTCTCGGGTTCAGGGTGGTGGAAACAATCGGCCATCGCGGTATAGGCATGGATGAGCTGTTGGATGCAATACGTCACGAAACAGAAGGACCCGGTCACAAACCCCGCCTCGTGCTGGGCGAACGTCTTGACTCAGCGATTTCCGCCATAAAAAGCAAACTCGGCGATGAAACCTTCAAGACGGGCCTTCATGATTGGGTGGCCGTCAAGTTACTCCTCGGTGAAAAACCTTTTGTCGAAGCTGTTGAAAACATTGGAAAGGAGGAAGCCGTCGAAGAGGCTGAAAAGCGGCGAAACCGGATCGAGTCTGAAACCGGAATGGACATTTCGCTTTTTGTCACACAAAGGTTCTTCGGTTTTGTCGACGGCCTGCTCAAGGAAGTAATGCTCAACCCTTCACGTACCGATTCGCGCAAGCTTTCGGAAGCGATAGACTCCCTGCTGGTGCATCGAATCCTGGGTCTTCCCATATTTGCAGTCGTGATGTTCGCAATCTTCTGGTTGACTTTTGCAGTTGGGGAGACGCCGATGAGATTGATTGAATTCGGCCTGGGTTCCCTGAGAGACCGGCTCTCCGTCCTTTGGCCCGATAGTTCGTATGCGGTCCTGAGATCCCTCCTGCTCGACGGGGTCATAGGCGGAGTGGGCGGGGTCCTGGTGTTTTTCCCGAACATCATCCTGCTTTTCATGGGGCTTGCCTTCCTCGAAGACACCGGCTACATGGCCCGGGCCGCTTTTTTGATGGACCGGGTAATGCACCACTTCGGTTTGCACGGAAAGAGTTTTCTCCCGCTGCTCACGGGTTTCGGCTGCACCATCCCCGCCATAATGGCCACGAGAACACTGGAAAACGAAAGAGACAGGCTTACCACCATGCTCGTGCTGCCTCTCATGTCGTGCGGCGCGAGGCTTCCTATATGGCTCCTGCTGATTCCCGCGTTTTTCGGCCCTTCATGGCGGGCGCCCATGCTTTGGCTCATATACGCCCAAGGCATTGTGTTGGCGCTGATTTTTTCTCTACTTCTTCGAAAGACAGTGCTGAAAGGAGAAGAGGCGCCTTTCGTCATGGAACTCCCCCCTTACCGCCTGCCTACGTTCAAGGCCGTAGTCTTGAAAATGTCCGGCCGATCGTGGCTTTACCTCAAGAAAGCCGGAACGATCATTTTGGGCATATCTATTTTGATGTGGTTCATAACAGCGTTTCCCAAGCCCGACCGTTATGAAATCGACGCTGCAATCGAAGCAGGGCAGGCGGCGGAACTCACCTCAAGGGAAATCGAGGCGCGGCGGGGAGCGGAAGAGTTGCAACATTCGATCGCCGGGCGATTGGGCAAAACATTAGAACCGGTGCTTCGCCCGATGGGGTTCGACTGGAAAATCGCGACCGGAATGATCGGCGCGTTCGCAGCAAAGGAGGTGTTCGTCGCCCAGATGGGAATAGTGTATTCCATCGGGCGGGCCGAAGAAGACTCCGATAGCCTGAGAAATGCTCTGCGAAGGGATTACTCTTGGCCTGTGGGGCTTTCGATGATCCTCTTCCTGCTTATAGGCACCCCTTGCATGGCAACCTTCGCTGTTACAAGGAAAGAGTCGGGAAGCTGGAAATGGGCTGTTTTTCAATTCGCGGGGCTGACAGGGGCAGCTTACCTGCTCGCAACTCTGGCATACCAGGTCGGCAGGCTTTTTATCTGAGAAAACGAATCGCTGTCTATTCTTTTTTCTTGCTTACAAGTGTCCCTGCCTTCAACGCTGAACTTAAGGCAAGCGGCACCTGCCTCTCGGCCTCAAGAACTTTCGCCCGCATCGCCTGGGTCTTTGCTACCCATTCCTGTTGCTCGGCCACGGCCATGGCCCTTCTTGATTCAGCCTTTGCCTGATAAATCTTCTTGTCGGCCATCGCCTGGTCTGTTTGAAGCTGCGCTCCCACGTTCCTTCCCACGTCCACGTCCTTGATATCAATGGATACGATCGTGTACATGGTTTCCGAATCCAGGCCTTTTTCAAGCACAGCGGCTGAAATCAAATCAGGGTTTTCAAGTACTTTTTCATACTTCTCAGCCGACCCGATCGTTGAAACTATGCTCTCACCCACCCTCGCCATGATGGTCTCCTGACCCGCTCCGCCGATCAGATGCCGAATATTGGCCCTCACGGTGATCAGTGCGATCGCTGAAAGTTCGATCCCGTCCTTTGCCACAGCGGTCACCTTGGGCATGGTTATGATCTGAGGCTTAACCGACATTTCAACTGCTTCCAGGACATCCCGCCCGGCCAGCACCACCCGTGAAGCCAGATCGAGATCCAGGTCGATATTCGCCTTGTGCGCGCTTATCAGCGCGGTCACAACCCGGCCCACCACTCCGCGAAGAGGCACGTCCGCGGATCGCAAAGCCAGATAAAGCGACTCCAAATCCCCGACCGAAAGATCCAGATCGCCGGCAACCGCGCTTATCCTGGGTATAACAATTTCTGCGGGAACAACCCCCCTGAGTCTCATGCCTATCAGTTCACTGATCGACACACTCGCCCTGGAGAAGCGGGCAGCGAGCCACAACCTCATGGGAACAAACCACAAGAGCAAAACAAACCCCAGAAGCACCGCTCCCGCTATGACAAAGACAGCAACCAAACTCATATTTTCCGCCCCTCCACCAGTCGATGCAAGAACTCCTCCGGCAAAATCTTTTACAAATGAATTCAAATAGCTAAACAAGATATCCTCCTGATTCAGA
>SLPX01000305.1 GCA_007131745.1 Myxococcales bacterium
CGCGCCGAAGTCGTTTTCCAGGAGAATGGTAAACGCGTAGTCGCCCTGGGCGGCCGGTGTGAAATCCAGCTCGCCGGTTTCGGCGTGGATGCGCGCGTGTACGGGAAATTCTCTCAATGACCACCAGAAAGGAGCATCTCCTTCGGCTTGGGGCGAATAAGAAAGCGCTACGCCCGGGGGGCCCGAGATTGGGGGAGTGGAGGTGATGATCGGCGGTGCCGGCCCGGGATTTTCCTTTACCTTTATGCCGTTTCCGGAAACAAACGCGTCGGTGAACTGGTAGAGCACTCCGTCGTTCCAGTAAATGTGAGGCCACCTTGGTTCGTATGGAACAAATCGCGACGCGGGTCCGCCGGTAGGCTGCCATTTCACGGTGTGATGGTATCTCGAGCCGTCCCACTGGTCCACCGTAACATTGCGGGGAACATCAACCTGCAGTGGAATCAAGCAAGGTTTTGAAAGGTCGGGGGGCGTGGTGAGAATGTTGGCACCGTACGCGGTCGCTTCCCTCCAGTCATCGTCGCTGAGCGGGTCGGGATCATACCAGTCAACGTAATAGAAAAAATGCGGACAATACACGGGTTCAAACTCTGCAAGGTATCCCCAGCCGGCCAGCAGGGATCCCGAACCCACCGACTCAGGGGGATGATTCAGTTCATAGAAATCCCGCACCGCAGCGTAAATGGTGGGTCGAAACCTGGAATACGTGAGCCATCTTCCGGCCTGCGGCGCGTAAGAAGGATTATTCATGCCTCCGCCGCCCACCCGGTCTGCAAATGTTCGGTCATCAATGTAGACGTTATAAACAAAGGTGGCCGCGAATGCTTCCATGTCCTGGGAATCGAACACCACCCCGTGCTCGGCCGCCAGAGCAGCGAACCCCACGTTGATTGCTGCATGGGAAATGTCTTCTCCGGGCGCGGAGTAAGCGCCGCCCCAGTAGTTCCAAAGATACTCTCCCTGAGCGCCAACAGCCAAAAATGATGCAAACCGCTGGGCCAATGCCTGAGCCTTGGCCAGGTAATCGGAATCACCTGTCACCTCGTGCAAAACCAGCAACAGCCTGCCCATTGCGTTGGACATGTTCAAGGGAAGGTCCCTGCCCGGATGATTCAGAAACGATGCGTCACTGCGAAAGATATAGTATCCCTCGGGGTTCCACTGATCTTCGTGAAACGCCACGGTTTCCTCGGCCGCAGCAATGTAAAGAGCCGCCTTCTCGCCGAATGTCAACCCATCATACGCTATCTCTTCTTCCAACCCGTGGACGACCGCAAGACGCGCGAACTCGGCCAGGCTGTATGCGATCATTCCCGAATGCACCACGTAGCAATACGGTTCATCGTTCGGCTGGTAGTGCATGTTTCGCCAGCAAGCCCCTGATACACCCCGATAATCGGTCACCCCACGCACGTCGTCTCTTTGAGCCAACACCCCGTCCAGGTGTCGGATCAACCTCTCGAGGTACATTGGATCCCCGGTGGCTCGAAACATCGCGCAAAGAGACATCATGACGTAACTCTGCCCCCATGCCAGGGTGGCGTTTTCGTTGTTGTAATCCTTGTACCAATCCCCGTCGTTTACATTCACGTACGCGGTTTCGTAACCCCACCTGGCGGTGACCGCGGAAACCGGCCTTAGAAACCCGGCCGCAAACATTGCAACCATTAATACGAACAAACCAAACAACCGCATCCAGCCGCGCATGATCATTCCTTTCGACTAAGGGCTTCGACACTTAAATGTCTCTTACAAGACAAACAAATCTTCGGAGCGTGCGCAATCAGGAAATTCAATCTTCAACGGACATGTACGTGGGTGTTGTAGTGAAAGAAATTGGGGGCGGCAAAGACATTTGCCGCGGATTGTTCAGTTTCTGCGGATGTTTCTCACCGTGTTGCCGGAAGAGTCGAACACGTTGACTTCAAGGGGCATCTTCCCGGGGAGGCTGTGGGTGGCGCAACTGAAGCATGGGTCATAGGCTCGAAACGCCATCTCCACCATGTTCAAGAGGGCCTGGTCTACATCGTTTTTGATGTTCTTGATCAATCCCTGGGCCGCCTTTTTGAGCGACATGGAAATGGGGGCATTGTTGTTGGTGGTTCCCACGATCAAGTTGGCTTCGGTTACAATGCCGTCCGGGTCGGTCTTGTAATGATGGGTAAGCGTGCCGCGTGGAGCTTCCACGATCCCGACTCCTTCCTTTGGAGTCTTTGTGGGAATCTGCCGGAAATCCGGGGATGTAAGCTCTTTGTCCTTTACAAGGTCGTTCCATCGCTCGGCCGCGTAGAGCAACTCGATTAGCCGCGCCCAGTGAATAGCCAAGGTTGCATGACAAGGTTTTCCGCCAACCGTTTCGTACATTTTTTCGTAATGTTCCTGCGCGAGCGGTGTGGCCATTCCGTCGGCCGCGTTCAACCTGCTGAGCGGGATGGCCCGGTAGAGGCTGGTTCCCTTTCCTTCCTTAAATCCCTGCCACCCGAGTTTCTTCAGGTACGGGTACTTGAGATACGAATAGGGCAACACATGCTCAGCGATGTAATCGGTGTATTCCTCGGGGCCGTATTTGCAGATTTCTTTTCCTTCTACATCGGTGACCCGGACCTTGCCGTCGTAGAAATTAACCTTGTTGTTTTCATCCACGACTCCCATGTCGCCCACTTCAAGACGATAGGTGTCGCCCAGGATCAGGTCCACATAGGTCTTGTTGGACAGCACGACGTCTTCGAACAGCTTCAGGGAAAACTTGGCGAACTCAAGGCATTTTTCGCCCTTTTCCTGGATTTCCTTTCGCTCTTCTTCGGTGATCCCCTTGCTCACTCCGCCGGGAAGCCCCCACACGGGATGAGTCGACCGCCCGCCGGTCATGATTATCTGCATGTCCTGAGCGTACTTGCGGTGTTCGATTACCTTGGAGCCTATTTCCAGCCCGACCTTTTCTATCACGCCAAGAATGTTTCTCTTGGCCGGGTCCGCGTCCGGGCCCACCACGAAATCGGGCGCGCCGAGGTAATAGAAATGAAGGGTGTGGTCATAAACGTAGTAGATACTGTAGAAGAGTTCCCTGAGTTTTCTTGCGGTGGGGGTGGGCTCGATGTCGAACACCCTGTCGAGCGCCTTGGTCGCTGCCATGTGGTGGGACGCGGGGCACACACCGCACAGCCTGATGGTGATTCTCGGAAGTTCTTCCACAGGGCGTCCCACGCAGAATGTTTCAAAGCCTCTCAACTCGGGAATCTGAAAGTAACAGTTTTCAACATTGCCCTCATCGTTGAGAAAGATATTTATTTTCCCATGACCCTCCAGACGGGTAATGGGGTCGATGGTTATATGCTTCATTTTCCAGACTCCTTGGCGTTTTCGTTCGCTGTTCGATCAGTTCTCATCCGGAGATGACGGCGCATTGTCCAGGCGGCGGTGCAGCAGCGCCTTCGCCAGGCCGAATCGATAAAAATACCCCGCGGGATCCGGAAGCGTATCCATGATCTTTTCAACTTCCTCCGGAGTATCCGCCTTTATCACCGAAGCCACTGCGGAGCAGATCTTTGCTCCCTGGTCCAACACTTCGGACGTGGGACCGTAGCAACCGCGGCAAGGCAGGTTGCACTTTATGCATCGCGCGCCGCATCCTGCGCGGGTCGCAGACCCCATGCAGAAAATCCCCTGCTCCACGAGGCAGGTGTCCTTATCCGGAAATTTCATGTGCGGACGGACGAATTTTTCAATGGAGCGCTCGGAGACTTCACGGGGGCATTCCTCGCAAAGCGCCTTGTCCAACGCTCCGACGACCGAACCCTTGGGGGGCAGGTTGCCGGTGGCGACCGCTTCCAGCACGGCCCAAATCTGGTGCGGAGCGGGAGGACAGCCGGGGACGTAGTAGTCAACGTCAACCGTCTGATCCAGGGTTTTCACCGTGTTGTACAACACCGGAATTTCCAACTCGCCTTCATTCACCTTGAAATGGGTCTGAGGCAACACTCCATCGGGGTTGCTCACAGAGGGTCCGTCCTTGTATGCATAGTTGAATATCTCTTCCCGGTTGTGAAAATTCGCCAGGCCGGGAATACCGCCCATGTGGGCGCAGGATCCGAAGGCTACGAGGACCTTAGCCTTCTTGCGCAACAACTTTGCCATGTGCTCGTTTTCGGTGTTTCGGATCGCTCCGTTGAAAAGACAGATGTCCATGTATCCGTCTTCCATGTCTTCGACATCCTTGTACTTGAAATCCATGGCAACGGGCCAGAAAACAAAGTCCACCAGCTTGATCAAGTCCAGGACCTTTTCGTGAATATCCAGCGTGGAAACATCGCACCCGCCGCAACTTGCAGCCCAGTAGGCGCCGACTTTGAGTTTATCAGCCATCAGGCCACCTCCTTCAGAGACTCGCGGATCTTGGCCAGCCCCGATTTTGTCAAGGCATCCAACGGACCCAACTTGCGGACCGTTTCGGTCATATCATTTACCACCTCTTTGAACCTCTCGCCCTCGGACGCGGAAACCCATTCCAGGCGGACGCGTTCCGGCTCGATTCCGAATTGCTTGAGCATCCTTTTCAAGAGGGGCATACGGCGAAGTGTCTTGACGTTGCCGTTGTCGTAGTGGCAATCGCCCGGGTGACATCCCGCAACCAAAACACCGTCCGCGCCTTCCGAAAGAGCTTTCAGTATAAAGGTTGGATCCACTCGGCCGCTGCACATGACCCGAACCACTCTCACGTTCGGCAGATACTTGATCCTGGAGGTTCCGGCCAGGTCCGCGCCCGTGTACGAGCACCAGTTGCAGAGAATTCCTACTATTTTGGGTTCAAAGCTCACAGCAACACCCCCTCGATTTCAGCTATTACCTGTTCGGTAGTGAAGTGTTTGGACTTTATAGCGTTGCTCGGGCAGGCAGCCGCACAGGTTCCACAACCCTTACAAAGCGCTTCTTGAATAACGGCTATCTTCTTTTCTTCGTCAAAGCTTATTGCATCATAAGGACACAAAGTGATGCAAGTTCGGCAACCCGAGCACAAATCATCGATGACGTGAGCCGTGTTGGCCTCCAGTTCCACCTTGCCCCTTTGAAGCAGCGACAAGGACTTGGCGGCCGCGCCGCTTCCCTGAGCCACCGACTCGGGGATATCCATCGGTCCCGAGCACGTCCCGGCGAGGAAGATTCCGTCCGAAGCTGTTTCCACCGGGCCCAGCTTGGGATGCTTTTCAATGAAAAACCCTGCTGAATCCCGGCTCACACCAAGCAATCGGCCGAGATCCGTGGAATCGTACCGGGCCTTCATGGCCGGAGACAGGATCACCATGTCCACGGGAACCCGGAGGGTTTCTCCGAGAAGAGTGTCTTCCGCTCGCACGATGAGCTTGCCCTCTTCTTCATCATCTTCCGCCATGTCGGTCACCTCCGCCACCTTGCCCCGCACGAACCGCGTGCCTTCTTCGCAGAGCCTCTTGTAAAACTCCTCGTAGCGCTTTCCACCGGCCCGGATATCAATGTAGAAATTGATGATTTCCGCACCGGTCTTTTCCTCTAAAAGATGCGCGTATTTCAGAGAGTACATGCAACAAACCTTGCTGCAATGCTCTTCGTAATTATGATCCCTGCTTCCCACGCAGTGAACGATGGCGACTCTTTCGGGAACGCTTCCGTCCTTGCACACAACCTTGCCGCTTGTCGGCCCCGCGGAGTTTACAAGCCGTTCAAATTCCAGGCTCGTGTAAACCTCGGGGTAAACCCCGTAACCCAGGTTCGCCATCTCGCGGGGGTTGAAAAGATCGTAGCCCGTAGCCACGATGATCGACCCGACTTCCACTTCTTCGATGCGATCTTTCTGCTCGAAATCAATCGCGTCCATTTCACAAACTTTCTCGCAAACCCTGCATTTGCCCGGCTTGAGGAAGTAGGTGCAATTCGCCGCGTCGATTACCGGCTTGTTGGGAACCGCTTGAGCGAAAGGCGTGTATATGGCGCGCCGCTTTCCAAGCCCCTCTTCGAACTCGCTCAGCACCTTCTTGGGGCATTTTTCGAGACACATGCCGCAGCCGTTGCACTTGTCGTGATCAACGTAGGCTGCTTTCCGTCGAACCTTGACCTTGTAATTGCCGACGAAACCTTCAAGACTTTCCAGCTCGCTGTAGGTCAAGAGTTCAATGTTGTCATGCTGCCCCACCGAGACCATCTTGGGCGTCAAGATGCACGCTGCGCAATCCAGGGTGGGAAAGGTCTTGTCGAACTGGGCCATGTGCCCGCCGATGGAAGGCTCCTTTTCAACAAGGTAAACCTTGTTGCCGGAATCCGCGATGTCCAAGGCCGCCTGGATTCCCGCAATGCCGCCTCCAAGAACCATCACATTCTTGTTTACGTCAAACGTCGATGTTTCCAGGGGTTCGAGCAGTTTGGCCTTCCGGATGGCACCGAGAGTCAAAGCCTTGGCTTTCAAGGTGGCTGCATCCTTGTCATCGGTAACCCACGAGCAATGCTCCCGGATGTTGGCCTGTTGGAACAGGTACTGGTTCAACCCTCCATCCGCGCAAGCCCGGCGGAAAGTCTTTTCATGCATCAACGGCGAACACGCGGCCACCACGATGCGGTTCAAGTTATGTTCCTTGATGTCATCCCTGATCAGCGCCTGTCCCGGCTCGGAACAAACGAATTTGTAATCCCTTGACACCACGACCCCATCGATTTCAGCGGCAAAATCCCTCACCGCCTCCACATCGACGACATTTGCAATGTTGGAACCACAGTGACAAACATAAACGCCCATACGAATATCTTCGGCCATTTTGTTTTCCCTCTTTCAGCTCAAAGTGCCGACTCAACGATTTCGGCCAGATCCTTGATCTCTATTTCTTCATCTTTGTTCAAACTTTTGGCGCCGTCTTCCAGCATCAAAATGCAAAAAGGGCATCCGGTGGCTATCACGCCCGCCCCGGTTTCGAGCGCTTCCTCGATCCGGGTCTCCGCGAAACGATCACCGGCCGCAGTTTCCATCCATGCTCCTCCTCCTCCTCCTCCGCAGCAAAGGCTTCGTTCCCGAATCCTTCTCATCTCCTTGAACTCGACTCCATCGATTCCCCTGATTACATTCCTCGGCGTTTCGTAAACCCCGGCGTGCCGTCCCAGGTAACAAGGATCATGGTATGTAATCACTTTCCCCTTTTGATCCTTGAACTTCAACTTTCCCTCGTTCATGAGCTTTTCGATCACCTCGGTGTAGTGATACACCTCAACATCGCTCATTGCGTAAAGATCCCGAAACGCCTTGTAACAGTGGGGGGAAATGCAGATTATCTTGTTCACCCCATACTTCTTAAAGGTCTCCAGGTTGGAATCCTTGAGTTCATCAAACAGTTCGGGGTTGCCGATCTTGTGAGCCGCATCCCCGCAACAGGAAGCCTCTTCGCCGATTATCCCGAAATCCACGCCAGCCGCCTGCAGAATTTTCACTAAACTCCGGGCAACCTTTTGCGAACGGGAATCATATGCTGGAGTACAACAGGTAAACAGGAGATACTCGGTTTCAGGGGTGACCTTTTTGACATCAACTCCCTTGATCCACTTCGTTCTTTCCTGCCTGGACTCGGTCCATGGATTCCCCTCTTGGTCCAAGCTGTTCAAGACCGTTCTGAGCGGCCTGGGAAGCTGATCCATTTCAACAAGAATTGATCTCATCGAGCGGATAACATCAATGATCTCCACCCCCCTGGGGCAACGTGACACGCACATGTTACAAGTCACGCATTTCCACAAATCCTCCCCCTCGAAACCCTCCAAACCGAATTGGGCTTTCCTGATCATGTCCCGGACACCCAACCCGCTCAGATCATTCCATGGACAGCTCCCGGTACAGGTTCCACACTGGTAGCAGATGCGTAGATCCTCACCCCCGGCCTCCAAAATCATTTCCGTGACCTCGGGGTTCATCGTCAAATCACTCATTCCTATCTCCTTGGTTCGGCCTTAACGCCCGGCTCGACCGGAATCGGCTCTTTAAGGGCTTTTTCCGCTGTTTTCAACTTTCTTCTCACCGCGTTCTCCAACTCCGATTTTTTAGTCGCCATTAACTTATTTGAATCTGACTTCTTGTCAAACGGAAACTGGTTTTTTTCAAAGGTTTTCGTATGACTTTTCCCTGAAAAATCATACTCGCCCGGCCCGGTGATCCAGTGTTTTTATTCTCTTGATTCAACAAAATGTTGCTGCTAGAAGCACAAATCTGATCAGGGCGATTCTTTCCGGCAAAGGGGAAACTCGGAGTTTTTGAGATTATGAACATGATCTCCCGATCAACAAAAAATCGAACTGGAACTCGTTGAAAACAACTATCTTAAACTGCTTTTTTAAGCACTACGACAGCACTACGGAGGAACTATGAAACACAAACATTGTATGACCTTGATTTCGTTGATGGCCGCGTTTTTCTTTATCGCGGCTTGCGGAAAGGAATCATCCGACCCGGATGATAACAACAACGAAAACAACAACGAAAACAACAACGAAAACGACTTCTGCGGAAACGACGTCAGTGAAGGCGACGAAGTCTGCGACGGAGAAGACCTGGCCGGGGAAACATGTGAGTCGCAGGGTTTCTATGGTGGCGAACTGGCTTGCCTCGAAGACTGCTCCGGATTCGACACATCCTTGTGCATAGAAGGAGTGGCACCCGGCGAAGCTCACATCCTGGAAGTCTTGATGCACACCAGTGTAACCAAGATCTACCTGGAATCCATGACCGTGATCAACGATCCCGAAGCCGACGATTACGACATCTGGGTTTCCCACCTTGACGGGCCTTCGTTTCAGTTGGGTGCCCACGTACAAGGGATCAACATGGGAAATGAAATCGACTTCCACGATTTGGAAGAAGCTCCCGAAGACGGGTATGAATTTGACGGTGAAGG
Source organism: Myxococcales bacterium (assembly GCA_007131745.1). The sequence goes on from SLPX01000305.1 coordinate 8,898, forward strand.
GTTGGAAAACCTGGTGATCGGAATTGATTACCGCACGGGCGGCGAAGGATCGACAGGTTTCATCATGTCTGAAAACGTCTACGTGCTGAAACTGGATCACGGAGACGGCGACGTAACTTACGGCAAGATCGAAGTCTTACAGGCCCAGGCAGGCGTAGTTCTCGTCCTGGCATACTGGCAAGCCGACGGCACCAGAAACCTGCTCACCGAGGAACCGGCCACAATGTAAACTTTTCCATCCATCCATTTGTTTGACCTCTCAATTCTCTTCACTTCGGGCTGACTCAAAAATAATTTCCCAGGATTAGAACAACGCAACAAATACAATCCAAGAATGGGGATTGCCGACCCTTGATGCGACAAAATGGCGCACTTCTTCCTTGTTTGTTTCAGGCCATGCACCCGGAACTACCTGCTATCATTGCAGATCTGCATGGTCGGTTTTATGGCATGGGGTTTGTACTTCAGAACCATAGAAAAGATTATTTTCAGGTTGTTTCGCTGGTTCGTATTTGGAGGTGCTGAAATGAACATCAAGAAGAAAAGGTTTTTGACGGGTTTTGTGACATGTTGTTTCTGCATGACAGCCTGGGTCTACGTGGGAGGTTGTTCTGCAGTAGGTTCGGTAAACGAGTCAGAAGAAGGAGACATCCGGGATTCCGGAGTTGGATTTTCAGATGGCGGAGACCAGGACCAACGGGACGCACATCAGTGGACGGATTTGGATTCAGGAGATTCCACGACCCCCTGTGAAGAGGGCGATACCCAACCGTGTTATCCAGGTGATCCGGAACACGCGGGCGTGGGAATCTGCGTAATGGGCACCCAAGTCTGTGAGCGGGTCATGGATGGGGAATTCTCCACCACGCAATGGGGACCGTGCGAGGGTGCCGGTGAACCGAGAGAAGAAGAGTGCAACGGACTCGATGACAACTGCAACGGCGAAACAGACGACGGCGCTGAATGCCCTGAAAACGAGATCTGTTCCGACGGAGCTTGTGTTCAGCTCTATCAGGATTGTTCGTTGACAGGATATGGTATGCTTGCCCACGGGCAGGAGGTGTCCAGCTATCTTACAGCGACCGTTCCCTGTGGGCACTCGTGCTCTCTGGTTACGATTTCTTGCAACGATGGGACGCTTTCGGGTGGTTCTTCCTATTTTGAGAGTTGTTCCGTGGAGTCATGCACGTGTAAGTTTATCCATGGGAAGGGGTATTCGCACCTCGACCCAGGCACCAGTTGTTCTTCTGAATTGCTTAACGTGAACACGACTTCCGGTTGTACGGGAGGAGTGCAGCACTACCCGAGTTATAGCTGCACGTATTCCTGTAGTACAAATGGTGTCCTCACTCGTTCCTATGGAGGACCTTGTGAAATAGGGAATGGACTTTGTGGTGGATCCGTCAGCTCCGCCTCCCCAACCACCTGTCCGGATTTTTGACTTTTCGTGGTAAGTTGCGTGGCTGTTTGTCGGGGCCCTGGCCTCGGCCATCGCAACCTCAAGCAGCCAACGACGGAACTGGGCTACTCCCATCCGAAGAAGGGAAGTGAAGAATGAGTGTTTGAGTTTATGCGCCGGGTAACTTGCAATTTTTTGGGCGCTTGCTCTTAATAGGTTTTGCGCAAGATGCGCTTTGCTTTCCGGACCAAAGCCGGCAGCACTGCATAAACAAAGGATATTTCAGCTTGTTTCGCTGGTTCGTATTTGGAGGTACTGAAATGAACAGCAAGAAGAAAAGTTTTTTGACGGGATTTGTGACATGTTGTTTCTGCATGACAGCCTGGATCTACGCTTTAGGATGTTCGGCAGGGGAATCAAAGGATGGAGACATCCGGGATTCCGGAGTTGCATTTTCAGATGGCGGAGACCAGGACCAACGGGACGCACATCAGTGGACGGATTTGGATTCAGGAGATCCGACGACCACCTGTGAAGAGGGAGACACCCAGCCGTGTTTCCCCGGGGATCCGGAACACGCGGGCGTGGGAATCTGCGTAATGGGCACCCAAGTCTGTGAGCGGGTCATGGATGGGGAATTCTCCACCACGGAATGGGGACCGTGCGAGGGTGCCGGTGAACCGAGAGAAGAAGAGTGCAACGGACTGGATGACAACTGCAACGGCGAAACAGACGACGGCGCTGAATGCCCGGGAAACGAGATCTGTCTGGACGGAGCTTGTTGTGCACCTGTAGACGGCGGTTGGAGCGACTGGGTGGATGATGTTTCTGATTGCGGTGTCCTGTGGTGCGGGACGTACACGAGGCATCGCACCTGCGACAATCCACCACCCTCTTGCGGCGGCGCGCCCTGCCAGGGCGATGACACAATGATTGCAAATTGCCCGACTGGAAAGAATCTCGTCCACGGAGGCGGTGAAGCGCCCTGCAACTCGGCTCTGCAGGAAATGATCGCGGATTGCCAAACCATGGGTTGCACGTGGAGCGGCGCCACTGCTTGCACGATCGGGGGTTCGCCGTCGAATCCCAGCCTTTATGGAGCCACCGGCGATTGCTTATAGAAATTCCTCCGTATGATGGGATTTGGGGGACTCAACTCAAGAATGGATTTTTAGTGTCCTATGACAGCTCCGTTTGAGAATTTTGATGTCACACCGGTTAGTTGATCGTTGATCAGGTCTCGCTCCACCCCCACCAAGTATCCCCTGTATGGTTGGCCGTCCAAAAAGGGCACTGCATCGACCCAAAGACCCATTTCCAAAAGCTCATCAATAAGATGGGCTGGATACTGATCTTCAAAGAGCCGCTCCACAATACCTGTGGATGAAAAGCTGTTGATAGTGGGCCACAAAAACTCCGGGGCGTAGAAAGCAGTGAGCATTCCCGTATCCTTAAAAGTCACATTATAGAGAAAGGGCAAGAGCCTGTAATGGGTTATCCCGATGGTGGCTGATGCGAGTACCAACTCACCGTC
>SLPX01000101.1 GCA_007131745.1 Myxococcales bacterium
CCGTTTGAAGCTTACCCTTCGGGTAGCATCGTCGGCGACTCGGTCGAATCCCTTCAGCCCTTCGGGCAGCGGGCTTCGAACGCCGGCTTTTTCCGGAGACCTGCTTCAACTTTCGGCCTCGGCTGACTAGGCGTTATGCGGCTCGCCCCTGAACAATCGCGTGCGGATGGGCCTAAGGCTTTGTTCTCCCCAGGTAACGGCAGTACGGGGCTTCGGTTTTCTTGTTTGTGCGCCTGAGAAGATGAATGAGATATGTTCCGCCGTATGTTATGTCGGGATCCGCGAAGGTTCTTTCCAGGGAAAAACCTTCCAGGAATCGGTTGTGATGACGCATCTTGTTCCATGTAAAGAAAGACCGGGGAGCGGATACAATATAGGCTATGGGAGTATTGCACACCCTTTCATAGAATTCTTCCGTAGTGGAAAGTCCTGAACGAAATCTCAAAGTGTTGGTATCGACGAAGTTGTCGGCGATTCTCCTTTCGGCAAGAAGAGCCAGCAAAGGTGCCACCGCGGAAGCTCCGGCTATGGTTTCATTCGGCGTTGTGTTTTTCTTTATGTGTGCCGCAATTTCAGGCGCAGTGTCGAAATGCCGCTTCTTGTTCCAGAGATATTGTCTGTAAGAAGGGACGACTTCCCCCTGGATTCGGTGGTCGACCCAGAACAACGTTTTTACAGTGGAACCGGCGAAAGAAAGGAACTTGGGTTCTCTCCAGGGATAATCCAGTCGACGGCCCGCGTTCTGGAATTCGGATTCATGGACATGGTGGCCCCAGTTTTCGCAACTCTTGTAGCACCCGAAAAGAAAGGCAAGGGATATGCACGTGACCAGTGCGGTGGAAGTTTTCGGCACAACGGCTGCTGAAAAGAATCTTTTTTCTTTTCCCCTGTTTCTACCTTTCCCGGAGGTTTCCTTTCCTCCGCGATCTTCACGAAAGACCGCTGCAATCGTTCTGAAGATTCGATCCAGCAAAAACGCGGTACCAATCGCCATGAAAGGGTACCACAAGACGAAGTAGAACGAGTGAAGCCTCTTGAACATGCTGAACTGAACTACCAGAGCGCTGCCGACCAGGAGTACTAAAGCGGGGCCTCCGTCCGGAGACTTGAGTATGTCCGAGAAGAATTTCCGGATAGGTTCGATCGCAGCGGTTACTCCGGAAAGGAATGATTTTGAGCGTTTCTTTGTTTTGCCGGCCGGAGAAGAGATCTCTGCATCATCCGAGCCGGTTGTCTCCGGGATCCATGATTTGCCTTGTCCGCGTGCAAGCCATCCGAAACCGATTGAAAACCAGGCGAAAATCGCAATAAGAAAACCCCAAATGAGATGTCCGTGGTAGAGAATCGTTTTTTTGAGCTCATCGGTCGTAAGTAGCACGTAGAAGTTGTAAAACAAGGCTTTCAACGGGCTGGGTCCGTACTCCATGTGCCTGGGATCCCTCGGCGGCTTGCGGCCGTGATAAAGATAAACCCCTTCAATGAAAGAAGATCCGCCAAGGATGTAGAAAAACAGGTTGATAAAACCGAAAACACCAAACATTCCAATGGCAAAACGAAGTCCGAATCCGGGTGAGAGCAGCAATGCAGCCAAGAGCATAGCTGCCGCTGCAGCCGCGGAATAGAAACCGGTAGAAAGGGCGAAAGCCGTCAACGCGCCAGCGGAAAGAGGTTTTCCGCAAAGAGCTGTATAGAAACCCGCCATCAGGAACATTACGGTAAGGTTGATCCCGGTGAGATTAACGCCGGCATTCAACACGGCGAATGAAAAGAGGTAAAGACAAAGCGCTATGAGAGCGGCCGGACGTCCCAGGATCCTGCGCGCCGTCAGCAATACGAAAATGCCTGCAATCATCGCAGCGCTTATGGAAATCATTTTTGCCAGGAACAGGTTGAATCCGAACAAGTAGAAAAACAGGGCCGGAATCAGGATGTGCAGGGGCGGATGAGCAAAGAAAAAGTCACGATACGGAAGCTCTCCCTGTGCAACAAGATTTGCCTGGTAGTAATAAATGTTCTCGTCGGTAACGGTATAGCCTACTCCCTGGCTTTCCATAAGGAGAAACGCAAGAAGAAGAAGTGTTGCAACGATCCAGAAAGCGGCCTCGGAAAAACTCTGTTTTCTCCATTTTGCTTCATCGCCTGAACTGCACATAAAAAGCGAAGCTGCCGCCCATCCGGTTACAAGAGAGGCGGCTGTTGCGCCGAGAGCCAGGAGCGTGTATGTCAATGCGCCCTGGTCGGAACCCATTCCCTTTGAAAGCAGGTATATTGGATGGTGAAGACACAATAGTGTGAGTGCCGGCCAATATAACGGATTACTATGTTTCGTTCCCGGGTTTCTCGAGATTCGCTTCGTTCCCGAACTATTGTTTGCAAATCGATACAATTCCCAGGCCAAAAGTCCGGCACTCGCCCAGGTGAGAAGTGATATCAGACCGGCAAGCGAGGAGAGTCCGCCTTCGCCCAATTTCTGTAACTGGCCGACCAGCGGAATGGATCGTTCTCCGAGAATATACTCGGGAATGAACGCGGACAGCAGAAAAACGATGACCGCGGCCGTTGCAACCGGTCGTGCCCAATTCTTCCTTGTTTTTTCAGGGTCTATGTGGAGTGCTGCAAACGCTCCCGCTGCGGCCGCTCCCATCCAACTCAAAGGCATTCCCAACAGGATGTTGTGATGCGGGTGGAAAGAAGATTGGGTCAAGGCGGGGTTGTACCAGTTGAAAAGTAGCAGGAACAGTGTTCCCAATCCACCCAGCAACCATGGCTTCCATGGCTGAAAAAACGCCGGCGCGCCCGTGCCGACAATAAACACCAGGCCCATTACCGGTACCAAGTACAAGAGGATTCCGCCCATTTTTGGACTGGTCAGGGGAACCGGAAAAACATCCGTGTTTCCCGCCAGCGCGGTCAGTGAAAAACTTTCCTCGCCGACCGACGCCCAGGGGAGAAGAGAGATCAACAGAAGAAGAAGGCCGCAACCCAGAGGCAACCAATATCCCCGCTGTCTTCTTATACTGCCGACAAAACGCTCGATCGCATTCCCTTGCTTTTCCGATCCTGGATCCGCTGGTTTTGAACTCTGTTCAGCTTCTTTCGATCCCGTGCTTTCTGTCTCTTCCCCTGCCCGATCCAACTCCTTCGATTCAACTTTTTTCTCTCTTTGTTCGGATCCGGTTTTTCCTGAAGAATGTGCGCCCGGTTTTTTTCCACCCGGGCCCGATGATTTCCTTTTCTTCTTTTTTCCCATCCGGCGCCTCTTTACGGCCAAAACTCGGTTTTTAAGTAGTTTTATCGAAAACCATGGGACCTTGTATACAACACGACGGCATTGAAGGGAAGGCGGTGGTGTGATAGGAACCTGCGTCGTACTGAACTGTTCCGTCTCCAGTGAATAAGCGGATTCATGGAAAAGTGTTTCCGCGGAAAAAAAAAAAAAAAGATAGGGTTTTTTCCAGGAGAATTTCATTTATGGAAGAGAATTACATTCCGCAGACAATAGAGAGTTATTGGCAGGAAAGATGGAGCGAAGAAGGGGTCTTTAAGTCGGAAGTACATGAAGACAGAGAGAAGTATTATGTTCTCGAGATGTTTCCTTATCCTTCAGGAAAGATTCACATGGGGCATGTGCGGAACTATTCCATCGGTGATGTCATAGCAAGAATCAAGCGGATGGAGGGCAAGAACGTTCTCTACCCTATGGGTTGGGATGCATTCGGCATGCCCGCTGAAAACGCAGCTCTCACCGCTGGTGTTCACCCTAAGGAGTGGACGTTGAAGAACGTGGAGACCATGCGCAGGCAACTCCGCCGGATGGGCTTTTCTTATGACTGGAGCAGGGAGATTATGACCTGTGATCCCGAGTATTTTCGTTGGGAACAGGATCTGTTCATTGAGATGTATGAAAAGGGCCTCGTCTACCGGAAGGGGAGCTTTGTGAATTGGTGTTCATCCTGCAAGACGGTGTTGGCTAACGAGCAGGTTGAAAACGGAGCGTGTTGGCGCTGCGGGATTGTCGTAGAGCAGAAAGAGCTTGATCAGTGGTTTTTCAAAATTACCGATTACGCGGACGAGCTTCTTTCCGGCTTGGAAGATCTAGAGGGAGAGTGGCCTGATCAAGTTCTTCTCATGCAGAAAAACTGGATTGGCAAGAGTCGCGGGTCGCGGATCAGGTTCAGGCTTGAAAAGCCTGTTGCCGGTTGGGAATTCATAGAGGTTTTCACGACTCGGCCCGATACTCTTTTCGGCGCGACTTTTTTCAGTCTTGCAGCGGAACATCCCCTGGCGCTGAAGCTTGCTGCCGGAACCGCAAGGGAGGCCGAGGTCAGGGATTTCGTGATGAGTGTCCGCAATGAAGATAAGATGAAGCGTTCCGCTGAAGATTATGTCAAAGAAGGATGCGATACCGGCGCTCGTGTCATCAATCCGGTTAACGGAGAGCCGATACCCGTATACATTGCTAACTTTGTTTTAATGGAATACGGCACGGGCGCGGTCATGGCGGTTCCCGCGCATGATCAACGGGATTTTGAATTCGCCCGGCGTTATTCCATTCCCATCAAAGTCGTGATTCAGCCTGAAGATGCGGAAGAACCGGTATCAATTGAAAGCATGGAGGAGGCGTACGGGGGTCCGGGAAAAATGGTGAATTCGGGATCTTTTGATTCCATGGACAATGAAAAAGGCAAAATAGCTGTTGTAGAAGCTTTGAAGAAAAAGGGTGAAGGGGATTTCGCTATCCATTACAGGCTCAGAGATTGGGGCATAAGCAGGCAAAGGTACTGGGGGGCTCCGATACCCATGATCCATTGCGCTGAATGTGGAACGGTCCCTGTTGAACGTGAAGCTCTCCCGGTGACGTTGCCCGAGGATGTGGTCATTGAATACGAGGGGGGGTCTCCCCTGGTCAAGCATCCATCCTGGTCCAGGGTGAAATGTTCCCGCTGCGGAGGTGACGCCCGGAGAGAAACAGACACAATGGATACATTTGTCGAGTCTTCCTGGTATTTCTTTCGGTACTGTTCACCAAGTTACAAAGAGGGAATCTTCAACAGACCCGAATCGGATTACTGGATGAACGTGGACCAGTACATCGGCGGCATAGAACACGCCATAATGCATCTTCTTTACGCGAGGTTTTTCACCAAGGTGCTACGCGACCTGGGCAAGACGAGTGCAATCGAACCTTTCAAGCGGTTGCTCACCCAGGGCATGGTTTGCATGGAGACGTTGAAATGCAAGGAGCACGGCTGGCTGGTCCCGGCCGATGTCAAGGATGGAAAGTGTCCGAAGTGCGGTGTTCCAGTCATCAGGGGCCGCAGTGAAAAGATGTCCAAGTCAAAGATGAATGTCGTGGATCCGGAAACCATGATTGGGCGTTACGGCGCGGATACAGTGCGTTTGTTCATACTTTCGGATTCCCCTCCCCGGCGAAATCTGGAATGGTCGGAAGCCGGGGTTGAGGGAGCGAATAAATTCCTGAATAAAGTCTGGAGGGAAGTTCGCAGATTGATAGGTGAAATTCGAGGTGCTTCGTTTGATCCCGCAATGAAATACGGCGATGAGGCATTAGAGTTGAGGCGCCTGGTCCACAAAGCTGTTCGAAAGATCGGCGAAGATGTTAGCAGGAGATTCAATTTCAACACCGCCATTGCCGAAATACGGGTGGTCTTTAATGCGCTTGCCGCGTTCAAGCCGAATTCGGATGATAAGAAATCCGCGGCCGCGGAAGCACTTGAAAAATCCCTGCTCGTTCTCGCTCCGTTTGCGCCGCATATAGCTGAGGAACTATGGCGAGGGATGGGAAAAAAGGGATTTATTGCACTGGAGAGTTGGCCTGTCTATGATCCGGAACTTGTGGTTGATGACACTATAGAGTTGGCGGTGCAGATAAATGGGAAACTGAGAGCCCGCATCAAGGTGGAAGCGGACGCTGAAAAAGAAAAGGTCGAAAAAACCGCCCTTGAGGATCCCGCGGTTAAACGCCACATTGAAGGTAAAACGATTCATCGTGTGATCGTGGTTCCGAAGAGGCTGGTGAATCTCGTTGTGAAATAGGCTTTTTTGCGATTTGATTCAGAGGGAGGAATGACTTGGGCCGGCGAGCGTTTTATTGAAAGCGTGGTACCTGCGGTGAGCGGATGGTTGTATGGATAGACGGCAAAAATGAGAGTTTTAAAACGAAAATCTTCTGATTTCTGGATTGTATTGTTAGCTCTTTTAGCGCTTTTTTTCGGGGTGATCGCAGCGGGCTTGAGATCTTGCGCCATGCAGCAGCGGGATCTCGAAAGTGAGCAGGTATCGAAACAAAAAGAGGAGACGGAACCGCTTGCCGCGAAAACCTACATTGAAGGAGCGGTTTTTGATTCTAAAGCCCGGCCCCTTTCGGGCGCGACGGTGGATGTTTTCTGTGCAGGGCCGGTCGGGTTGCGCGCTCTCGGAAGAACGGAAACGAACGAAGAAGGAAAATATGTTTTCGAGGTTTGCGATTCAGGCATGGTGCATGTCCTCATAAGGAAGAAAGGGTATGAGCGATCTCATCTCGTTCGCAGGATTCCTTCACCCGCACCGGGGAAAGAGAGGATGTTTTCGCTTGAAAACGTTCATTTGCAGGTAGGGGTGGTGATCGCCGGGAGTGTGGCCGACAGCCGAGGGTTCCCCATTCAAGGCGTCTTGGTGGCTGCGGTACCGCAGTTTGACATCGGTGAAAAGATGACCGAGGAGGTTCCTTTGCAGGAGGAAGATGATTCGGTGGGAGATGACGAGTCGCCAAGAACCGAAGACCAAGAAAGAGACGAGGAAAGAGACGAGGAAAGAGATATTGCCCGGCGCGGGATGGATGCTGTTTCGTTTTCCTGGCCGTACACAGCGCTCACTGACCGTGAAGGCAGGTTTGAAATTACGGGTCTTCCACCCGGTAGATATAGGGTTCAGTTTCAGGCCCGGGGTTACCTGGATACGGTAAGAGAGGATCAGCACGCGCCGGGACCGTGGATGGACGTGGCCTTGGAGAGTCTTCGTGGAATCAATGGAAAGGTGGTTTTCGGGGGGGCGCCGGTCAATGGAGCACAAGTGCATGTAGCCGGTTCGGGACTTTGGCCGGCAAGGCGGGTATGGACCGATGCCGAAGGCAATTTCCGTTTCCCCGACATTCCACCCGGCGTATATGAGATAAGGGCGGAAAAAGATGACCTGGCTTCAAGAGTGATTCTGGGCCTGGAGGTTGAGGAGGGTGTTGACCTGGAGTTTTTGACTTTGACACTGGAAGAAGGAGTCAGAGTTCGGTTTCACGTCAAGAACCAGGTTACGGGGAAACCCCTTCATGGCGTCAGGGTTATGCTGGGTCACGGTGCTCTCACGGTAGGCGCGCGCGCCGGAAGAACAGACGAAAAGGGGATGATAGAATTTCCCGGAGTTTTGAAGGGCATGTATTTTGTAAGCGCGGAGCGTTTCGGTTTTCTTCCTCATGTGTCCCGTCCCGTGAGAGTCGGCGGGGAGCCGCCTGAGGATGAAGATTCCGGGGATTTTCATCCTGACGACGCGGATGAATCTATGGTCGATGGGGCGGACCTTCGGGATGGTGATGCAGGCAGTAGTCCCGATGATCGTGAAGACGGGTTGGCCCGGGTGCAGAATGAAACAATCGAGATGCAGCCGGGAGCGGAGATTGCCGGAGAAGTGGTCAACGATGTGGGCGACGTTGTAGAAGGCGCTCGGCTTGAAATAATATCTTCATCCCCCGGTGTGAGGGGAGGACGATTTTCAGCGGGGGTTTTCGATGCACAGGAAATGCTGTTTCAGATGGCGCTTGCAGAATCGTCGCCGGGTGGTGCGCCTGTCCACGGAACCGGGGGTGTTGAAGTCCCTGCGGTACTGATGGAACCGGCGGGCGCGGACATTCCGGAAAAGGGCGGATTCATGAGTCTAGGTGTTACAGGCGGCCCGGTTCCACCGACTCCTCTTTCGGGCGGCTGGCATGTTGAGGGACTGGATGATTCGGGGAGTTGGGCTGCGCCCGCGGATGGTCCTGCTCACTTGCACATGGAAGCCGGGACCTACATCACTGATGCAAAGGGGAGGTTTCGCATAGCGGGACTCGCTGCGGGTGACGTGGTGGTAATGATCAGTCATCCCGAATACGCCAGGTTCCAGTCCAGGCCTATGCGCCTGAGGTTGAACAGAAAGCAAGATGGTTTGCGGTTCGTTTTGAGTCCCGGGATCAAACTTTTGGGCACTGTTTTGGATGAAATCAATAAGCCGTTGCAGGGGGTAAGGGTGGTGGCTTCAGGCGCTAGGGACGCTTATCATGGGGCGGTAGCAGTGTCCGACCGGAAGGGGGAGTTCAGGTTGGACCATTTGTCCGGGAAGGTTCGTTTACATCTAACGTCGCAAGGGTACGTTTCCCTGGTGACAACCGTCGACATGGATGACATAGGCCGCGCTCAGCGGGAAAAGAGACTCAAGGTTACCTTGGAAGAAGCATCCCAAAGGATGTCGGGTTTTGTGGTGGACAAGCGGGATTTGCCCGTAGAGGAGGCCGCGGTTGAGATCATATCGCTGGATCCCCGTTCTCCCCAGCGGTTGGTGACCCGCACCGGGGAAAATGGGGACTTCGAGTTCGAGGGGCTGGGAAAGCTCGACTATCTTTTGCGGCTGTATCATTCCGATCGCCCCGACGTGGAGTACAGGGGTCTTGAGTTGAATCGATCTCACAGGCTTGTTATGGGCTACGGAGGTGGAATTCAGGGTTGGGTCCGGGATCGTAGTACAAAAGGCTATGTGACCCATTTGACTCTCGAGTTGAAGCCTCGGGTGGGCGCTTCACTGGAAAGAAGCTTTCTTTCGGGTCGTTTTGACTGGACCGGTCTCGAAGCCGGTGTTTACGAGATTACTGCACAAGCTCCGGGTTACACCCCCTTGAAGGAGAGAATCAGGATTCCGGAGGGAGATTCACCGCGGCAGATCACCCTTAAGGACCTGGAATGGTGGATGGATGTTTCCGGCTCACTGGAAGGTATTGTCCGTGATTACCGAATGTTTCCGGTGGAAGGTGCGGAGGTTTGGTGCGAAGGCAGAGGTTTTCCCGGCATGGAGACCGCTGTTCAAACCGGAAGGAAAGGTGAATTCGCGCTGGATGATTTGCCGCCGGGCCGGTGTTTACTGCATGCGCGCCACCCGGACAAAGGTCAAGCGCGGATGGCCGGAGTGAAGGTCGAGTCAGGCCGTAGCGCGGACATTGTCCTGGAGTTGGTTCCCAACGAGTCGGAGGCCGGGGCAAAGGCGCCCAGGGCCGGGGTTGGAATAACCTTAAGTGCCCGCGGTGAATCGATCTTGATATCGTCGATTAAACCCCGCAGCGCCGCCGCATCCGCCGGTCTGGCGCGGGGTGACGAGCTTACAGCCATAGACGGAGGGTCTCTTGACGGCCTGGGGTTATCTCTTATCGAAACTTCCTTGCAGGGGCCGGCCGGAACCACGGTCATCCTGACGGTGTCGAGGAGAGGAAAAACCTTTGATATTCCCGTTCAGCGGGAAATCCTGGATTGAAAGTCGTAAAAAACGCTTTACAGGCCCAGGGGTTCAAGGGACCCCTTGCCTTCCCGGATAACTTCCAGCGTATCGTCGATCAATGAAATCACCGTAGACGGCACATCGCCCAGAAATCCGCCGTCGATAATGGCATCCAGGCCGTTTCCGAATTCATTGCTGATGGCGCGGGGATCCAGCATAGGTTCGCCGTCTTTGTTTTTTACGCTGCTTGATATAATCGGTCTTCCGAGACGGTTCAAAAGGGCGTGGGCTATTGGACTGTCCGGAACCCTGATTCCGACCGTCCGCCTTTGGGGCAGTAATATCCTCGGAACCATTGACGTTGCTCGCAGGATGACGGTGTAGGGTCCGGGTAAAATCCGTTTCAGGATGCGGTAGGATTTGTCTGTCACCTGAGCGTACTTGGAAATGCCGCTGAGGTCAGGGCATAAGAAACTCATGAGATGTTTTTTTCCCACCCCCTTGAGCTTGTACACCTTGTCGACGGCTTTTTTGTTGTGAACATCGCAGCCAAAACCGTAAACCGTGTCGGTGGGATACGCTATTACTCCTCCCCCGTCCAGGATTTTGACCATCTGCTCGATCTTTCTGGGTTGAGGATGGTCCTGGTTGATGACCACGATATTAGCCATAATCTTCTCTTTTCCCTTTATCAGGCTCGGAGAGCCTTTTACCGGTCAAAAATTTTTGCGTCAACCTAAAAGCCTTCACCGGCCGTTTGATCAACGCAATCATTTTTCATTTCAACGAAAGAGGCGTTTCTCTCTTTCCGATTCCCACCACGTAGAGTTCCATGCTTCCTTTTCTCGTTCCTTCGGGCCTCATGTTTTTGACCTTTTTGAATCGTCGCTTCACTTCGTAAAGGGTTTCGTCGAACCCCTGTCCCTGAAAAATCTTTGCCGCCAGGAAGCCGTCTGTGCGCAAAACCCGGTCAGCAGTCAGCAAAACGGCCTCGAGTAAATGGAGACTCCGGGCAACGTCCGCGCATCTTATTCCAGTGGTGTTAGGCGCCATGTCGGAAAGCACGCCATGGAACAACCCGCCCGCCTTCTCCTCCAGCTTAGCCGGATCGATCTCCCTTACATCTTCGACAAAAACGTGAGTATTGGCGGGCAAGCTTATTTCCAGGTCCTTAAGGTCCACCCCTACAACCATTCCTTTGGGTCCGACTTTTTTTGCAGCGTACTGCAGCCACGAGCCGGGACGGCAACCCAGATCCAAGATCTTGTGTCCGGATGCGATCAGGTTGAACCTCTTATCGATTTCCTGCAGTTTGTATACAGCGCGTGATGCATAATTCCCCTCTTTTGCCATCCGGTAGTATTTGTCGTGCCTACATCTGCGATCACTCAATTTCGGCAATTTCAAATCTCTTCTTTCACCCGCCGCCGCGGGCGTTCAGTGCGCCGACTTTCAGCTTGGAAGCTGAGCGCCAGTTTACTGCGCAGGAATCGGAAACGGAATGACTTTACAAAGGAGGGCCGGCAGGGGAGTGGACGGATGAGACATTGCGCAAAGATTATCCAGCTTTTGCGCCATCCTTTGGACCGGATTTTTTCACTGCTTTTTGAATTATCACGTAATTTCCCCGATGCCCCGGAATCGCTCCCCGCACAAGAACCAAACCGTTTTCTTCATTGATTTCAGCGATCTTCAGGTTTTGCACCGTGACCCTTTCATTTCCCATTTGGCCCGGCATCTTCTTGCCTTTCATCACCCGTCCGGGAGTCAAGGTACATCCGATCGAACCTCCATGCCGGAAGTATTCGTGTGTTCCGTGAGTCGCCCGGAATCCGCTGAAATTGTATTTTTTCATGACACCCTGGAATCCCTTGCCCTTACTTGTACCGGTAACGTCAATCCAGTCGCCTTTTTCAAACACGTCGGAAATATTGATCGTTTGACCTCTCCCGAAATCCCCGATCTTTTGGGCCGGCAATCTCAATTCCCGGACAAAACGCTTCGGTTCGGTCTCAGCCTTGGAAAAACGGACCAGGTCGGGTCTGTTGACCCGATGTTTTTTCTGATCCTCGAACCCCAACTGTATGGCGGAGTACCCGTCGGTTTCCTGTGTTTTCACCTGAAGCACCACGCAAGGACCGGTTTTCACAACGGTTACCGGTATTCTCTGGCCGTCTTCAGTAAAGATCTGAGTCATGCCCAGCTTTTTTCCTAGTAAACCCATTCGCTCGCCCATGGCGACCTCCTAAAAAACTTCAAAATCTTCCCTTTGCGGGATCTATGTCAAGGCCGTCATAATATGTACGGCGTTTCGTGTGTCAAGCGGAACTTGCGATTTTGAATCACTGGGCGATAACCGGGTTTTGCGCTGTTTTCGCTTTGATGCTGACGGGTTACGGGTAATTCGTTGAAAAAGAAGAAAAATCATAGTAAGAACAAACAGTTTTTGGAAAAGATCGCATGAGCAAGAGGAATTCGTACCAAGAATCAATTATTGAAGCGGTTTTTCTTGGTTGTGTAGAAGAAAGAAAAAGCTGTTTAAGAAAACGTTTCGATTAATTCCGGGATTATCCGGAGAGGAAATGGCAACATGAGAATAAAGGGAATGAAAGTTGATAGTAGAATCAGACATGTTGAAACAGCAATTGCCCCCTTTGTAACTTGTATGATGGTTGTGTGTTCTTCTTTGTTCGGGTGCACATTGATGGTGGATTTTTCCGAACCCGGAATTGCCGACGGGTCGGTCTCGGCCGATGCGGATCCCGACGATGGCGACGGAGCGGTTTGGCAGGATGCGGATCCCGACGATGGCGACGGAGCGGTTTGGCAGGATGCGGATCCTGACGATGATGGAGGCAACTTACCCATTTGCGGAAACGATATTGCCGAGGAAGGCGAGGTGTGCGACGGAACCGATTTGAGAGAAGAGACGTGTGAGTCACAGGGTTTTGATTCGGGCGATTTGTCGTGTTTTCCGGATTGCTCGGGTTTCGATACCAGTGGATGCTGGAAATGTGGCGACAGCATCATTAGCGGACCCGAAAAATGTGATGGAGACGACCTGGGAGGGGAAACCTGTGATACACAAGGGTTTATCGGCGGGACTCTTCTGTGCAGGGAAGATTGCTTGGATTTCGACACAAGTCGATGCTGGACATGCGGGGACGGCAGGTGCGATTTGGACCTGGGCGAAAGCTTTGACGCTTGCCCGGAGGATTGCGGCGTGAAAGACATTTCAGCCGGTTACGCGCATGTTTGCGCGGTGAGAAACGACGGTACCGTGTGGTGTTGGGGGTTCAATGATAAAGGCCAACTCGGAGATGGAACTCAGGAGAACAGAAGTGTTCCCGTGCGAGTCAACGGCCTGGAAGATGTTAAAATGGTTTCGAGCGGTCACAAATTCACCTGCGCTGTCAAAAATGATGGAACCGCCTGGTGTTGGGGGCACAATCTCCACGGGCAACTCGGAATAGACACAATGACTGAAGAACCCGACAATATCACTCCCATCCAGGTCCAGGGGTTGGACGAAGTTGACGTAATATCCGCGGGCGGCAATCACACCTGCGCTGTCAAAAATGATGGAACCTTGTGGTGTTGGGGATTCAATGATAGAGGCCAACTCGGAATAGGAACATACGGTGATGATGCGGAGGCTCTTTTACCGCAACATGTGCCGGATCTGAATTCCGTGCTTTCGATTTCGGCTGGAAAACGACACACATGCGCGGTGGACGGTGATGGTGATTTGTACTGCTGGGGGGCTAATTGGAGTGGGCAACTCGGAACCGGAGCAGCTTGGGATGCGGTGGTTGCATCGCCGGCGCATGTGCCCCAGGCGGGTTCTACTTTGTCGGTTTCCAGCGCAACCGGCCACACATGTTCGATTAACATTGCCGGATCTTTTTTATGCTGGGGCGTCAATGATTATGGAACCCTTGGAAATGGGTCAACGCTGGAGCCTAATGTTCCGGAGCCGGTGATGGATCCGCCTGGGCGCGGCATTTTAATTTCAGCAGGACCTTATCACACTTGCGCCATAGACAACGACGAAAGCCCATGGTGTTGGGGAAACAATATGTGGGGACAACTTGGACAGGGCTCGGATGGACCTGAAATAAGCAGAGAGCCTCTACAGGTTACGATATTAGACCCTGTTAAACTGTTTGCCGTGGGTGGGTATTTTACCTGTGCCGTGGACGAAAGTGATTTTCCGTGGTGCTGGGGCGAGAATAATCACGGTCAACTCGGAAATGGACTAGTTGGTGAAGACGGCCATGAACCGATGGAGGTGTCTTGGGAATGATTCGGTTGGGTTCGTAGTGGCGCGGAACCTGAAATGCCCGGATATAAAAAGATTCAACCGGGTGTTTTGCGATTTTTAAAAGGAGAAAGCCGTGTACGAAAAGATATTTTCAATCGGGGTCGCTGTGATGATAGCGCTGCTTAACCCCTCGGTTGCTGAGGGAAAACGTTCCAGAAAGGAACAGGCGCAAGGACATTTCGACCGGGCCGAGGTATACTACCGGCAGGCCAATTTCAGGGAGGCACTTGCCGAATACAGGAAAGCCCACGAGTTGAGACCGCATTCTTCATTGATATTTAACATGGCGCAGTGCCACCGTCAGCTCGGTGAACACAGGAAGGCATTGTTCATGTACAGGCTTTTTTTGACTGAAAGGCCGGATGCTCCGAACAAGGCTGAGGTGAATTTGTGGATAGCCGAGCTGGAAAAGGAGATGGCTCGTCAGGAGGCTGCGGAAAAGCACAAGGGACGCGTGACGGTGGTGAGCACACCTGAGGGAGCAGAAGTGTTGGTCGACCAGTTTGAAGGTACTCCTTTGGGAACGACACCGGTTGTGCTGCGCCTGGAAGAAGGGACTCATTTGATCGTGTTGAAGAAAAAGGGGTACAAGACCATCCACAAAAATGTGACCGTGAAAGCACGGGACCTGGTGACCGTGAAATTCACCTTGCCGGGATTGACGGACGAACCGGCGACGGATGGACCCCTTACGGAGAAACCGGTCGAAGATTCTATAGTGGAAAAGGAGGTAATGGATCCTGGACCGGATGTGACGGACGAAATGATCGTGGAAACCACTCCGTACAAACCGGTTCACAAGAGATGGTGGTTCTGGACCGGGACGGCTGCGGCTGCGGCCCTTGGGATAACCGGTACCGTGACCGGGGTTATGACTCTCAGGACTCACAACCGTTGGAAGGAAAACTATGACCCCGGAGACCGGGATCGAGGAAAGACACTGCGTACCCTGACCGACGTGTTTTTGGGGACCGCGATCCTCACCGCAGCGGGAGTGACTGCAGGCGCCTTGATAGTACATTTCGGAGGGAAGAATAGGGGAGATCGGCACGCGGTCGTGGCGCCAGGTTGCGGAGCGACCGGCTGCGGAGTGTTTGCAACCGGAAGCTTTTAAACGGGATCTCATTGTCAATCCATCTGCAAAGTACCTTCCCGAATCTGCGTTTTCTTGTGGGTGGCTGTTGTCTTTTTCCGGATTTTTCTTCGGGGTTTCTTGCGGTCTGAAATTGTTTTGTCTTGTTCTTCCTCTTTAAGATCTAAAACCACATCTCTGTTTTCCGTTGCAATGAAAGTTTCCGTGGATGGCTTGAACCCTTCGCGTTGTGCGGTGAGTGTGATACGTTCGCCCGGCGCGGCTTCTAGTTTGAACGGCGGTGTTCTTGTAAGCGCGGCTTGGCCGGCTATTACCGCCTTTATCTGGACCCCGGGGGTATTCGAAACAACATTGATGGAATAGACCGTGACCCCATCGCCGCCCTCTTTACCCTCGTTTTCTTCGCTTTCAGCCATGGTTTTTTCACCCGTGTCGGTTCCATCGCCGGCTTGGTCATGTTTGGTTTGATCTTTCAGCTCTTTTTCATCCGATGATCCGGAAAAAAGAAATCGGTAGGTGAAAAAACCGCCTCCGCCGAGTACGAGTACGCCCAAAAATGCGATTAAAGCATAGAGGGGGCCCGGGTTTTTGGGAACTTTGACAAGCGAATCGCCATGAGGATCCACCTGACTTTGATTCTGTCCGACGCCGGATCCGTACGCTCCGGGTGCATTAGAACCCGACCTATACGCGTCGGGAGGAGGATGTAGGCCGGAACCGGTTGAAGGGCCTGTGCCACCCGGGGCCAAGCCGAACGGATTCGGATTGACCACCCGCGCCATGGTGTCTCCCGGAGCTTCGGCCGCTGCGCTGGAGTATGCCTGGTAAAACTCCTGTGCAGACGGATAGCGCTGCTGTGGATTCTTGAGCAATGCTGTTTCCACAGACGTGTACACCGCGGGTGGGAGTCCACGAATTGTCTCTGACAGTGGAATCGGCGGTTCGGTTATGTGTTTTGCAAGCAGCAGGGCTGCGCTAGGCGCCTTGAAGGGCTGCGCTCCGGAGAGCAGTTCGTACGCTATGATCCCCAGTGCGTATATATCGCTTCGGGGTGAAATATTGTCGATGTCTCCCGATGCCTGTTCCGGAGACATGTACATGGGCGTGCCCATGATCATGCCGGCCGTGGTCTTGTGTTGTGATCCGAGCTCGGGGCTCAAAAGCTTGGCGATACCGAAATCCAGGACTTTTACAATTTCTCCGGTCGGACCGCTGCACACGAAGATATTGTCGGGCTTGAGGTCGCGATGCACTATCCCTACGGCATGGGCGGCGTCAAGCGCTGCTGTTATCTGGCCCAGGATGCTTGTTGCACGCGCCAGGGTAAGGGGAGCTTCGTTTTTTATGATATCCGTGAGTTCCTTGCCGTCCAGGTGCTCCATCGTGTAATAGAGTCGTCCGTCAGGGAGAGTTCCGAAATCAAAAATCTGGATTATGTTCGGATGGTTGATCTTGTTTACAGCGCGGGCTTCTGAAACGAACCGGTTCGCCATATCTCGGTCTTGTGATAGTGATGAAATCAAGACCTTGATAGCGACTTTTCTTCCGATGTCCGGATGTTCTCCCAGGTAAACCTCTCCCATTGCGCCCGCGCCGAGCTGTGAAAGAATTATATAGTTGCCTATACTTCCGCCTATAAGTGAGGGCTGCTGTGTCGAGTCCTGTGATTGCTGTTGATGAGTCAAAATGTCCGGCTCCTTGTCGCCGGCGTTCTTTACACCGGTGCGATTATCGGAACAACGCGTTCTTGTGTGTTAAAGAACAATTTTTTACATATGCCATAATATGTGCTGATGGGGAAAAACACAACGATCTTTCAAAATCCCAACCGGTGGAACCGGAGGAAATGATGCGACGTGTCAGAGTTTATTGAAAAGAACAGTCGCAAGTTTGAAATTGTACAAATCAAATATTGATGCAATAGTACGAATACACGGCTGCGGATAAGTGCACTGCCGATGTTTAGTTGTCGGGATTGAGATCTCTGCTTTTGATTCAAATAAGCATGTGATTTGAGACATTGCCGGGATGTGCGGAATGAGCCGAACATGCAACCCGGAAAAGGAAGAAGAGAAAAAAGTGAAAAGAGAATTTGTTCCCTTTTTGTGCTGCATGGTTTTTCTATGCTGTTTCATGCCGGGATGTGGCAGAAGAATCGGTTCACCGGGGTCGGAAAACGACGGTTCGGCAGATAGCGGAGTGGATGGCGGGGCAATCGAACATGTGCGGGACATCAGGTTGGTGCAGACACCGACCCATGATCTGGATATCCTCTTCCTGCTGGATAACTCCTATGGAACGGATATTTTGCGACGTAATTTGACCGATTATTTTCCCGCATTCCTGGATAAACTGAAAAAAAGACCCTCAGGGTTGCCGAATATGCACATCGGAGTCGTGACATCGGATCTCGGCGCGGGAAATCACTCATTTGCGAGATGCATGGACGGGGGCGGAGACAGGGGAGTGCTTGGCAGGGTCGGCGGGAGAGAATGGGGCGAAAGCTGCATCGGACCGGGGCAAGGCTTCATAGTGGATGTGCAACCGGAGGGATGTGAAATCAATCGGTATGCGGAACCGGAATCCTACATGTGTACTTCTCATTATTGCGGTCAGGAACACTGTGAGAATTTTGAACACCGGAGTTTGACGCTTTTTGAAGACGAATACGGTTGTCCCAGGTGCAGGAACTATGACCTGAAACTAAGGGATGTTTTTGTATGTTACACGGAAGTCGGCATCCATGGGTGCGGTTTTGAACAGCATTTGGAAGCGATGCGGATGTCGCTGAATGTCCATGAAACTCCCGAGAATGCAGGATTCCTGCGTGACGACGCTTATCTCGCGATCGTCATCCTGTCGGACGAAGATGATTGTTCCGCGTCAAGGCCGGATGATTTATTCGATCCCGATCCGGATCTCGACAACATGGATTCGCACATCGGCCCTTTGACTTCGTTCAGGTGTTTCGAGTTCGGGATTGATTGCAATGTCAACGACAGGTCTATCGGGGAGCGCATCGATTGCACCCACCAGCGGGACGATGAAAACATGATGTTGCACCCGGTGGAAAGGTATACCTCGTTCCTGGAGACGATCAAAGACCCGGCCATGACCATTGTAGCCTCTATCGCCGGTCCTGTGCCGGAGGTCATTCACGTGATGAATGATTCTCTGAATCGTCCAAAGGTCGCGCTTTCATGCTATTCGAATGTGACCCATGATTATGCTTTCCCTGCGGTAAGGCTCAAAGCGATGACCCATCATTTCAACTCTTTGCAGGCAATGGATGATTGGGCTTTTCATTCTGCTTGTGACCATGATTATTCTTCACCCTACTACGGGATAGCGAGAAGGTTCTTGGAGTCGGGGGATTGTTTATACGAGCCCATCGCAGGATGCGAGAACGGAGCCGAATCCACCATTTGTTCACCTTGTCTGCCGGATTGCGGGTTTTGGGATGTCGAGAAATCCGGAGGAGAAAACATCGAGAAAAGGTTGGAAGTGCATTGGTGTGGGCACGTATGTGTAAATGGGCTTTGTAGCGAGCAAGACTCGGAAGAATGCATGTTTGATGAACACGGATATTGTCATTGCTCCGAGGGGTTTGGACCCACGGTTTTTGGTCATGACAGGCAGCCATATTGCGCTCCGTTGCTGTACGTCGACGGAGTGCCCGGAATAAACCGAGATCCCGGTTTGCTTGAATTGATTCCACGCATGGAACCTCCGTGCGAGGAAGAGGGCTGCTTTGGCCGCGCCTCTGGATGCTGGTATGTAAGTGATGATACTAAATGTGATATTGGATCCACGATACGCGTGGTGCGCGGCGAAGATCCGACGGTTTTTACCGTTTTGGATGGTTATTGCAAAACAACCTGGGATGTGCCCGCTTGCCCGTAAAAGTTCCTCACTGTAAGATTTGGAAATTTTGAAAACAATGAAAATAATGAAAAAAATGTTCAGTTCAAAAAGGTGACGCGCACTCCGTCCGGGGTGTCTTTTACCTGGATTCCCTCTTCGGCAAGGATATCCCTGATCCGGTCGGCTTCGGCCCAGTTCTTTTCAGAGCGTGCCTTGGAACGTTCTTCGATGAGCGCTTTCTGTTCATCCGTGAGGGTTCTTTTTTCCGGGTCGAAAAAGATGCCAAGCACGCTGTTGACTTCGTCCATGAACGCTAGAGCTTCCTGTCTGGATGCGAGACTCAACGCGTTTGAATCGATCAACTTGTTTATCTTCCGGGCCATGTCATGGACCGCTGCAATGGCCCGGGGCGTATTCAGGTCGTCATCCATGTGAGAGACGAATTCAGAGCGTGTCTTTTCGATTGTGGTTTTTCCTTCATCCTCGTCATCGGCCCCGCTTTTTTCACTTGTTCCGTAGATTTTCAGCCGTTCGATGAATTCCTTTAGTCCGTTTAACCCGGCCGCCGCGGCCTTCATGTTTTCATGCGAGAAAAAGACAGGCGCGCGGTAGTGTCCGGTGGTGATGAGATACCGGTAGGCCGGAATGCCTCCCGGAGAATCCGCAAGTCCCTCCAGGGTGTAGATGTTTCCAAGGCTTTTCGCCATTTTTTCACCCTCGAAATTCACGAAAGCCCTGTGAAGCCAGTAGTTGACGAACTTTTTACCCGAGGCCGCTTCCGACTGGGCTATTTCGTTTTCGTGGTGCGGAAAGATAAGGTCGATTCCTCCGGTGTGGATGTCGAATGTTTTTCCCAGGTATTTCATGCTCATTGCCGAGCACTCTATGTGCCACCCGGGTCGCCCCTTTCCGACCGGTGTTTCCCAATATACATCTCCGTCATCATCGGACCAGCCTTTCCAAAGAGCGAAATCCCGAACCGATTCCCTGTCGTATTCGTCGTTGTCCATTCGGCCGGAACCGCCCGACTGCAAACCTTCCACATCCAGTTTAGCGAGCTTTCCGTAATCCTTGAACGAACTCACCCGGTAGTAGACGCTGGAACCGGATTCGTAAGCATGTCCTTTGTCCATAAGGGTCTTTACCAGTTTCGCCATGTCGTCGATGTGGTTCGTGGCCCGAGGATATACATCGGCATGGATGCAATTCAGTTTTTCCATCCCGTTCATGAAATAATCGGTGTATTCGGCCGTGAATTCTTCGAGGGTTTTACCCGCTTTTTTTGATTCCCGAATGGTTTTGTCGTCCACGTCAGTGATGTTCATGACGTGGATGACCTTGTAACCTCGATAACCCAGGTAGCGTTTCAAAACATCCGCGAACATGAAACTGGAGTAGTTTCCGATGTGCGGGGGGCCGTACACGGTGGGGCCGCAGGAGTAGATTCCCACCTTGCCGGGTTTTACCGGAGTGAATTCATCCTTGTTTCTTGTCAGGGTGTTGTACAGGCGCAGACTCATCTTATTTTCCTCTCGGATAGTCTATCGGATTTTTAACAGGTTTACCTTACTCTTATCTAATGCACTATCGCCCTGCTGTCCAACAGCTATTTTGAACCCGGGTGCAAGATTCGTTTTTGGGGGGCGGATGTTTTTTTTCATCGTGACATTTTCATTACATCTCATGGGTAGGCTTTTCTTATGTTTCGGAAATTCCGCTTGCAAAAGTGTCTGTGACGGACATTCGGGCGGGATTCGAAAAACTGCATCATGAAACAACGGTGCAAGAGACGAAACAAAAGGACAGGAACTTTTTAAAAAAAACAGAGGAAAACAGGATGAGCAACATAGCGATAATCAAAGTAAGAAGCGAACATGACCTGGAGTGGCGTACGCCCAAAATAGCAAGAGACGCTCTTCGCATGCTGGGCGCCGGCGGTTTCGTGGAGCGAATGGAACGGACTTCGGGGTTGAGTTTCATGCCGCAGCTCACACTTCCCTATTTGTCGGCTCTGGGCCGGCTATACAACGAACAAGCGGGGAAGAACCACACGTTCAAACTGATCGACGAGCCGGAAGAGCGAGTGAACTTGGAAGGCTATGACATGGCCTGGTTTACCACCGGGACTCCACAGGCCAACGGCACCTATCGAACAGCGGACAAGGCCCGGGAGATGGGAATCACGACGGTGATTGGAGGCATTCACCCTACCATGCTGCCCGATGAGGCTGCACCTCACGCGCACTCAGTGGTGATAGGGGAAGCGGAAGACGTTATCATGGAATTGCTCGGGGATTTCGATTCGGGCCGCGGCTTGAAGAAGCGCTACAAGGGGACCCGTCGCGCAGATCTGGCCGGTCTTCCCGTGCCGAGATGGAAGGATTCGGTTTACGAAGAGTACTGCCCATGGCTCGTTCCTGTGCAGACGAGCCGGGGTTGCAGGAACGCATGCCGGTTCTGTTCCACTACGAGGTACCAGGGAGCCGCCAGGCGGCACAGGCCGGTGGAAGACGTTGTAAACGAGATAAAGATGCTCAAGGAGGAGGGGATCCTGACTCCTGAAAAGGTGGTGTTTCTGACGGATAACAACATCGTGTGGGACACGGATCACAGGAGGGGTGTGCGGGATTCTTCGTATTCACGCGAGTTGTTCGAGGCGTTGGCTCCGCTCAAAATAGATTGGGTCGGACAGGGCGAATTGGGCGTCGCCGAACAACCCGAACTCGTAAGACTTATGGCCGAGTCGGGATGTTGCCTGCTGCTCGTGGGAATCGAGACCCTGAGCCAGGAAGGGCTCGACCAGGTGGGCAAACCATGCAACTCGGTGAAGCTCTATGAAGAGTGGATCGATACTCTTCACCGGCACGGAATCGGGATCATAGGGTGCTTTATATTCGGATTCGACACCGACACCCCCGAGACATTTGAACTCGCGGGGAAGTTCATAAACAAATGGGTGGATGTTCCGCAGATCAGCCTGCTGACACCCTTTCCCGGAACCGCGTTGTACAAACAGTTCAAAAAGGAGGGCAGGCTGCTTCATGAAGACTGGTCGCGCTATGACATAACGCACCTGACTTTCAGGCCGAAGAGCATGTCTTTTGAAAAAATGGATGCTTTGTACAAAGAGCTGATAACAAATGTTTATTCCAACACCGCTGTTTTAACCAGGTCGCTTCGTTACGCTATGAGAAATACCGTAAACGGATTGCCGAGGATGAACAGGTTCAGCCGTTTCACCTTCACCCTGGCGCCTAACCTGATTTACAAGCGCCTCTGCGGCGTGGGAGGAAGCGACCGCTTTCCCCATGAATTGATGAAAGACGGAACAGCCGAAAGGGAATCCCGCCGATTCAAGCGTTATATAGAGCAGGGTGCTGCCTGGGTCCGAAGAGTTGGAATCGCCGGCTGACCCGCGGGATCTTTTTCAAGTTTGTCTGAAGTTTCAAATTAATCTTCCCAGGGTGGGATGTCCGCGCAGCAGCGGAACCCGAGGTCGTAGTAATAGAACTCGGGTTCGGCCGAGACGAAGTCGAAACTACAGGTCAGGGCGGGTTCGATATTGTTGTACGATCCACCCCGGATGCGGTAGTAGAGAGGTGATTCCGAGACTTGCGTCGCGGTCCACTCCATGACATTTCCGCTCATGTCGAACGCGCTGAAATCGCTTATGCAAAAGCTGTCTCCGGGAGGCGGGCATCCGTAAGGCGTGCCGGTCGGAAGCAGGATGTTGTCATTGGGCGGAGTGCAGTCGTGATCATAATCCGCGCTGTTGCACCACTCGGGTTCATAGGTGTCACCGTAAGGGTATAGCGAACCCAACGGTCCCTCGCAGGCTGCCTGCCACTCTTCTTCGGTGCAAAGCCGCTTGCCGGCCGCTCCGCAAGCTTCGAATGCTTCATCCCAGGTCACGAGGTGCCAGGGGATGACATCCGGGTTGGAGCACGCCCGGTGGTCCATCATGCCTACACTGTCTGCGGTTGCATCGGGGCGTGAAGCTTCATACGCGTCGATCCAAAAATCCAGGTCACCGGTAACGACGTGCACCATGGTGTCCACCGCGTTGTCGTCGATAATCCCGTTGCAGTCATTATCTTGTCCGTCGCAAACTTCCGGCTCAGGGTCTTTTCCCGGCTCGGTTATTTCGCAGATCGTTCCGGTCATTGTCTCATCGCAAACATAGTGTCCGGTTCCGCGGCACGCGCCGATTCCGCCGTCGTCGCATGGTTTCCCTTTCAGGAGAAAGGGTTCGTCGACAACGGTGCTGCAGTTGCCGTCTATGTCGTTACACAGGGTTTCAGTGGTAAGTACTCGGTTCGGGTTAGCGGGGTCGGTTTCCACTCCCGGAGCGTAGTTGCAGTACCAGGTGATACCCAGGATTCCGTCGGTGCAGAAAGCTTCAGTTCCCTCGCAGGGGGTTCCGGGGTCGGTGCGGCAATAGCCTTCTGGGGGTGGGACGAGGTGTTCCGGGGTGTCGATTTGCCCGTCGCAATTGTTGTCTTGTCCGTCGCAGTATTCGACTCCCGGGGGCGCGGTCGGTTCGCATGGATACTCGCAGCCGTCTCCGAGCAGGCCAAGCTGGAGATCGCCGTTTAGGTCATGAAAACCGGGAAGGCAGAAGAAAACACATACTCCTTCGATACATTCCATTGCATACGCGTTGTCTGGAGTTGCATCAAAGCAGGAATGTCCGCATGTTCCGCAGTTGAGCAAGTCGTTTTGCAGATCAAAGCCTTCGTCGGTTTCTCCGTTGCAGTTGTTGTCCAATCCGTCGCAGATTTCAATTCCGGGTCCTTTTTCTCCCGAGCACTGCATTACTCCGTCAATGCATTCCATGGCGCCGGTTGTGCATTCCCCGAGACATGTCCATGTGTCGGTTCCCTCGTCGTAACTGCATCCGGTCGGTTGTGTGTAACATGGTTCGCCGGTGGGAGCGTCTTCGTCGGTCAGACCGTTGCAGTTTGTGTCGATGCCATTGCAAAGGTCGGGGGGTATGGGCGAACAACGGTGAATGTTATCCTGAAGGGTGTCGATGCATACTTCTCCTTCGGAGCAAGGGTCGCGCTCGGTCGGTTCACACTCTGCTCCGTTCGGGTCTTCATCTGCATGAATGACGCACTCGCAGCCGTTCGCGGGATCACCGTCTTTGTCAACGAATCCGGAATGGCAGTAATCGAGTATGCACTCTCCTTCAACACAAGAACCTTCCGCCCTGAAGAACACGCAAGTGTTGTAACATCCACCGCAATGCTTTGGGTCGTTCAGGAGGTCGAATCCCTCATCCGTAATCCCGTTGCAATTGTTGTCCCGGCCGTCGCAGATTTCGACTCCGTTGTTTGTCGGCAGGCAGTGATATTCGCAACCGTCGGAGGGGTCTTCATTGAGATCCCAATAACCGGGCAAGCAATTGCCCATGACGCATTCACCGTTTACACACGAGGCGAACGCGTTGTCGAAATCACACACATTGTTGCATTCCCCGCAGTTTTCAGGGTCGTTCATCAGGTCCGCGCCCTCGCAATCGTCATAGACGTCGATATCGTTATTGCCGTCGACGAGGTCTGCGTCTATTGTAGAACCATCGGGAAAATTCCAGCCGCCTTTTTCTCCCATATCGTACGTGCTCAGTTTGCAGCCATATATGGAAACAAAGGCAAGCGTACAAAGGATCGTAAGAGCTTTGCCGGGGTGAAAAGAAAAAAATATATCTTTTACTGTAAAACGATTCATTATCCACCCCTCCTTCCCGAATTCTTGTTTGCCGGTGAGCGTGAAGATCTGAGAAGCAGCAACAGCAATAAAAAGACCAATAAAGCTCCGGGTACGGGAGACGAGGAGCCGGTTGTACGGCAGCCGCAACCGCCTTTGCCCGCGGTAACCTTGGTCGAAAGCGATGGGTCCCAGAAGCTTTGATCGGCTGCACACATCGGAATGGGACCGTTTTCTCCGGAGTCGACGAGAACGCATTCGTGGAAAGGTGGGCAGTCTGCGTATGCACAAGGGTCGTCAATGCATTCACCGTTGTAGCAGGTGTCTCCCGTGGAACACGTAACGTCGAAACAATTGTCCGGTTCGCACTCTCCGGTTTCCGGATTGCAGCGGTCGTTGCCGGTGCAGACGATTTCGCTGCATGGATCTTCCACGCAATCGCCATCCATTGTGCATCTTTGACCGGGAGGACATGCACAAAGGGGTTCGCAACTGTACGTGCACCCGGATTCATCGCATTCGCGCAGACAGTAGTCGGTTTCCGGGTTGCAATCCGCGTCCGCGCATGGGTCGGCCACGCACTCATGGTTGAAACAAAACTCACCCGGCGGACAGTCGATACCAAAGGCAGTGCAGCTTCTGTCCATGCATACCCCTTGAACGCATTCTTCCCATGGTTCACATTCCACGGATTCGCACGGGTCCACACATTCATCATCTATGCAAACCCATCCTTCCGGGCAGGTTTCACCGCCGCAATCGCCCATCGACGGCAAACAAATGTTCGCGTAGTCTTGCAAAATATCGATGAAAACTTCTACACAATCACTGTTGATCGGGCATCCGAATTCATCGCCCGGGTCGCATACGGGCCGGCACGCGCCGTCGTAGCAATATGAATTGGGCGGGCACACCGCGCCATTGTCGGTGACTCCGTCGCAGTCGTCGTCCAGTCCGTTGCAAACTTCTTCGGTGGGTTGGCGGCCTCCCACACATATTATTTCTCCGCCCACGCACTTGGTTTCTCCGGGTTCGCATTCCCCCACGTCCGTGCCGCAAGGGTGACCCTCCAGATGCCCCACCTCGTCCGGGTCGTCGATTACTCCGTCACAATTGTCATCCATGCCGTTGCAATCCCCTGGAAACGGCCCTTCTCCGCCTACGCAGACTTCTTGGCCGTCTATGCAATCCATTATTCCCTGGGTGCATCGACCGATTGCGGATCCGCAGGGTTGGCCCAAACCCACGAGGTTTTCGGGTTCATCGGTCAGTCCGTTGCAGTTGTTGTCAAGGCCGTCGCAAATCTCCAGGGATGGAATTACATAACCTTCACAATCGCCCCACACGCCGTTTGTACATATTCTTTGACCGGTAGAGCATTCTCCCAGGCAATTCCACTGTCCGATGTCTTCATCGTACATGCAACCGGTTTGGAGGCCCGAACCGGGTGGATAGCATTCCCGGCTCAGGGGAGCGCCGAATTCGTCTTCGTCCGTCATTCCGTTGCAATTGTTGTCCCGGCCGTCGCATATTTCGTCCATGGGGCCTTGTTCGAATTCGCATGGCCCCCATTCTCCGGTTCCGCCTTCTTCCGGGGTGGGACACCTGCGAAATCCGGTGTTGCATATCCCCTCGCAATGCCATGTCTGGGTGGTTTCGTCGTATCCGCAACCCGTATCGAAAGTATAACAGATCTCGATCAAACCGTCGGTGATTCCGTTGCAGTTGTTGTCCCGGCCGTCGCATACTTCGGGCTGCGGTCCGACCGCGCCTTCGCAAACTATGTGTCCATTCTCGCATATCGTGATGCCGGTTTCGCATTCACCTATGTCCGAGCCGCACGGTTGGCCCACCCGGGGATCATCCAGCCCCTCGTTTTCAGGGTACAAGGGGTCGCAAAGATCAGGAGGCGGATTGCATCCGTACGGATACTCGTCGGGATCCACGTTGTCGATGATTCCGTCGCAATCATCATCCAGACCGTTGCACTCTTCTTCGCGGGGTTCTTCGCCGGGGTCGGTGATTTCACAGACTACGCTGCGGCCGTCCTCGGAGCAGACGTAAATCCCTGTACTCTTGCAGATGCCAAGCTGACCGTCGTCGCACGGTTCGCCTTTGAGCGGAAAACCTCCGTCGATCACTCCATCGCAGTTGTCATCTTCGTCATTGCACAATTCGATGATAATCGAGTCGCTTACAATTTGGGAAATCGCGGCCGATAAAGCTATCGAATCGTCGGCAAACACGGCGGAACCCGTGCCGCCGGCTTCGGCTATCGCGTTCAGGTTATCGATCATGGACTGATGATGTGTTGCAAAACCGACCACATGCACCGGCAATCCCTGGCTGAAGAGCGCTGCCGCCGCCTCGACCGGGTCCCCTCCGCAGGTCTCTTCTCCGTCCGTGACCAGGATCACGCGATACTCGCGGCAATCGACTTTTGCATCGTCGTCTTTTACCCCGATAAGATATTCATACGCGGAGTTCAAAGAACCCGCCAGGGGGGTCGTGCCGGATCCCCTGAGTTCCCAGTCCAAACCCGGAGGAGGATCTCCGCCCGGATAATTGGAACTGTGATTCATCCATTGTAAAATGTGCCACGCGTTGTGCGGCGCGAAGCGTACCAGCAAATCTCCGGTGTTGAAGTCTCCCACGCACGGAGCTGCGCCCGCGCCCTGCCATCCGCCGCCCCTAAGGGATGCGTATTCCCCCGGGCAGATGAATTCTTCGGCTCGCTGGTGAAAGCGCATGAGCGCCCATTCCACGTTTCCGTACGCGGAAACCGCCATTCGCAAACCCTCTTTCGCCTTGTACATCCTGCTGTCGTTCGGCAAGCCGTCATCGCACGTGCTCGACTCGCATTCATCGCAGCCTACATCCCACCCCGGGCACTCTTCGCTTCCGTCGCCGCCGGTGAATACGTCGTCACAAACATGCCAGTTCATTGAACCCGACGTGTCGAACACGATCAACAGCCGCGCTTTGAGATCATCATCCGGGAAAACGAAATTTTCTTCACTTTCGTCGAACCAGGAGATGCACCCGGGGTCGTCCGGGAAATCCGTCAGCCCGTCGCCGTCATGGTCGATTCCGTCCCAGCACGCGGGAAGGTCAATTCCGGTGTAATCATAAGGCTCCCGATCCTCTTCGCTGTCGTCCCATGGATCTTCGCATCCCGGGTCGTATGGAAAGTCGGTCCAGCCGTCTCCGTCGTTGTCGATTCCGTCCGAGCACTGAGGCAGGCCGCTCCAACCCCCCGTTTCGCAGGTGTTGGAAACTTCGCTTTCCAGTTCGCCCGGGGCCTGAGCCGTGGCCCTCGCTTCAAGACCGCCGTAGAATTCACCGAAAGTCGTCGGGAAAGTCGAGACCTCCCAAGCACCGCCAATTGCATTCTGTTCTTCATCGCGTTGAATCGAGTTGAAGTAAACGCGGATGTGCGTGCCGTCCGGGCCGTCCGTGGTTCCGGATATTGTAAGCGCTCCCGGGTCGATGGGGCAGGTGATAACCGGGGGATCGGAACGGTTTGCGCCCACCGGGACGGTCACCGCAGTTTGAAAATAGGTTTCGAATGAGCCGAAAGCTTGGGTCGTATTCGTAATCCTGAAGTCTATGTCATATAATCCGTTGGGTATTTCCGCTGGTACGTTCAACTCGAACGTTATTTCCTCTGTTTGGCCGATGGAAAAATCGCGGTTCATGGTGCAGCTCGGAGTGCTGGTTCCGGTATTTTCGCACGAAAGAACAATTCCCCCAAGCCTCACGCTTCCCGGCACGATGGTCCAGTTCTGCGGGAGGAGGAAAAACAGGGTGTTCCACGTTGAGGCGCCGGTGCCGTCGTTTGTGAAAAGCCCGTTCACATAGGCCGTGCCGCCTTGGGCTGTTCCTGTCTGCGGGTTTTCCATGTCCACCTTGATGATGGGAGCGGCACGGATAACGGTGACCGCGTTTGTGCTGAAACCCGGCGAGGGAAGTTCGTCCGATTCATAAACACCGACCATGGGCACGAGCCGGTGCCCCGTGCCCCCCACGGTAAATGAGCTGTAAAAGCTATATTCGTCAGCGGGCGCGAGGTCGCCGAGTTCCCATATAACACAGTTGAATCCGTCTCCGTCGCAGTTTGCGGCCTGGAATCCTCCTCCATCCGCGTTTACGAACGCAACGGTGTTTTGGTCGTACTTTTGTTTGATCACCACGTTATGCTGGTCATTTATCGACAGGTTTTTGCCGCTTATGGTGTAAAACAACAGATCGTTCGACAGTGCCAGTTCCTTGTCCACGTCCAGGTCGAACTTGAGGTTCAGGTAAACACATCCGGGCGAGGGAAGAAAAAACGGCCAGGAATTGTGCCTGGCCGCGTCCCCCGCCACTTCGCTGGAGAAAACTTCGCTGCAATTTACATCCTGTCCCTGGTCCGGGTCCAGTGGAAGGTCCAGAACCCGCAAGGCTATTTCGAAAATACCGGGTTCGCCCGGATGAACCGCGCCCACGGCCGCGCGTATCGCGGTAACCGGGAGGGGATTGTTGGGTGTCACGTCCCAGCCGAGAGTTGTCGGCTGGGAAGTTCGAGCGAGGCTTCCTGATCCGGTAGCCGGGTCTCCGAATCCTATCCGGGATCCGGGGTAGAAAATCCGCTCCCAAGGGCCGATTTCATCGTTGAACTGGATAACGCCGGGCAGCACCTCGGTCGCCTCGTAAATGTAAAAAGATTCCGGTCCCGCTACCGGTGAGCCGTACATGTACGGCGTGCTCCTGCTTCCCTGTCCTCCGCAAGCCGCGTCCCCGGTTCCGTATCCTTGGACCTGGCTCCAGTCCCACTCGGCGTGTGCATAAAAGGGAGAATCGATTCCCGTTATCATTGCTATCCTGCCCACCGAATTGGGCTCAGGATCCATGAGAATGCCGTTTTTTGACGTGATAAACCGGTCGCCCGGATATCTTACGAGCCTTTCGTCGACTGCAAAGAAGAAACCCGTGTCCCCGTGGACCTGGGATATTGAACCGGGTTCGAGCGAACGGGTTCCCCCTGTGCAGCCGTCCACTGAATTGTCGCACGGAACGGAATTGAATTTCCAACATGCAAGGCCGCATCCGTCAGGGGCCAGGCCCGGAGGCCGGGGCATGAGGGTGTTTCCGTCTCTGTCCAAAATTCTAACCCCCACGACCTC
This sequence comes from Myxococcales bacterium, assembly GCA_007131745.1. The sequence continues at coordinate 29,666 of SLPX01000101.1, forward strand.
GGTGTTCCTGGGAATGTATTCGGTGAGGTAACCCTGGATGCCGCGCAAATCATTGTCCGGGATCGCTGAAAAATGGATTCGGAAGGATATGATATCTCCCACCGCGATGTTGACATCCGTGGACCCCCCGCCCATGGATGTTCCCGATTCCGGGTCGATGAGCGCTACGGTCGCCTCGGGAATGCTCTTGGATGTCTGCACCTGGGCCGTGCCGATGCCTCTGGTGTCCCGTCCGGTCATCAAACATATAATCGCCGCGGATACGGCCAGAGCAGCCTTACCCATGGCGCCGGCCCACTTGCGGTTTCCGGTTTTTTCAGATTTTACTTCGCCCGACCGGAACATGTCTCTCCTCCTCTTTGCCAAGCTCGCTCGCCTTGCACGCAGTACGAGACGAGCGTTTCCGTCAGGATCTGCATGAGATCCTTTCTAAAAAATGAAGCGATAGCCCGCGGAGATCATGATTGAACCCGTGGAAACGTCGCCCGTGATTTCGTGGCCGAGTTTCGAGTAGCCGAAAGCTACTTGAAGCATGATCCGGCCCGGGCCCAGGATCATTTCTCCGCCGGCCGCGGCATACAAGCCGATCTTGGTGGATTGCTCCCGGTTCGTGCCGAAGCTTTCGCCTCCCGCGCTTCCCGATGTAACCGTCTGGAGCAGGTAGAGTCTCGGGCCGACCGCCAGGTAACCGTTAAACATCGAATCAATGGGCATGACCCGCCCCAACACACCCAGGTCAAAGGTCATCTGGCGCTGAATGGTTTTAAACTCGTAAGTGGTTCCAGCGGCCGTGAGCCGTGGATCTGTCGCGGTGGATGAATTCTCCGGTTGGCAGTAACCGGCCGCGCCGAACACCTGTATTCGCCCCTGCAGATACGGAAGTACATAGCCGGCTTCAATGGTTCCCACGAAATGCGCGCCCAGCTCGGATGAAATCTGAGGCAGGACCACGCCGGCCCCGGCGCCTGCGACAATGCCTATCCGCTCCGCCCGTGCGTTGCCGGGCAGGCTCGAGGTGGCTGCGAGGAGGCAGATTATGTAGATTGCTGTTGTATTGAGAGATTTCATTTTCAAACCTCCTTACCAGACGGTTTTGTCAACGGTGGATGTTGCAGTCGTTCCGTTCCATCCCCCGATTATGAAGATGAATGCGCTTTCAGTGGAACTCGCGGGCAGGTAGCGCGGCTCGGTCAGCGATATTCCCAGGTTGTCCCACGCTGCAGCAAGTTGCGGGGGTCCCAGTATTTCTGTGGATGCGCCGCCTGTACTCGGCCCTGCATTGTGTCCACCGAAAGCGTAGAGCTGTGAGTTGGCCAATGTGTAGCCGTATCCCGCGCGGCCCGGGTTCATATCGGTAACGCCGGTCCAGGTTCCCAGATCGCCTCCGGGTTCAACGAATCCGGCAGCCACGTTTCTCACGAGGGTTGTGCCGTTTGAAGCAACGCCCCCGCCCGCGTAGATCCACGTATCGCCGGGTGTAACTATCGAGGCATGAGCGTGGTCCGCGAGAAAACCTTCCATCAGCCAGCGGGCCGCGGGCATGTCGTTGTCTCCCAGGGACCAGAGACCCGAGACATCGTGGTCGCCGTCATCCAGGATCGTAACGGTCAGGTATTCATACGATGCCAGCGCCAGCCCGTTGTCGTCCCGTCCGCCCAGTGCATAAATATGGAACATGGAGTCGTCCGCGGGGTCTTTTGCCGCTACCAACCCCGGACCTTCTCTCGGAATGGTAAGAGACGCCATCTCCATCCAAATTCCGGTTGCGCCGAACGGCAACGGCGCCTGATCGGTCGCTGTGTCCCCTTCGTCGGTGTAGAGCAGCGGATCAGTTGGAACTTCCGCTATCAACCTTTCGCTTCCGCTGAACATGTCCGGAAAAGGAGTGCGGTAGATTCTATAGCCGGACGCGCCTGCAACCGGGGTCCAGACGATTCGGATATGAATCTTTTCAGGCATGTCGGGAACTTTTATAACGAACGGGTCGGAAGCCAGGGATTCGCCCCCGGGGTTCTTGTTGTCCGTATCGGGGAATACGGCTGAGACTCTGTAGTACCAGGTGCCGCCGTCCAGGCCGACGCCCGCTCCGAGCTGGATGTCCGCGTCCGTGATATCGGGCGACCTCCTCGGGCTCAGTATTTCCGCCCTAAGCACCGAATCGGTCGCTTCACCGTCAATGTTGCCGCCCACGAGATAGATGAATCGACCCACGTTCACCGCTTTTGCATGTGTCCGGGGCGCGGGCAGGCTGTAGGGTTGCTCGAACCACACGCCCAGGTCGCCGAACATATCCACCGCCGCGGATTCCACCGAAGCGTACGCACCCGCCGGGGTTCCGTCGTCTCCTCCTATTGCGTAAAGGAAGCGGGCTATGCGGGTGGGCCGTCCCGCGGTGGCTGCGGGAGCGCGGCGGCCGGTGATCATCGAGTTCTGAGCCTCGAAGTCGGTGAGGTTTTTGGCCGCGTTGGTCACGGATACCGCTGAGAAGTCAAAGTAGGTTCCATCGTCGTTTTGGACGCGGATGATGCATACCGAACCTTCCGGGATACCTGACATGTCGAAGGTTGCATCTATGTAAGAATCCGTGAAACTGTTTGCCACGCCGGTTATGTCGTGTTCCGTGCCACCGGGATCACGGCAGATTCCTGTAAGCGTCGGGTTGCGGAAGTTGCTTCCTTCCATGGCTGCATCCTGGCCGGCAAAGAACACAAACGAAGAGGGCGAGATGGAATCCACGATCGGAGGCGGTTCGACCGTTACCTCGAAAGCTCCCGGGAGCAGGCCCACTTCTCCGGTGGGATTTACCACTATCAAGTCGTAGAAACCGATTGGGAGTCCTTCCGGCACAATGCCGTTTATGCGCTCGGGGTCGACAAAAGAAACCGACTCCAGGGCAATGGCCACGGTATCCTCTCCCGGGGTGCTGGGATTGAGATAAGCACGCGGGGTTGCAACAAACTGAACCTCGGGCGGAGCAACGGTTTCTTCCGCGTACATGGCGACCGCGGTTTCATCCTCGGTCCAGCCGAAAGGCGGAATGATTGACTTCAGCGCGAGGGTCAACTCATCGGTGACGTTCACACCCTCGATTAGCACGGCGATACAGCCGACGTTATCCGTCACGATCACGTCGTACATTGCAGGGTCGGTGGATTCGGGGATGATCGCCTGTATCCGGTTTGGTTTGGCGGGATCAAAGTTGAAATCCAGCGGGATCACGGGATCCACCTCTCCGGAAGGCCTTATGGAAACATCGATCACCTCACCGGCTATTCCGCTTGCGAATATGGTCACCTGAGTGTTGATTCCATTAAACACTACGGAAGGATCCACGAAGTAGACGAGAGGCAGTTCGATTATTTGCAACGCATCTTCCAGGGTGTCCGTGCATCCGTCGGGATTCATGACGGTGACGTCGTGAAGACCGCC
>SLPX01000382.1 GCA_007131745.1 Myxococcales bacterium
AGAAAAAAAAACGACAACCCGTTGCCCGCCAACCCATTGAAACAAAAAGGAAAAAGCAATGCAGACAACAATTTTTATTTATGTATCGATTATACACATCTAGAACAATATGTGAAACTGTTGTCATATCTCCCGGGTAAAATTCCAACAAACACCTTCACCCCCTGCTGTTTTACCAACAAAAACAAATGCTTAAGCTACCGAAGGGGATCTTGAACTTTTTTCATATCAATACTGAGGATCGAAATAGAAAATCAGTTTCATTCAAGATCCAAAATTTTCCAAACACCCTCTTCTCTGATAAAGCTCACCTGTTGATTGTCTCCATACAGCATCACGGCCTTGTCCCCACTTATTTCAATGCGATTATCCCGGCTTTTTTTCAGATTCGATATGAGAGTTCGGGTTTTTTGGGCATTATCCCCTTCGTACAAAGCTTTCAAATCTTCGATGTCCATACGCTGACGCCATTTTCTGGGAGCAAACCTGATTAGCACTTCATAGCGTTTTCTCTCCAACGCCCTTATAAAAGACCTCAACGCCTCCCTTGGAGTCCTCTGCCCATAAAACGCAAACGGATCACTCACAATCCGCCACCCATCCTTTTCTTTTCTTAATACAAGGCTCTCTCCATAACCAAGATCCACTCTTGCCTTGATTTCAATCCTGTCCGGGTTCTTCAATAAACCCTCCAGCGCTTTAAGGTTTTTCTTGCCTGCTTGTTTCACATTTGCGGCAAATTCATCGCGACTGCAGCGCTGTTTCAACGTCTTGGATAAAAGGCTGTACGCCCTGTCGGTATCACCATGTTTCAATGCCAAAACATAACCTTTCACAGTGTCATGCGGCCCTTGTATACTCTGTTTGCATGATGGAGAAAAAAGGAGTCCGGTGGAGATCAGGATGGTTTTGACAAACAAGACAAAGACTCTAATCTTTTTGCTTCCAGGCCTGCGAAACTCATCCCTTGTCATCCGCCCGAAGGTTGGAGCTCTGCTTGGAAAAAGGTTCTTCATTGAACGCCTCTCTCTGAATCCGGCTTGTGGAGAAATACATCTTACTCCGCTCCATGAAAAATGCCAGGTTTTGTTCTTTCTTTCAAATCCGGTAAAACTTCCTCACTTCTTGTTTTTCTGCAAACGAATGGTAAAAAGAGGGGGCGCAATTTTTGCGCATCTAGTATTGAAAAGGTTTCAAAAAGAAATGTGTACACCAAGTCAAAGGTGTGAAAAACAAAGTGTACATTGACATGGAAAAAACACCGTCCAACCGAATTCTTCTTGTCATCGGGGATCCCGTTTTGAGACGTGAAACCCAGGAAAAACTGGAAGAATGTGGTCATGAAATAGAATGGGCGGGGGATGGATTCAAAGCGATAGAAAAGTTTTCCAGGTTCCGACCGGACTTGGTTCTTTCACATTATCACACGCAGGGAATATGGGGTGGAAGACTGCTTAAGAAGCTGAAACACATGGATCCCTATCTTGCAGTGATTTTCATGGACAAGAATTGTTCATGGACCGACGCCGTACAGGTAGTAAAAGAAGGAGCATCGGACTTTCTAAGAACTCCGGTTGAAACAGAAGCACTCATTGACAGCATACAGAAAGCATTGAAAAGACGGGAAAGTAGTTTATCTCAAGAGTCCACCCGTCATGTTTTCAACCAGGGAACAGAAGGTTTTTCAGCACTGGTCGGAACAAGTTTGCCCATGCAAACTCTTTACCGCGCAATCAAGCAAATCGCACCAAGTCAGGCGTCCGTGCTTATTTGTGGTGAAAGCGGAACAGGCAAAGAGCTGGTTGCTAGAGCCATACATGACAACAGTCCCAGAAAAAACGGACCCTTTGTCAGCCTGAACTGTGCAGCTTTGGCTGAAGGCATACTGGAAAGTGAACTCTTCGGTCATGAAAAGGGAGCTTTTTCAGGTGCTTTGCAACGAAGAGAAGGCCATTTTCGACTCGCAGACAAGGGAACGCTCTTATTGGATGAAGTGGTAGAGATTCCGCTTGGAACCCAAGTAAAACTCTTGAGATTTCTTCAAGAAAGGGACTTTCAAAGAGTTGGAAGCAACGAGACTATCAAAGTGGATACCCGCATATTAGCCGCCACAAACAAGGATCTTTCCGGCGCGGTAAAAAGGGGCGTTTTCAGGGAAGATCTTTTCTACAGACTGAACGTAATTTCCCTTCATGTTCCCGCACTTCGGGAAAAACCCAAGGACATCCCCTTGTTGTGCATTCATTTCCTAAAACGCTTCTGCAAAGAAAACAACAAAAATATCAAAGACTTTGCAGACGATGCCATTGCCACCCTGATGGCTTGGCACTGGCCCGGAAATGTAAGAGAGCTGGAAAATGCCATTCAAAGAGCCGTAGTTCTGGCAACTGGTCCCAGAATCCATGAAGAGCATTTGCCACCCTATCTCTATCAGAAAAACACTCTCGAAAACCCCTCCATTCCAGGTTCAAAACTGGAAGATATCGAACGGTATGCAATTGAAAAAACTCTTGAAATGGTTGGAGGATCCACCGCCAAAGCCGCTGATATCCTTGGCATCAGCAAACGCAAAATCCAGTACAAGATGAAACAATACAGATCCAACCTTTAATAAATAAGATCCAAAATAGCTTTGTCCATAGGATCCTCAAAGAACAATCCAAAATCAGGCTAGCGCAGATTTTGCACCCTTTTCGGGGCAGGCGCAGATTTTGCGCATCAGGTGTTCTTTGTTCGCCCTTTTTACCGGTATTGTAACGGTATGAGTCTTGCAAGTGTTATCTGATCCACGATCTGTCAAACGAGGATACTTTCATGGTTCTTGCAAAAAAAATTGCTTACAAAAATCTTCACGATGGTTTCTCATTTTACCTTTCACTCGCAGCACAATATCATCCGATACCCACTGAAGAAGAGCTGAATCTAGCCCGCCGGTTGCGTGATGAAAACGATGTTGAAGCAGGTCAAAAACTCATTCTCTCCAACTTGAGGTACGTCGTAAAAATCGCACTTGAGTACCGCCGTTATGGCTGCGATCTGAATGAATTGGTGCAAGCAGGGAATTTGGGTCTTGCAGAAGCAGTAAAACGATTTGATCCGGACAGAAATACGCGACTGGTCACCTATGCATCCTGGTGGATTCGTGACGCTGTCAGGCAATGCATCGCGAGGTCGAGAAGCGTATCAGCAAGAGGAACCACCCGCGCTGAAAGACGTCTCCTGGGAAATACCTCGGCGCCCAATGGGCCAAAAAAAGACATTCCACTGGATATGATCCGATCCTCTGACATCCCAACCGAGGCGAGTCCGGAATATTCTGCAATTTTTGATCAGGAATCCGAACGCCTTCGATATGCTGTAACCGCGGCATTGAAAAACCTGGATCCAAGAGAACGCCTTATAGCGGATCTCCGATTTCTGGCTGAAAAACCACGCTCTCTTGCAGATATTGGTAGCGATTTCGGGGTAAGCAGAGAACGCGCCCGCCAGATAGCAGAAAGAACACTTACAAAAATCCGCAAGCAACTTAAAACCGATGGTTTTACATGTCCGGATATAACAGGTTAAATAATCAGAAAAGACAACCTTACCGTCTCTACTTCTTTTCAGACTTTATGATCAAAAACGGTGAGTGCGGGCCAAAAAACCTTCCCGGAGTTGCAAGATTCCCAGTAACCGCCCGGACCACGAATCCTGCCTGATGCAGAAGCTTCCCCAATTCATGAAGGCTGTAGACGCGAACTGACAAATTTCTGTTTATCTGCCGTCCATCATTGAAAACAACTGATCGCTTGGATTCCACCCTGCTGGTAAAGTAATTAAACTCTACTTCCTCCATGACAACACATCCTTCCCCTTCCCACCAGACGCGAAGCGGCAGATCAGTAAGAAGAAAATCCCTGTTTACCACCTGTAAAAGGAAGCGCCCTCCCGAATCCAATGCCTTGAAAACTTTTCCCAAAACCTTTTTGTTCATATCGTCTTCAAAATAACCAAAACTCGTGTTGAAACAATAAACCCCCTGAAATCCACCTTCAAAAGCCATTTCTTTCATGTCCCCGTGCATGAAATTGACTTCCACTCCATGTTGCTCGCCCATTTCAGCCGCCTTCAGCAGCATTGGAAGTGAATTGTCCAGCCCCACTAGATTGTAACCTTTTTTTGCCAATTCCACCGCATGACGCCCGTACCCACAAGCAAGATCCAAAAGACGGCTTTCAACCGGAAGCCCCAACTGAGCCTCAATAAATTCGGCTTCCGCAACTGTTACCGTTGGTGTTTCGAAAGGCAGAGTCAGAAGATAATCATCGTTGAAAAAATCTTCGAACCAGGGCCGTTTCTTTTTTCTGGTTTTTTTCTTTTCGCCTAATTTCAGAGTGGCCGAATCCCCTGATCTTTCCACATCCGCTTCTTTCAGATCTGGAATCGGAACAGGGATGCCACCATCTTGTTCGTCCATTTCAACAGCAGGTTGCGGACTTTCTTCGTGCAATGAAACCACCTCAGAAGAATCCGAACTCTTCTCGCCATGCTCACCGGAAGGTACCGGCGGCGGCCTTACAACATTGTTGCCCTCTTTTGCTTCGTCAGGAATTGCTGGCAATCGTCCCGAGTTGTTGCCTTCTTCTGCTTCCGCAGGAACCGGCGGCGGTGGTATCTTCCTGTTCTCTTCTGCTTCCGCAGGTACAGCAGGCGGTCGTCCTGCATTTTTGCCTTCTTCTGCTTCCACAGGTACAGCAGGTGGTCGTCCTGCATTGTTGCCTTCTTCTGCTTCCGCAGGAACCGGCGGCGGTGGTATCTTCCTGTTCTCTTCTCCTTCCGCAGGAACCGGCGGCGGTGGTATCTTCCTGTCCTCTTCTGCTTCCACAGGTACAGCAGGCGGTCGTCCTGCATTGTTGCCTTCTTCTGCTTCCACAGGAACCGGCGGCGGTGGTATTTTCCTGTCCTCTTCTGCTTCCACAGGCACAGGCGGCGGTGGTATTTTCCTGTCCTCTTCTGCTTCCGCTGGAACCGGCGGCAACGGAGATTCGGTTGTTATTTCGCCGCTTTCCTCTGAAACATCTACAGGTGAAGAAAATGCCTTGAAAACATTCATGTATTCGTCAGGCAGAGTCTTTTCATCATCTAAACCAATAACTTCCGGATCTGAAATCTCTCTTGATTCGGCCGATTCAATTTCTGCTTGGCTTGAAGACATGGTTTCCTCAAAACGGGCTTCTTCCTCTTCTAAGGCCTGTCCCGCTTCTTTCTCTCCATATTCTTCAAGTGCAGGGGATGCTTCCACATTGTTTGTTTCTTCGGAACTTTGCGCTTCTTCTTGTGTTTTAAACTGTTCTGTCTTGTCTTCTGCCTCGACGGTGATTGGAATTATATAATCTTCTTCATGCTCTTGAAGTCTTGTCTTGTCATTCGTTCTGTTTTCCCGGACAGCTATGCTTATGTCTTCAAGCGCCTGCATCGCCCGGCCGCTCAACGCGGGCAGGTTTGGAGTGAAATCACCAAGAGAATCAAAAGCCCTGTCGACCATACTGTCCAGACTTCCACTCAAATCCCTGAACTCTTGCGATCCTTGAGCAAAAAAGCCGTTGTCGTCATCTTCGCTCATGACCCCATCTTCAGGAACACTCATCCACCCCCGTTTTTTTCTTCTGTTCGATTCGAAAGACTCCGCCCCGGAAACTTTGGCGCCCATTTCTTTCAATTCTTCCGATGAAAAAACCAGATTCATTCTTTTATGCAACACTGTTCCCCCTGCCTCTAGTTCGAATTCAGGGTTTTTGTTTTACGAATTATTCGAATCGACATCACCTAAACCCTCTCACCCAAAATGCGTCCAACCTGAACCCTTTCCCCGATCCGCAAAGGTTGCAGACGGATTTTCTCCGGCCCAAACATCAATACTACGGTTGAACCCAGATGAAAAATTCCCAGTTCATCGCCAGCTTTCACATGAATGTTTTCCAGACAAGAAATCCTTCCGCCTAGTGAGCCGCCTGTGACATAACTTCCCTCAGGCGACCAGCTCAGCGAAATGTTTCCCACACCCAAAGCAGCGACCATCACGGTGATAACCCGGCCGAAAGAAGGCGTCTTCTGAACAACGACAACCCTTTCGTTTTTCGCATAGAGCCCCTCAACAAAAGCCACTGCCGGGGGATTTACAGGATATCTGTATCCTGGAACATAATGGACCTCTTCCACGACCCCGGAAACTGGAAAATGTACACGGTGATAATCCCTCGGGCGAAGATACAAAGTCAAAACTTCCCCACCATCAAATTCTTCGGCCAATCTATGGGATGTCAAAAAATCTTCCGCTGAATACAAGATGCCTTTCGTCTGTACCATCATTCCATTCCCCACACGGCTCGTTCCCAACAATTCAGAATCCGATGGACAGAGCGCCAAATGATCCTCTGGTCGAATCTCCCTGACCCCTTTTTTGTTTTTTCTTGTGAAAAAAGAGTCAAAGCTCTCAAAATCAACGAGCTGCCCATCGATTTCAGAGCGTTCGATGCCATACATCCGGCAAAACAACCCATAGAGCGAAGATCGAAAGACAGTGGGAATCCTCATCTTCCCAACTGTCTCGACCAGCTTCGTATACGTCCGCCCGGGCAACAAATCAAACAAAAACGAACCTATACGAGTTTCAATGTTTTTTCTTCCGTCAGCCATTATCCACCAGCAAGAAAAAGTATCTCAGTTTAGCTCTTTTAACAGGTTACACGCAAGAACAACTTCAGAGAGAGCGCTTTATCAAACGCGGCTTACGATCCAAGGGGCAAGTTCCCGGCAAGATACAATCCAAAATGTAAAGAACTCACACAAGCCAGCCATCCATGATTTTCAGCGGGTCTCGATTATCCAGCCTCCGGGAACAAAAATGATCTCTCCCCTCTTTCCTTTTCGCCATTTCGATTTCCTCCACCGGTGTCGCTGGGTGGGTGGCTGACGCCAGGCACCTGAAACCCAAACGAATTCCCGCCCGGTCCATTGCCAATACCCCGGGGCCCACACAGCAGATGGAAATGGTTTCGGCGGAGGTTGCTCATATTTCAACGGCGGTGGTTCTTGTTCCACGCGTACGGTAAGGTTTGATCGGAGATCGCTTTCAGGAACTCTCCACCAACCTTGCAACCATTGCCACCCTCTGCCGGTCCATTTCCAATAACCCGGCACCCATTGCGCTCGCGAACTTGGCTTGGGTGGCTTGATCTCCTTTTTCGGACCCGGAGGAGGCCCTTCGGGTTCTTCCAGTAGATCGGCACGCTGCAAAGATGAAGTATGATCTTTTCCCATCCTGTGAATGCTTTGGTTATCGGCCGGCTTTTCCTGTTTTGCTCTAAGCGATTCACGAGTCCGCTTTTCCACCAATTCTCTTTGTCGCGCTCTCTCTCTTTCTCTCTTTTTCCTCAAAGACTCCCGCCGTTTGTTAACCTCTGCAATCCTTTTTTTTCTGAAAGCTCTATAGCCTCCTTTTCCCCAGCATCTTCTACTATTTAAATCCAACACGCACCGGTAAGATGTTTCTTCGCTGTAATCATACACTGTCTGTCCGGTGGAAGATGTCTCGTTGAGAGAATACGAAACTCGTGTATTTCTGCCCATTCCCTGCAATGCTTTTTGCAAATGTGCCTCTTGGAATTCATCCCTTCCCATTTCTCCCCAGCATTCGGTATTGTTTCTGTGTGATTCACGGAAGCATTTACGATGCTTTTTAATGTCGTACTTATCCGGAAGTCTGAAGGTCAGCCCTCCTCGCGAAGTACTGACAACCTGTTTCCTGCCGTCGACAAAGCGAGTCTCGCTCACTATTTCCGCCCCTACAGTCTTTGTTAAACGAATTGTGCGAAAGGATGCCTCATGTTGGCGTTTGCGCAACCGCTCAAGTTCTCTCTGCCTCTTTTCAGCTTCCCTTTCCTCGCATTTTCGAATCTGCTTTTGTACATAAGAAAGCCATTTCGATTCATTTACTGTGGGAACATGATGATTGTGTAAAACGGCAAAAACCACCCCATCCAGATCATTCGGTTCTCTGGACCAGATTCTTATACGAACTTCAGTAGATCTTGCATAGGGATTGGGGTGTAGGCTTTTGTTCGCACATCCACGGTATCTTACCGGCCAATTCCGCCCAAGAAGAGATATCGTATAAACTCGTGTCTTTGTCTTTTCTTGCAATAATCGGATTTTTTGAAGTCCAACCTCCTCGGAAACGGGTTCCAAAATTTGCAAAGACGCCTTTTCACCTGTTGATAAATGCGAACTTTCTCTTGACGAGTCGGCATGAACTTCGGTTTTTATCCTCTCTCCTTTTCCATCATGCTTTTGTTCCTGTATCCATTCGCTATCAACTCCATCCTCTCGCCCCTGCCGTTCCTCTGTTTCCACTCGAACACCCAAGCTAAGTGTTTCCTTCTCACTCAAAACACATCGGCTGTTTTCCACGTTTTCATCATCACGACCAATTCTTCCAGAAGAAACCTTTTTCTCGTCGCCGATATCAATCACATACTGAAAACTGAGAGGACGAGGAGAGTACACCTTCAAAGCGATATCTTCTCCCCAACGATACCCGGTTGCTTGAACCTCAACCTCCAAAGGACCCTGGCTGCACATTCGAGCAGACCGGAAATATTGCTTTTTGTGTTCTCTCCGGGCCAAAAACGGCCCACACCCGCTTGAGCAGTTTAAAACGGCGAAAAGCAGAACTGAAAGCATTTTGATAGTATTCATAAAAACCTTCCAGAGTTTCTATTACGGCAGGCATTTCGAAATCTTGGCTTCTTTTCTTAAATCCAGCCGGCCGAACAAACCAGCAGATCCAACAGAAAACGAGGGTATCTTCATCAAGGAAGGAAGAAAGTGCAGGGGTCCGGCGTCCGCCTTATAGACTCACCGGATCTTGATATTTTTCTTCTTTATTTTTTCACGCAGCGTATTTCGGTTGATCCCCAAAAGTTTTGCCGCCTTAAGCTGGTTTCCACCCGTTTCCTGCAGCACCAATTCCAGCAAGGGCCTTTCAACCCGGGACATTATCTCGAAATACAGCCCCTCAACGCGATATCCACGGATTCTGTTCAGAAAAGACAGAAGCTTAGCTCGAACAAGTTCTTCTATTGAAAACTTGTCTATTGCAAGATCGTCTTCCACCATGGGCAATACGCCCTTCAAGTGGCGTTCTTCAACTCGCTTTCCTGATACCTTTACCACGATCTGCCGAATCACGTCTTTGAGTTCCTTCACGTTTCCAGGCCAATGATATTCAGTGAACCTGTCTATAACGAGGGTGTCAATTCCGGGAGGCGGCCTGTCTAAATCCTTGAACATCTGTTCCATAAAAAACTCGCTCAATTCCTTGATGTCAGACGGCCTTCTTCGCAAAGGAGGAATGAGAACCCGGCTGTTTTGAATGACTTTCTTTAACTCTGACTCTACGAAGTTGCACTCCACCGACTTATCCAGGTCCATCGTAGATGTCATCATCAAGCGGACATCGTATACCCTTAGGGGAGTCCGCCTGCCTTTACGGTCGTCTTCTAAAATCCCTGCCAGCTTTTCCTGGTCGGTTTTCGGCAACGCCCAGAGTTCCTTCAAAAGAAGACTGCCGCCTCTTGTGTTGTTAAGCTTCCCGGTGCGTTCATCAAAAAGCTCTTCAAATACGTATTCGGGTGGTAGAGAGGTTATCGAAAGCGTAGAAAAAACACTTTTTTTTCTCGGCCCGCTGTAATGAATCAATCGAGCGGCGAATTCCTTGCCTGTTCCCGATTCCCCTTCAATTATCAATGGATTGCTGGTCCCGGAATGCTTTAACAGAAACTCCTTCACGGGTTTCATTGCAGGACTTCTGCACACAAAACCCTGGCTCTTTGTCATTCCACGAAAAACATTTTTCATGTTTATCCGCGCTTTCCAAAAAAACTTGTTCTTTATAAAATCGCGTTCACCGGCCGAATTAGCTTCCCCAATACCGTCTGGATCCCACGCTCATCAACAGTCCCGCTCCCAGCATGAATGTCAATATGGAAGAACCTCCGTAGGAGAAAAGGGGAAGCGTAACCCCCACCACGGGAACCAGTCCGGTAACCATCCCAATGTTTATGACAACATGCCAGAAAAACATGGCGCCAACACCAAAACAAAGCAATGCACCGAAACGATCGCGCGCTTTGGCTCCGAGTCTGATAGCCCAAGCTATCAAAAACAAATACAGTCCGAGCAATATGACCGCTCCTACAAAACCCCATTCTTCAGCCCACACCGAATACGGAAAATCCGTCCAATGTTCCGGCAAAAACCTGAACTGATGCTGAGTGCCCTGCATATAGCCCTTGCCGAACAACCTGCCTGAACCAACGGCATAAAGCGATTGTCTTGAATGCCAACCCGCGCCCGAAGGGTCGGACGCGGGATCCAGAAATACCAGGATTCTTCTTTTTTGATAATCCTTGAGCAAAAATGCCCAAACAAGGGGCAAAATAACCACTCCTGTGGAAAGCAAGGTTATCAAGGATCTCAACTTGAGTTTCGTTATCAGCATCAAAGAAAAAAACATCAGCAGAATCAACATGCTGGTTCCCAAATCCGGCTGAAGAAGGATCAAGGCGATGGGCAAGGCAACAATGCCGAAGGGCATTGCCATCTGTTTCAGGTTTCTTCCCTCTGGTGTGGGTTCATTGTGCAGATACTTTGCCAACGCAATTATAACTACTACCTTCATAACCTCGGAAGGTTGTATCTGAAACGGCCCGTAACCAAGCCATCGAGTAGATCCCTTTACCGTTCTCCCGATAAACACAACCAGGATCAAGGCCAGAATCCCCAGTCCGTATATCACATAGCCATATTGGTTGTACAGCCTATAGTCAATCGTCGCCACAATCAGGAAAACCGAAAGGCCTAAAATCGCCCAATATACTTGCTGAAAAAACATGCCTTCCCGCATACCGCGAGAGGCACTGTATAAGTTGATCAAGCCTATTCCGATAATCGCCGTTAGTATCAACAACAGCGTCCAGTCAAGTTCGACCCTCAGTCTGCGAAATATCGTTTGCATGGTATCAGCCTGAATGGAATCCCTTGACGAATCAAATCAAATCACCAGCCTGGTCTTGACGGGGCTTGATCTGCGTGTAGTAATTGCGAAGTATGCTCATAGCAGCCGGAGCCGCTACCTTTGCCGCGCTGCCTCCATGTTCAACCAATACGACTACAACGATTTCGGGGTCGCTTGAAGGTGCATAGGCTGCAAACCATGCATGATCCATGAACCTTCTCCACTGGCTACGGTCGCGGCCGGGTTGTCCGATTCTTCTGACCTGCGCCGTGCCGGTTTTACCTGATACTTCGATGTCGCCTATGCGAGCTTCATGGCCTGTACCGGCAGGGTCATTAACGACACCATGCAGAGCTTCCCTTATCAAACCGAGTGTCTGTTGAGAAACCTGCACCCGCCTTCTTATCTGTGGATGAAACTCCTGCACCACCTCTCCGTCGGTTGACTCGATTCTAGAAACAATCTGCGGCAGGTAGAGCTTGCCTCCGTTTGCAATCGTGGAAAAAAGCATCGCAAGCTGCAAAGGGGTCACAGTGACGTTTCCTTGCCCCACGCCTGTATTCAAAGTATGCCCTATCCTAAATCCGCCGGGCATGTTCTTGTTATACCATGCCCTTGTAGGAATGAACCCGCCTTGTTCGCTGTTTAAGCCCAATCCGCTGGGGGTGCCGAGCCCGAAATCCCTTGCATAACGAGCCATTCTGTCCATCCCCACTCTTTCCGCCATATGGTAGAAAAAAATGTTGCAACTCTG
>SLPX01000292.1 GCA_007131745.1 Myxococcales bacterium
CACGGAGTCTTCGCTGTCAGACGGATCCCGTTTTGATATCAATCTTGACCCGACCCACCCCTTTTCGCTATTATGTGCTCCATGGTGGACGGATGCGTGCAAATGTGCGCCGATCCCCCGCGCCAATCCACCGGGCATTGGTGAAGAGAATGACAATAAGCGGGAATAGCTGAATAAAAGCTGTTGATAGAGAGGGAAAATCATCATGAACAAAACGGGAAAATTTTTAATAGCGAGCGCTGTTTCTATAGTGTTTCTTTTTGCGGGGGTTGCGTGCAACGAGGTCGGGGGAGGGGAGGATGATGAATTCAACAACAATAACGGAAACTATCCCGGCGGCAAGGCCGATGGCCACGGTGACGATGGAAAATACGACTCGTTTGACTGGGAATCCATTGCCGCCAGGTGCTCTTTCCCGGATCCTGATGAACCCGTGCTCACTCAATCACACTTCGCGTGGAGACAGACAATCGAAGAAATGGGCGCGCGCTACGAGGAGCACTACAATGCACCCTACCGCATGAAGGATCGCGCGTATTGGGATCCCGACAAGCAAGAGTTCGTGCTTCTTTACCAAGATAAGCTCGTTACTCTTTCACGTCGCATTATCGTGAATACGACGATGCACATTGAAAAGTCCCTGGCTCTCAAATACGTGGACTACATTTACTTCTCCGACATGGGCCACAACCATTTCTTCATTCCCTGGGATCGCTGGGACAATGTATACTCGCAGATACCTATTGCAGAGCGCGATACATTCTACAATACACTTTTCGATGATCCTGAGTTGAGAATCCTCTACCACACTGCTGAACAGCTCGACATGTTGGACGAGAATAACCAGGTGTATTCAGACAGGCATATTCAGTGGCGTTACTACACCCGGAACATAGTGGGCGACAACAAGTATCATGGTGTCGTTGACATAATCCACAATTTCTCACGTGCCATGAACACGGCCCACGACCTCGAAGGTCACCGTTATTACGGCGCGGGTTTTTATTTCGGAGCGCACAAGGACGGTTGTTTTCCGTTTGTCCACGAGGGCCGGGAATACTACTACGACATCACCTTTTCCTATTTTCCTTACTGAACCCAATTCAACGCGCTTGGAGACCATGCGAAAAAAAACGGCCTGCAAAGGTTGATGATGAGCAATACATCAATCTGAACGCGCGTTGCAGACTCGGGACAAATGATCAAAGGAGGGATTGCCATGAATAACTCACATCGTGCGGCTTTCTTTGCATTTGTTGTATGTGGATTCATTTTGGGATCCGTTTTCGGTTGCTCGAAGTCATCTCCCGATCGAATGCAGGACAGGCCTGATATCGTGGGACGGATGCCTCGACCGGTGTGCGAACCCGCGGCTGGTGGAGGAAGCGCGGACACAGCCGAACCTGAACTGATCGCTGATGTCGGCGGAGACGGTGTTTTGGAAATCGTTGTCAGCTTGAAAGACGGCAAAGACGGGGAACCCCAGGTAAAAATATTCAGCGTTCCGGGGTCCGCTGCCAATTGTCTTCTTTGGCCCACCGGGCGCGGAAACTATCTCAGAAACGGCTTTGTGCCACCGTCTGATTAAGCAGGGATACATTCCCCCCCGGCAAAGTGTTTATTCCGGCCCGGCCACGTTCAATCCACGGTCATCGTCGCGGGTTCCATCATCATCATCATCACCGTCCCGTTCCCCGTTTTGCAAAGTGTCACCGTCTCGTCTAATCGGCACCTGCCGGTAACCGTAACCTTCAGCGTCCTTGCCGTAGCGATGTTCGAGTTCCCGGTCGTAAATGACGTAAGTCGCATGCTCCCCCGCGACCCGGGAAAATAAAACCCTCCGGCTTAAGTCGGGCTCGAGCATGGTAACAGCGCACATCTTTTCATCTTCATCGGTCTTGAGATCGGACCTGCAAACAGGGCAGAAAAAGTCCCATGACTGGCCTTCTTCAAGACCGGCGTCCGCTGGAAAATAAATCTCGTAATTTCCCGGTTCCGGGTGAAACCCCACCAGCATTCGTCGTGAATCGTGTTCAGCAAGCAGAATCAAGGTCTTGTTAGGATTGAGACGCTCATTGCAAAACGGACAAACATAAATCCAACTCATGATGGTGCCTCTCCGGGGCTATGTAAAAAAACATGCGGTGCAAATGAAAAACAACAACCTCTTGCAACGAAACCTTAAAGCGAGCTTTATCCAACCCGGCCGCCATGTCAATCCGACACGCAGCCCTCGGTGACGGGGTAGCGGTTGACGGAGGCAAGGACTTTGATAGATATGTGAGATGAAAGTATTGAAAAAAAGGAACGAACAATGATGAGCCCCGGAAAACGCTGTTTTTTGCTTTTTTGTTTTATCCAGGCGATCGCTTTTGCCGCGTGCAGCCAAAAAACCGACAAGGTGATAAGCTGCGATGATCCGGGGATTTGCGGACCCCACGGTGTCTGTGATGACAACTCGGGCACAGCCAGGTGCGTGTGCAACCAGGGTTACACCGGCAGATACTGCGATGAATGCGACACTGGCTATATGTCGGACGGCGCGGGCAACTGCGTTCAAGGCACGGACTGTGATTCGTATTGTGCAGCGCAGGGTAGGGTATGTGCATCCGAAGGGGGCGCTGATATGACTTGCGGCGACTGTTTGCCCGGCTGGTTCGAGGAGAACGGGCATTGCATTCAGGCGTGTGAAGCAGCGCACTACCCCGGCGAATTGGTGCAACTCGATGTCTACATCTTGCTGGATCGCTCGTTTTCCATGCTCGACGATGACAAGTGGGCAAAGACGACCGCGGCGATAGACCAGTTTGTAAGTTCACCGGATGCTTCCGGAATCGGAGTGGGATTACAGTTTCTGCCCGTAGAGCCTCCTCCCGAAACCACGTTCGTTGAAAACTGCACCAATGATGACGATTGCGGGCTCTACGGTTCCTGCGATTGGGGTTATTGCCTCGGCTACTGGGCCCAGGATTCTTCTTGCGACCCCGCTGATTACGTGGAACCGGTCGTGGATATTGCGCCCCTGCCCGGAGCGGCAAGCGCGATCTCCCAGGCCATGGCCGATACATCGGCCACCGGTTCGCAGACCCCTATCCAACCCGCGATGGAAGGTGTCTACCAGTACCTGGCCGATTACGCGGCTGCAAACCCCACGCATCTTGTTTACCTCCTTTTGGCCGCGGACGGCATGCCCATGGGCTGCACTTTCAATACAACCGCGGCGTCAGCGGACGCTGCAGAGGAAATGACGTCCAATGACCCTCCGGTTTATACTTATGTATTCGGAGTTGAAGACGCTCAAAACAACCTCGAAGGATTGAACGCAATAGCTGCAAAAGGCGGAACGGGTTCGGCTATCCTGGTCGGTTCGGATGAAGCCGTGACACAGACCTTTATCGTCATGTTGAATGAAATACGCGCCAGGGCGCTTTGCAAATACCTGATCCCCGAACCGGAGGGTCAAACGGTCGACTTAGACCTTGTAAACGTCTCGATCGTGGACCCAACCGACTCCGGATCGGGTGAAACGGTTTTCCACGTGGCGAGCGAAGCACACTGCGACCCGATTACCGGTGGGTGGTACTATGACGACCCGCTCAGCCCCTCCATGATCGTTTTGTGTGATGTCACCTGCGATTACATAAATGCACACAGCCGCGATGTTGAGATCCTGGTAGGATGCAAAACAATAGTGAACTGATGACAAAAACCCCTCCTGTAATCAAAAATACACAAATATCATTCACTTGACCACTCAAACACTTTTGTGAGATAAACGAGACAGGGAAATAGTGGATTCGTAGGTTTTCACCCAGTTATCTGCGGATCCGGACAAGTGTTGTGAAGGTTTTTTCCAGGAGAAGGCAAATGTTAACAAGTAAAAAGTTTTTATTATTATTTCTGTTTATACCCGCGTTGGCTACATGCAACCAAACAACCGGCAAGGTGCTGAGTTGCGATGATCCCAATATCTGCGGACAACATGGAACATGCGACGACAGCACGGGCAACGTGGTGTGCATCTGCGAACATGGTTATTCCGGAAGATTCTGCGATGAGTGCGAAACGGGTTTCTCATCCGACGGTGAAGGCAACTGCGTTCAGGGAACGGATTGTGACACGTTTTGCGCGGCCCAGGGAAGGGTGTGCGATTCCGACCAGGGCGTGGACATGTCTTGCGGCGAATGTTTGCCCGGCTGGTTCGAAGAAAACGGAAAATGCATCATGGCATGCGACGCGGCCCATTACGAAGGCGAACTGGTGCAACTCGATGTCTACATTCTTCTGGACAGGTCGGCTTCCATGCGCGACGACCAGAAATGGTCCAAGACAATCAACGCGATAAAGACGTTCGTGAACTCCTCGGATACTGCGGGCATGGGCGTTGGGTTGCAGTTTTTTCCGGTAAAGCCGCCTCCCGGAACCAGCATCCCGAGTGCCTGTACCAGCGACGCGGATTGCGGTCTCTACGGACCTTGTCTTCCCATTATGAATCAATGCAACGGCTCCTGGGCATCTGATTCTTCTTGCGACCCGGAGGACTATTTGGAACCGGCCGTGCATATAGCTCAACTCCCGGGAGTCGCGGGTGAGATGAACTCTGCTCTGGATAATGAATCCGCGGACGGATCCGCCACGCCTATCCAGCCGGCGATGGAAGGTGTTTTCGATTACATAGTGGAATACGCTCAGGCAAACCCCACTCATCTTGTTTACCTTCTATTGGCCGCTGACGGTATGCCGACGAGTTGCAGCTACAACTCCACCAGCGCCAGCGCGGACATAGCCGAAGAACTGCTTAACAGCGAACCGTCGGTGCCTACTTACGTGTTCGGCGTGGAAGATGCCGAAAACAACCTGGAAGGGCTTAACGCTATAGCAGCCAAGGGCGGCACCGGTTCGGCCATTCTGGTGGGTTCGGATGAAGCCGTGACCCAGACCTTTATCGACATGTTGAACGAGATCCGAGCCATGGCCCTGTGCAAGTACCAGATTCCCGAACCCGAAGGCCAGACGGTTGACTTCGACATGGTAAACGTTTCGATTACCGATCCCGCGGACCCGGGCGCGAGCCGGACGGTTTTTTACGTGGGAAGCGAAGAAAACTGCGATTCAATGTTCGGCGGTTGGTACTACGATGACCGGGACAATCCCACTATTATTCTTCTTTGCCCCGCGACGTGCGAGTACCTCAACCAGAACAACCGCGACATCGAAATCCTGGTGGGATGTGAAACGATCGTAAACTGACGGTGGGAAACCGAAACATCGGCGGCCGGGTAGAGTAGATATGAACAAACGTCCGGAAATCGAATACCCCTGTGAGTGGCGCTACAAGATCATCGGCGCCCGTCTCGAAGATCTCCGGGAAGCGGTGAAAGAAATCATCCCAGCGGGAGATTATTCCCTTGAGCACTCGAATACGAGCTCAAAGGGAAATTATCTCTGCATGAACCTTGAAGTCACGGTATACGACCATGCCACGCGTGAGGGGCTCTACAGGGCGCTTTGCGCTCACGAGAGCATCCGCATGGTGCTTTGAACATAAAAGATTTGCAGCGCTCTGCGAATCTGCCGTTTTGACATACTCCACAAATATGGTATTCACTGTAGAGAAAGGGAGTAACCCGACTTCATGAGGAGACATCACAAGGTCATGAAAATGAGAATAAGAGCTATCAATAAAAAAAGGTTCATGATCATTGCAGGGACTGTACTCGGTTTGGGGATCATGGTGTCGTCATCTTGCACACGTTCAGCAAAGACCGGACACACTGAAAGCAGCGCGGGAGAATCCGCTGAATCCGAAACAACCGGTCAGACATCGCAAGAGGGCAACCACGAACAAGCCGACGACAAAGTCAAGATCGATCTGAGCCAACACCTGGAAGAACAAAGCGACGAAAACGGGGAGACGGGTATTTGCAGCCCCGAACTGGTGCTTTGCGGCGAAACAGCAGATGATTGCGTTGACGTGAACACATCGATTCAGCATTGCGGGGAATGCGGCCGCCGATGCTTCAGCAATCAAAAGTGCACCGAAGGTTCATGCAGCGGCGTGGGTATCATCACCGCAGCCCAACTCAAGGAAGCTATGGAGAACAAGGATTTCCTCCTGATCAATGTGAGAGTGCCGCCCGTGGGGATCATCCCGGGCACCGATGCATCCATTCCTCATAACCAACTCGACCGGATGGTGGCTGCAATAGGCGAGGACCTCGACAAACGGGTTGTGCTTTATTGCGGAACATCCACCAGAATCAAGATTGCTCTGCAACTTCTTCGTGAACGCGGATATAAAAACATTTCCGTTCTGGAAAACGGAGTCAGCGGCTGGAGACAGGCCGGTTTTCCCACGCAATCCGGTTAACCATCATTTACCCATACAGAAATGAAGAGTCGCAACCTGGGTGAGCCGTCGTTTACGGTAAGGATGTCCAAAACCCCATCGCCGTCCGCGTCCAGGATGACAGCGAACCGGGTGTGGGCCGGTTCCAGGCCGAGCGAAGGCGTGAAATCCAGCATGCGGCCCTCTGCGGTCCCCACGTAAAGCCTATCGGCCTGCCCGTAGTTTGCAATAACCACATCGGTGAAGCCATCCAGGTTGAGGTCTCCGGTCGCAGCGCAGCGTGAGTCGGTCCTATCCACCGGGAGCATGGCGGTTGTGTCGTCGAAGAAATGTGCATTGCCGTCATTGATGAAGACCCTGTTCTGACCTTGAGTGAGAAGCAACAAGTCCATGTCGCCGCTCGACTCCACGTCCAGCGGAGTGGAAAAAGTCACCGGATCCGGGGGGGACACTACAGGTTGCTGCACAAAACGAAGAACCGTGGAATTTTCGTCATCGACGGTCCGCCTGTTTAAAAGCACCCGCAAGAATTCCCCCGTCGGGGAATCATTAGCGGTGAGTACGAGATCCACCGCGCCGTCGCCGTCCAAATCCGCCGCGGAGATGGAGCTGAATGTATCGCCTGAAAAACTGTGAACCGGTTCTCCATCGGAAACCGTCCATGGCTCTATATCTTCGTCGATTTCAAAAAGAGGATTTCCGGGAGCACCCAGATTTCGATATACCCTCAGAAATTGAACATCATCGTTTTCTTCTTTTGCTGCAATGACGACGATTTCCGCAAGACCATCACCGTCGAGGTCCGCGGCTGCAGCCGCGATACAACTTCCAACCCGGGGAGGTAACCCGTCCGATTCGTGAAAGCGCCCGGCGCCGTCATTGAGCAGCAGCCGATTCGGTTCCCCAGAACCACTGCATCCGAAAATGTCCGGGCTTCCGTCACCGTCGAAATCAGCGACCACGAGTGCTCGGGTGTCTTGGATAAACACAGGAAGGCCGGGGCCTTCTTCAGGATCAGGATCTGTATCGGAAAAACCACCTGCGCCGTCGTTTAAAAGGAACTTGCTTTGCCCTCCGGATATTGCCAGCAAAATGTCAACAGCGCCGTCGCCGTTCAGGTCGACAGTTGCAACATCAGTGATGAGCACATCGCCTAAATTGGGCAAATAATGAGACGCAGCTTCCCTGAAATCGAGCGCCAGCGGTTCCACCTCGACAGCGTCCCGCATGGTGGCTGATGCTCCTGCCGGAACCTTTACAGTAACATCGTAAACACCGGCTGTTTGAACCGGGGTGATAGCGGTGAGAACGTCCGCTGTCGAGTCCACGATTTCGAGGGGTTTGTCGCCAAGGTAAAGAGAAACTCCGCTCTTGAAGTTTCTTCCCTTCACAATGAGTGTTTCACCGCCTCGGGCCGAAACCCTTTCAGGAGAAACTGAATTTATTTTCAAATCGGGATCGCCGGATTCACAGCTTGCTGCAAACATGAAACCCGTGAGAAGGAAAACAAAGGCCGCTCGAACAGCAGTTGGTATAACATCCTGCATCATGAATCATTTCCCCCGCTTTCTTCAGGTTCTCGGCACGCATCCCCAGGGCCGGGCGGGCCATGATACACTTCATCCGCGCAGATGAATCCACGCTGCCCATCGCATGGAAAATCATTCCATCCCCGATCGTCGCCTTCACCGAAAAAACCAGCGCAATCCTCGTTTCCCCCGGAATTGTTCGGCTCGCCTTCCCGCCAGTCGGACCATGTCAACTCCGTGCCGTCCACCCACACAAACTCTCCCTCGGTCTCCCGATCGTCCAGCCCGATCCAAAGAGGCTCGTCGCTGATAACCTTGAGATAGTCGTTCTCTTCGGGTGTGCGTATGACCACCAGGTCTCCACCCCGCCCGAGGCAAAATTCACGCGCATCGTCATAGTCAAGCGGAGCGGCTGTGCAAAACAGGTAAGCTCGCTCCCCACTACGGACATGCAGCACGCACCCGCTCTCTTGAGCGCAATCCTCTCGATCCTTGCAGTAGAAGTGATAAACTGAAGAGTTTGCCTGGTCAGGATTGTAAACGTCCGGACAATTATCCGCCTCATCGGGAATCCCGTCCCGGTCCCTGTCATCGAACATGGGATCCCAGTTCCATAAAAGCCAGGGCCGTCTCATGCGGGAGCGGCTCACGAAAATCTCGGGGTATCCGTCATTGTCCGCGTCCAGTACGGCCACGCCCAAAGCATCCGAGATAGCCGGACGATCGGGCGCTACCCGGCCCGAATAATCGAAAAGCCGGCCCATGGGGTCCCCGCGATAAATCCTCAACCTCCCGTTCAGGTTCGCCACTACGACATCACTCGAACCGTCCATGTCCAAATCAGCTATCACCGCACTGTAGCCGTGCTCACTTCCCCCGGAACCCAGACGTTCCACCGTCTGGTCGACAAACCCTCCCAGGCCGTCGTTTATCCATATCCTGTCCTGACCCGCGCTCACCACGTAAATGTCCGGGAACCCGTTGCCGTTGAGGTCCCCCACGGCGGGTATGCGCGTGTCCAGATCCGCGTGAGGCGGCAGGGCCGAAGGGCCTGCATCGCGGAAAACACCAGCGCCGTCATTCAGCCAGAGCCTGCATGCACCGTTTCTCAACGCCAGGAATAAATCCGCCGCGCCGTTTCCCGTGAAATCGCCTACTCCGACTCCGGACGCGTTCAGGTCCGGTTCGGGCAACCGTATTTCGCTCTCATCGGCAAATCCACCGGAGCGGTCGTTCATCCACAGCGCGACGTGCGCGGATACGCTGATTTCGTTTTCCGCGTCGTTGTACGCTCCGCGCACGATGATCAAATCAGGATATCCGTCTCCATCAAAGTCACCCGCGGCCGCGTGAATCGAATGGCTCTTTCCCTCGGGTATCATTGATGCATCGATGGTGGAAGCGTCCGTAAAGACCATTTGACCTTCATTGAAAAACACCCGATCGGTTTGATAATCCATCAACGCGAGATAAAGATCCGGCAAGCCGTTTCCATTGAAATCAGCGGGCACGGCAATCGCTGTGCGAGCGAACGGTTCTTCACCGAACCCGGGAACGGTTTGTATAGGCAGGGTATTGAATGTTCCGTCGGACCTGTTGTGGTAAATTCGCAATCCATCGCCCGCTGCCTGGATCAAATCAACCGCACCGTCTCCATCCAGGTCTGCTGCGGAAACCAAGCGGCCGTCCAGTGGAGCGGAGTTCATAAGATGGGAATCCGTTCGGTCGACAAAATAAAGAGGTGTTCCCACATAACGGAACGCTCCCGGGGATACAAACTTGAAGTCACCTTTTCGCACGCTTATATCCACAACCCCGGTCTTTTGTCCGGCCGGGGAAACAACCTGTATGGCCGAAGACGCGGTCGAAACGACTTCTGCTTCCCGGTCTCCGAAATAGACCCGGACCGAGGATGAAAACCCCGAGCCCTGCAGGGTTACGACCGTCCCCCCCCTTATGGTGCCCCTGTCCGGGATGACCGAATTCACTTCGACATAATTGTTTTTCGAAGTGCAGCCGAATGGTCCTGCAAAAAGAAAAAACACCCACATAGCGACTTTCACGCTTGAGTTCATACATTGTCCTCCGTTTTGCGAGGTCCAAGAGGAAAAAATCTTTGAACATCCCCGATCATCGAACATTGACCCGCTTGAATTCACCCTCGGAATTCACAATGATCACACTGCTGCGGTCGATACTCGGGTGCGGCCGTTTGAAGCCGGGCAGTTGCCATTTCATTGCACCGCTATTTCCATCCACCGCGTATATGGACCCGCGCACCTCGAAAACCACTGTTCCGTTCAGCCATACCGGAGGTTGCGGACCCTCGGGCATCGGGACATTCTCCTGCACGATGTCCGGAGTATTCGTCAGGCGCCGCATATTCCGCCCCGAAACACCCACGACCCACAGCGAAGGAACATCATCGCGTGCGGAGGCGAAAACAAGCTTGCTGCCGCACTCTGAAAACGCGGGCAACGCAAGAGGTGGGCCGGGTTCCACAACCGTGTGACGAACACCGGTTTTCATGTCAAATCGATAAAGCCCCATCAATGGAATTTCACCGCTTACATAGGCAATCGTCCCACCGCAAGGAGACCAGGAAAAACCGTTCAAAACATCCTTGTCGATAGAAGTGACATCTCCGGTTTGTGGATTCCAGACGACGAGGTCCCCCCTTCCATGAAGCACAGCCAAAAGACCGGATCCGTCCGGAGCGAACCCGGCATCCTGGATCCATCCATGATTTCCGGGCAGCACACCAATCACCTGACCGAAAGAATCCGAGAGATACGCCTCGAAGCGGCGAAAACCGGTGGTCCTGGGAGGCGCTGGAACCTGTCTCCCAATAGCGATCATGCCATCCGGTGAAACATCCAGAATTTCAAAGTCCGAATCCACTGATTCGGAAACAGCTGCCAGGTATGAATCGCTCCGGCCGGCCGTGTCCGGGAAGACATCCGAAAAATCGGGGCCGCGCGGTCTTTCGGCTTCGTCGTTCTCAATTAGGGCTGACTCATCATTTTCGTGTACATCTAAATAATTCTTGAATTCGCACGACAGGCCCATCAATGCACACATGCACAAAATGGATAACATTATTCCGAGCAATCCTTTATCACTATTTCCATTTTTCCGGCCGAATCGCGTTCGCGTACCCAGGAACAAAAACAGGAAAAACATGACGTTCAACAAAAACACGATTGAATTCATCATCCGGCTGGAACCGCTTCCCACTACAAGACAACTGCATCCTCCCGTCACGCCGGACATTTCTTCCAGACCCGGCCCGCCCTTGTCGTCTTCCCCCTTCAAATGCGATGGTGCGGAAGAGAGATCCAAAAAAGGTTCCGGGCAACGCATGAACTCATGATCAGGACCGACCAACTCGAAACGCTCCGTGATTTCAACTTCGACTTCTTCGGACAGATAAACATGGAAAACAAATTCCCCTGTTTTCCCCGGCGCCGTATCCGTGCGAAGCACCGCAGCAATGTCGTGGGCGGACCAGGATTCTGCATCGTAAAACATGCTCGGCGCCCCCTCGTAGGGTTTTCGCGCTGCCAGGTGAACTTCCCCGGACGGCCAGGTTCCGGATCCCACGTTTTCGAACACGGCCCAGACCTGTATTCGTTCGCCGGGTTTAATCCGCGCGGGCGCGCTCCAATCAACAATGCGGGCCGCGAATTCCGGCGGTGGATCACCCATCACCGAAGGATAGCCGTCGTCGATCAGGCCGTTGCAATCATTGTCCACGCCGTCGCATATCTCGGGTACCGGGTCCAAGATTCTCACGCATTCGAGGCAACCATCAATGCATCGCATCCGTCCCTCAGCGCAGGGTCCGGGCTCGCCCGTGTCGCACGCAGGCGTTCCTTCCGGATCCGGGCCGTGACAATCGCTCCACTCA
>SLPX01000362.1 GCA_007131745.1 Myxococcales bacterium
CGGATGAACCCGACGGGTCTCAAAGCGCGCCGTATCGGACTGTGGCAGTGGCCTTGCAAGAGGTGGAACCGGGAGGGCAGGTTGCGATAGCCGCGGGGGAATACGAAGAGCGGCTGATAGTGAGCAAACCCGTGCGTTTGACCGGCCGTTGTTCCGAGAAGGTGACTTTACGCGGTATTGTCAGGTTCGGTGTGGGCGAACCTGCATTGAGGATAGGTTCAGGCGGTTTGGGTTCCGAGGTGAGAGGGGTGACTTTGACCGGTCCGGGAGAAGGGATAAGAGTCGACGGAGCGGTGGATGTGCTGGTCGTGGAGGTGGAAGTTAGGTACACCGACTCTAGTGGTGTCTATATTATGCAAGAATCCGGGATTGTTCTAAGAAAAGTAAAGTTAGAGAATTGCGTTGATACCGGTATTTTTTCAAAAGACAGCTTCGTGAACATAGAAAAAAGCGTTGTGCGGGGAACGCTTCCACATCCGGAAACCGAATTGCTGGGAAGAGGAATCGAGGCACAGTGTTCTATAGAAGGAGCTTGCGGTAGGATGCGAGTTGAAAGCAGCCTTGTTTCGGAAAACCGTTCACACGGTATCGCTGTCTACGGCGTGGACCTGGAAGTGGAAGCATCTGTCGTCAGAAATACCATGAGTCAGGAAAAAGATCGGACAAGTGGAAGGGGTATAGGGGCGTATTGTGACGGTGAACAGGAATCTTGTAAGAGCCTGTCTGTTATGGGAAGTCTTGTGACCGGAAACAGGGATGTGGGAATCATTACAGCAGGCTTTGATGCGACCATCTTTTCCTCGGTTGTTCGGAATACTCTGTGCCAGGAAAATAATCAGGAGGCCGGTAATGGGATTGTTGCTCGATGTGATGAGGATACTGATGTGTGCGGAAAACTATGGGTGGAAAGAAGTCTGGTGGCCGGCAACAAGTCGGTCGGTATCATAACATGGGG
Source organism: Myxococcales bacterium (assembly GCA_007131745.1). The sequence continues at coordinate 956 of SLPX01000362.1, forward strand.
CGTGGACTTGGAAGTAAAAGCATCTATCATACGCGATACTTTCCATCAGGAGAGATACGAGTGGGGCGGAGAGGGGATAATTGCCAGGTGTTTTGAGCGTTTGGGCATATGTTCGACATTGACGGTCGAGGGAAGCCTCATAACCGGAAACCGCCATGCGGGCATAGCATCATTGGGTGCGGATACAACCGTTGTTTCTTCGGTTGTCCGGAACACTTTGCCGCAGACAAGCGACCAAGAAAACGGAACAGGGATTACTGCCCAGTGTGAGGAGAAACCAGGTGTGTGCGGAAGTATGGTGTTGGAAAGAAGTCTCATTCAAGGAAATCGCCAAACCGGCATTTTCATTGCAGGCGTGGAAACAAAGGTGATTTCTACGGTAGTCCGAGATACGCTGCCGCAGGCAAGCGACAAAGAATTCGGAAAAGGGATAAGCGCAATATGCTCTTCTACAGGTGGCGGTTGCGGTGCTTTGACTGTACTGAAAAGTATCGTTCACAATAATCGTCATGTGGGGATATCCTCTTCCGGTGTGGATACAACAGTGATTATGTCCATTGTTCGAGACACGCTGCCGCAGGAAAGGGATGGAGAATTCGGCAGGGGAATCAACGCGCAGTGCGACGTTGAACTGGGTGAATGCGGAAGAATTAGAGTTGAAAACAGCTTGGTTGTGGGTAACAGGGACGTTGGAATTTATGTCTCGGGTTTTGAAGCAACTTTGATTTCCTCGGTTTTTGTAGACACATTGGCACAGGAAAGCGTGGGCAGGGGCGGCAGAGGCATCAACGCACAGTGCAGTGTGGACCTTGCAACATGCGGCAGTCTTTGGGTCCTCGACAGTCTGATTGCCCGCACAGGACGCGGCGGACTGGTTGTTTTCGGTGTCCCCACAAACATTGAAGGGGCCGTTGTGGTTGAAACAGAGGAAGAGGGGATTTTTTCACTTTGCGATCCTATCATGATTTCCTGTGCATCATTGTCCATTGATTCAAGCATGGTCGTTTCAAGCCACTCTGCAGGAGTGGCCTTGGAGGGCGTGTCGGGGATAATGACAGGCAGCATGGTGGACAAGGTTTTTGCACAGCCGAAAGATGGAAGGTACGGCTACGGTGTACAGATAGATGGATGGGAGGGCGCCCATATCAGCGGTTTTCCAGCGTTTCACGTTCGTGACAGCTTGATCAAAGATGCAAGACTTGCGGGGGTGTTTTACCACTCATCAGAGGGCGTGCTGTCAGGTACGGTGGTAAGCGGCGGGGAATACAGTGTAGCCATTAACCAAGGCGCTTCCCCTTCAATAGCAGAAAACAACGTGCTTTCAGGAACGGTCGAAGATGATCCCAAGTGGGTGAGTCTCGATCCGGCACCCGCACCGATGCCGGCCGAACCCCTGGAATAGAAGGAGTACATCCACACAACTCCTGTTTATTGTTGATTTGGTTTTGTAATCTAAAAGGCAAATAAGAAGAGGAACTCGAAGTTGAAAACAACAGCGCTCACAGGATCAACATTGGGAATACACCATGGAAACTGCTTAAACAATTTGACCGCTTCATTCGCGCTGATCACTTTGGCCGCATTGAGTGCACCCGGATGCAAGTTGGAGAAGCAGAATGGCGACGACTTGTGTCCTGAAGGTTACCGAGCCGAAGGGCCTGCATGCGTGCCGATATTCGACGCGCCCGAAGATTGCCCCGGACCGAACGAAATGCCCAAGCTCGGCGGAGGTTGCCGACCGGTCGGGGTACTCGAATGCGCAGAGGGGTTCGTGCGGGATTCGGACGGCGGGTGCGAGCCAGTCCTTCCGGATCACGAATGTCCGCCCGGCACGATGGAAGTCATAGGAGAAACCGAGTGCTGCCCGGTGGGAGTGATAGAATGCGCGGAGGGGTTTGTGCAGGATTCGGACGGCGGGTGTGAGCCGGTCCTTCCGGATCACGAATGTCCGCCCGGCACAATGGAAGTCATAGGAGAAACCGAGTGCTGCCCGGTGGGAGTGATAGAATGCGCGGAGGGTTTTGTGTCCGACGGCCAAGGGGGCTGCGACGCAATCCTCCCGCCCGGCCC
>SLPX01000018.1 GCA_007131745.1 Myxococcales bacterium
GATTCATCGAACAATTCACGTCAGCGCTCGGCAAAAAATTGAACCCAACACCAGACCGCCAAGGCCATGGTGACAAAAACGATCCCCAACCTCGATACCCACACGACCGCTGTATTCGGCCGGTAACAATCTTCCTTGATGTGTCTGCCCACGCAATAGTGGTTCAAAGCATAATAAAGCGGCGAAACGCCGAGCCCGAGAAGCGCCCCGGTTATGGCCAGGAAAACGGGCCTGGGCCAAACGATGTGAATAAAACAAGTCAGAGCCCACACGAAAAGAAGCGCGATCCAGTAGACATTTCTGAAAAACTTCCCATCGCTTCTCTCTTTCGGCACTCCGGAATCTTCTCCACCTTCGGACACATTCTTGCAGTCTCCGCGGTCTGTACGCAGCGCTACACGTAAACCTTCTGCAAAAGCCCTTGGAAATCCATCCATCACGATATAAGCAGTGGCGAACATACCAACGAATGCAGCCGTCATGAAAACCGGAACGATCCACGGACCCAGGATGTGTGAATAAGCCTTTGAAATCCAAAGGGCCGTTTCCGCTCCTTCCGCCTCACGACCCAACACCTCGGGAACCTGGGTCCCGAGAAACATGAATATCACCGCCAAAACCAGAGAGGCTCCATATCCGACGCGCATGTCCAGCAAACCCCGCCTGAGTCGTCTCAATCCAGATTTCGAATCCTTTGCGGCGCCCTCTCCGCCTTCGCGTCCGTCGGCAGGACCCTGATCTTTCCAACGCGGCTCGACCTCCAGAGCCCACAAGGAATGCCAGATGCTGACATCAAGACCGGTGGGAAGCCAACCGACTATCGCGGCGGCAAGCACGACCGATCCTTCGGGCAACCTCGGATTGAAGATGTTCATCCAGGAACCGGCGGGAGGCGGGCTTGAAAGAAAGGTCGTGACTGTAACGGCGACAAGCACGACCATCATCACCTTGTTGGCCGCCTCCATGGCGGGGAAACGTCCGAGCCAGAGCAAACATACAACCAAGGTAGCCAACACTACGCCCCACGCTGCCAGGGGAAGCACTCCGACGGCAACACTCAACGCAGACGCTGCAACCGATGTCACAGCCACTGCAACGGCAACCCCTTGAACAACGGTGAACAAAATAAAACACCATACCGCCCAGTTCCGCGGGCCGGGCACGCGACCGTACCCTTCAACGAGCGAGCGTCCCGTGGCAAGTGCGTACCTCGGCCCGTGCTCAAAAGCCGGGTACTTCAAGACATGCACCACCAACACGAGCCATAGCAAAGCCGATCCGTAAAGCATCCCGGCGCGGGGCCCGATCACTAAATGGCTCGCTCCCATGGAAGTGGCCGCCATGAGCAAACCGGGTCCGATCATTTTCCAAAACTTGACGATTCCTTGCATCAGGTTCGAGATTCTTACTTCTCCGAACGGCATATGTCCATGGATAATATATGAAAAGCCGCTTTCAATTATGAGCTATCAATGGAGACGTGAACACCCCAGGCACAATTAGTCCTTGAGAGACGAATCCCGATCGTGTAGATTTCCTCGAAAACCAGTAAAAAAGCGGTGAACAGATCCGCTTAAAAAACCCGAAACCTTTTTACCTGTTCACCCCGCATATAATGGAGGGAATACCATGAAAAAAATTGTCCACTCTCTGGAACGCTTTTTAATGAAAGGTTTTTTGACTGCCTGCATTCCGGCCGTCTTTACGCTCGCCGTGCTGGCACTGAGCGGTTGTCCGAAAGAAGCAACCCGCGTGGATCCAAAAGCGCCGGAGCCCACGGCGGTCGAAACCACGCCTGATCCTGAACTCTCAGAAGTCGCCGATGAGAAAGATCCGGCTCTGGCTCAAAATCCTCTTCTTCAACCCTGGCCGGGACCTCACGGCGGCATTCCTCCGTTTGACAAGATCGAAGTGGAACACTTTCAACCCGCCCTGGATTGGGCGATGAAAAACACCCTGGCCACACTGGACAAGATAGCTGCAAACCAGGATGAACCTACATTTGAAAACACCATAGAGCCTTTTGAAAAGGCGTTTCGCACATATCGCAACGCCAGTTCCATGTTCGGCGTCTGGAGCGTGGGCCTCAGCTCCTCCGATTTCCAATCAGTGGAGCAGGAAATGATGCCTAAAATGGCCGCTTTCCAGGACAAGATAACTCAAAACGAACCTCTCTTCAGGCGCATTGAAGCTATCTACAAAGGCAGAAATGAAGCAAACCTCAACCCCGAACAGAAAAGGCTCGCATGGAAGTTGCACAACGACTTCGTCAGGTCGGGCGCAGCCCTGGAACCAGGACCTAAGGCCAGGCTGTCCGAGATCAATCAGCGGTTGGCCACCCTCTTTACGCAGTTCAGGCAAAACGTTCTTGCCGACGAAGAGAATCAGATTCTTCTACTCGAAGACAAGAAAGACCTGGCCGGATTGCCTACGTCTCTCGTAAACGCCGCTGCGGCCGAAGCTGAATCCCGCGATCTCGAAGGAAAATGGGTAATAAGAAACACCCGATCCTCCATCGAACCGTTTTTGACATATTCGGATCGACGCGATCTGAGGGAAAAAGCCTGGCGTTTGTTCGTGGAAAGAGGAGACGACGGAGAAAAAACCGACAACAACAAAATCATTACCGAAATCCTGAACCTGCGCGCGGAGCGAGCTAAACTGCTGGGCCATGAGACCCACGCGCACTGGCAACTTCAAAACACCATGGCCAGAAACCCGGAAGCCGTGATGGATCTGCTCAACGCTGTATGGAAACCGGCCAAAGCCCGGGCGCACAAAGAAGTTGCGGACATGCAGGGACTGGCCAAGCGGATGAGGATGAAGATACGCATCAAACCTTGGGACTACAGGTATTTCGCTGAAAAGGTACGAAAAAAAAGGTACGATCTTGACGAAAGTCAGATCAAGCCGTACCTCCAGTTGGATAAGTTGCGAGATGCCATGTTCTGGGTGGCAGACAAGCTGTTCGACCTTGAATTCACCCAAGTCAAAGACGTTCCGGTCTTCCACCCGGATGTGACCGTCTGGCTGGCCAAGGAAAAAGAAACAAACAAACCAATCGGCCTTTTTTACTTCGACCCGTTTGCGCGATCAGGAAAACGTTCGGGCGCTTGGATGAGCGCGTATCGAAGACAGGAGCGTTTCGCCGGAAACGTCCTGCCCATCGTTTCGAACAACTGCAATTTCCTGAAACCAAAGAAGGGTGAACCCGCCTTGATTTCCTGGACCGATGCGACCACCCTGTTTCACGAGTTCGGACACGCACTTCATGGTCTGCTCTCGAATGTTGATTACCCTTCCCTTTCCGGCACAGCCGTCTTCAGGGACTACGTTGAACTTCCATCACAACTCCTGGAACATTGGCTTTCCACCCCCGAGTTGCTGGAACGTTTCGCGCTTCATCATGAAACCGGCAAACCCATTCCCAGAAAACTGGTGCAAAGAATAGAAAGAGCGGCCACATTCAACCAGGGTTTCTCCACCGTGGAGTTCCTGGGCAGCGCTTTTGTGGACATGAAGATTCATCTATCTACCGAAAAAGACATTGATCCAAAGACGTTCGAGCGGGAAACCTTGAACGCGATCGGCATGCCTAAAGAGATCGTGATGCGACATCGCATGCCCCATTTCATGCACATTTTTGCAAGCGACTCGTACTCTGCAGGCTATTACAGTTACCTCTGGGCGGATGTGCTCACCGCGGACGCTTTCGAAGCGTTCCTGGACGGCAAAGGTCCGTATGACAGGGAAGTCGCTGATAGACTCAGGGAACACATATTGTCGGTGGGCAATACCATCGATCCCGCAATAGGCTACCGCCGATTCAGAGGCAGAGACGCTGATGTCGCGGCTCTCATGCGCAAACGAGGTTTTCCCGTGCCTAAGGCCAAGAAAGGCAAGAAACGCTGATATGTACCCCTGAGAAACGGCAGTCTTCACCTCTCCCAGCGTACAACCCCCGCGCTTATTGTCACTCCCATTCCTATCCGCCTGTTCGGGGAAATCACTCCCCTTTCATAGAGGATCTGCACAAATGGAGTAACGCGCAATCTAAAGGCCGTTTTTGGGGAGATCCTGTATTTCAAAGCTAATCGTCCTATTGATCCGTAGAAACCATCCCGGTACACGCCTCCTTTTTCCTTTTCGATTCTAATTCCGATTTCCGGGGCCAATATGCCGACAACGGAAGGCAAGGACCATTGTCCCCTGTAACTTGTTTCGGACATCAGGCTCAATCCGGCTTTGAAAAAGAACCCGTGACCAAGCCCTTCACTCAATGGCGCCAGGTAGGCGAATGCAATCGGCAATTCAATCGAAATGGTGTTGCCCATGAGAATATCAACAGCCGTCTCTCTTGATTTCGGAGCAGAAGCCCACTGGGGAATCCCCGGCTCAGTCCTGACGTATAGTAAGCTCACGCGGGGAATCACGGTTAGGCCCAACAATCCGCCCACGCGAGAGGGAATGTTTTTCTCACCGTTTCCGACTCCGCGTTCCCATACAAATCCCACCTGCATCAAAGGTTCGAGTTTCAATCTCCACCTTTGACGTCGAAAGTGTTTAATCCGCCTTTGCGGCACGGCAACAGGAGCCGGGTCGGCCGGCTTCATCTCGACCGGGGATCGGCCCAAATCCGCGGCCGGTTCCGCTGCTACAGGCCCAACCGAGAAAAGCGCAAAAAATAGAATCATAAAAAAACTGAATACCCGCGACATTTCAGAAATCTCCTTCTTTGCACCTTTAACGATCAGACAGAAAACAGCTTACACTTGGAATTCGAATCGACGCGGACCTTCACACCAGCGAAATTGCCTTATTCATTATTTGTTGTATTCTGCAGTCCTAAGTGCTGACCAATCGACCCGATGAATCCCGTGAGGCGGTTCTGATGTACACCAAAGGTCTCCCGCTGGAGAAATCAAAAACAATTCGATTCCGAATGCTACCATCTGTAATTGCAATCGGTGTTGCCTTCATGCCCGGTTGCAGCCAATGCGGTTCAGCGCAAGACACGCGGGGCGCTCGGGTGGATCCCCTCAAACAGGCTGAAGAAATCTATGATCAACTGGAAACGGGACTGTCGAGAAACGGTCATGATCCCGTGCTTGCCTCTGGTTTCATCCAGGCCTGGATCGCCAAACATGCAGAGCAACTCTCCAAGATCTACAAAGAGATCAAACTGGATGAAGGTTCCACCAAGAGAGTTATCGGCCTGTCGATTCGGGGAAGAAAAGCGGTCAAAATCCCGAAATTCGAAACCGACGCGGATTTCAAAAAAGCCTCACTGGCATTCTTAAAACTAAACAGTCACCTGATCTCGCAATATCTGAAAAGGCTGAAAGCGCATAAAGCTGATCTTGAAACCAAGTCGCAAAACGGACAAAACGGCTAAAAACCGGCCAATGACAATGTGATTTTCGGGTCTGACAAACTAAACGCTTTCCGCCTTCCTGCCAAAGCAACCATCTCTTAGCAGACCAAAGGGGTTTAAGCCGAACAGGCAAATATCGAACCAACAAGACGCAAGTGAATAGTGCAACTTTTAACTTGCGTTGCGTCACTCGCTCTTGTAGGTTCTGATTGACAGGAGGTAAGTCATGATAAGGTTTTCTTATTCAAACCCCGCCATCGCGGCGAAGCCGTTTATTCTTATGTGCGTAATTATGTTAAGCGTGGCAGTCACAGGCATCTCCGGTTGTGGTGACAGCACAAGCGAAACTGGAGATGACGGCGGAATCGACCTGGACGCTATGATGATTGATGCTTATTTACCGGATGCTTCATTGATCGACGCAGAGTTTCCCGACGCGTACATAGATGAACCGGATGCTATGGCTGCAGACGCGGAACCGATAACCGAAGACTGGCCGCCTGAGGACCCATGGCACCAAGGCACATCTTGCAACTTGCCGCCGTGCGACCCTGACGGACCGGAACCGACGGACCTTTCCGGAACCTGGACCCAGACTTTGACCACACTGTCCCATGACTGCAACACCCTCGTAGAAACCTTCAACGAGCAAATGAAGCCCGGACACGTACAAACCGAGACTGGAATGATCATCCCTCGCTCGGGAGAGTGCGTGTACCAGGACGAAACCATGTCGCTCATAACAGGAGTGATCAAGGGCAACGTTATGATCACATGCGAGGTCATGGACCCCGACCAGGGAGTCGTCCCCGTGGTAGTGAGCGTTATGACCTTCGATGGGTCAAGCGCATCAGGAGATGCCTGGACCTATCTCAACAATGTTCCCATCCCCCCCTCAGAGTGCGTGGCATCGTTCGATGCGGAAATGACGCTCGAATAGCCAATCAACCCTTCGGCCGAATACCCCCGCGCCAATGGGGTGTTTTTATCAAATCAACATAACCCATGCCGCTGCCCCGCGTTGGATTGCGTCTACATAACTGTATTGTTGACGGCATCAGCAAAAACTGTTTTTCCTTCTTCCTGACAATCAAATAAAATGTTGCACCCAAGCAATCGTCGAATAAACCGCAAAGGAGAAAGACAAATGACCGACACACATATCATTTACGGTGTACATGTACGCAATCGCGGAGAAAACGCGCTGAGGGTACAGAAGGTTCTGACCGAGTACGGGTGTTATATCAAGACCCGCCTGGGTCTTCACGAAGTTGATGAAAAATTCTGTTCCACCGGAGGCATTTTGCTTCTGGAAATGTTCGGGGACCGAGTGAAGTGTGAAGCCATGCGCGACGAATTAAAAGCGATTGACGATATCGAAGTGCAAGAAATGGTCTTCGCTCACAAGGATTGAACCTGAACCGTTTGTCAACATGGTTTCTTGCAAAAAAGGTCAAACGACATCAGGACAAAACCGCGTCCAGTCTTTTAACTTCACCGCTTCTCACGGAGTGCGCTGCAGAACCGGTTATCCGGCCGCTGCAAACGGTTTGCCTGCGGCCGTCCCGGTAGTGCAACGTGTATTCGGAAACCCTGCACCCCATCGGGCCGAAAGTGTCTTTTCGTTTTTCATTCGTATACACCACGAGCGAGCGGCCCAGGAACTTGAAAGCAAATGCTCCCTTCCGGAACCGAATCCTTTCCGGGCCGTCGACCGGATCAATGTATTTCCTCGTCGTTTCACGAGTGGTAAAAAGCCGGCCGGCAAGCCTTGGTTTCAGTGCCAGGTACAACTCCCCATCTTCGGTCACACCAAAAGGTTCGGGCCCTGCAGTCATGATCGTCCAGGCATGAACGAATTCGCAGGTGATCCCCGACAACCTGGGCTGAAACGCGCGGCCGTGATGTCTTGGATCCGCAAAAGCGCTGCTCACTAGAAAGGAAGCTCCCTCCAGTGGGTTGCGGCCGTATACTTGGGGATCCATGAACGCGGTGACAGCGTTTTCCATATCATTGAAAAACTCTTTGCAAAGCCCGGCCCTGAGCATCTCCAGAAGATACTTGTATTCCATGTGCAGGTAGATGGATTCATTTTCGATCCATCCCCTCGGATACGCGCCCACGGCCCGGCCCAACTCCGGATCTTCTCCCTGCATGTTTACGCAGTTTTTGTACATCTTGAGCTTCCGATCGAAAAGCGGGCTCTTTCTCACCGCTGCATGAACTTCGGCCGCGCGTTGCGGAAATACCTTCATGTAATGAACCGGGCCTTCCAGGAAAAGCCTGACTGGACGCTGTTTCCAACCGGACGGCTCAACGATCGTCAACCCTCCCGCGCTTTCAAACTGTGTCGCGTTCCACTTTGTCACTTCGTTCACGAAGTAGGTATAGGGAACTCCTTCGGGTGAAACCACGCTTTCTCTTCCGGGTTCGAATATCCGCTCCAGGTTCTTTTCGCAGAGTTCCAGGAACTTCAAAATCCTCGTTGAATCCACTTTTACTTCCTTGCCTCCGACCCCCAATCGAACGGCTTCACGGTATTTCTCTTTCAGTTCGTTGGCTTTTGCCCAATATCGCAGGGCTGAACCGGATTCGGCCTTGCCGGTCCCTCGTTTCAAAAACGTGCTTAAAAGTGGAATCATGGATTCCATGAAATCATTCAACTCGATGAACAATTTTACGGAATCCACACCATCCATGTCCCGCGGTCCGCGACCACGCCTCGTTCCAAGCTCCCCCAGTCCTTTTTTCAGAAACCTGACGCATCGAAGCAGTTCCAGGGTCTCGTTCGTGGACGAACCGAACAAGGCCGGCAAACCGTTCATGGAATCGTTCCAACCGGGCTTGTCCGCCTCCATCTCCAACCCACGGCCGAAAGGATCCAGGGTCGCCGCCCTGTTTACCGCAATCACCAAAAATTTCACGAAAAGGTTTGTTCTATATATCTCGCCCTTTTTGGATCCCTTTTTGATCCGGGCCCGGAAACGGGATTCCTTCCTCCCTTCCATAATTCGAATTTTTTCCGAATCCCGGATCACTGCACCGTATCTCCTCACAGCCCCGTCGTCCCGCAAAACGGTTTTTGCAGAACGCGGCAGCACCACGTCGGGATTGTCGAAAAAAGTGTAGTCGTTTCTCCCGAACAGCACTTCGAAAAGTTTGTCCGGATAAACAGCCAAAAAGAAATCCAGCAGATCCAGGTTATACGTCCAGTGATCCACCCAGAAACCTTCGTGCAACGCCCCTGTTTCGCACAGCACCGATCGTTTCATAAGGTCCGCGAAAACATCTTTTCGCAAAAACCATCCATCAACCTTTGTACGCTTGGCTTTTCCGGATAAAACCCTGTTGCAGAATCTCTCCAATTCCAGGATCACTTCCCCAGGGTAATAGCCTTCCGCAAGCCTTGCGGATATTCTTTCCAATTCGTCTTTGAACGAGGCATGGCTGACAAAGCTTTCACCGCCCGGTTTCCCTTCAACGCATCCCGCTTTGGAGAGCAGATCCTCGACCCAGCCCGCCGCGGATCCGGGGTCTCCAAACCGAAATTCGAGAGACCTCACCTCCAGGGGGTTGTAACCGTCGAGTTGCACAAGGTTCATGAAAAGAAAGAGGTTGTCATCTTCGATCTGGGGAAAAAACCAGGTGTCGCAGCGCCTGTTTTGCAGGATCGATCGATAATGACCCGTTCCCTGTGACAGGTACGATGGCTGCAGAACAAACCAGTGGTAATCCCGTTCAAGGTCGCCGTTTTGACGGCTGTACATGTAGTAAGCTCTTTTGCCGCCCCCGGTATGAACTACAACGGGAAGCCCGCCCCGGAGAACGTTATCCAGGAAATTCCTGCCACTGTATGCATCAAACTCGGCCCGCTCGGAAACCGTGAAACAATGGTTTTCTATCCGCGCCAGGAGCGCCCTGTTTTCCTCCCTCTTTTTTTCCAAAAACCCTTTTGTCCCGATGGATTTACGCACGAACAACAGATCTTCATCCCGCTCTACATTTCCCAGCACCGAAACCAGTCTGATCTCCTCTCCTGATCCAATTTCCTGTGATACCCCTGCAAAACCGCACGGAGTTTTGCAATCCGCCATCTGTTTCAGGCCCAGAACTTTTTCCAAGCCGCCTTCCTCGAACACCCATGCGCGCTCGTAACTCATCGACCCGCCGAACACCACATCCGGATCCGCTATCAAACCTTTCTTCAACCTCTTCCCATCGAGGGAAGGAAGATAAAAATTTCCCCCGCTTATGGATTCGACCCGTTCTACATCATCGGCAGTCTGGTTCAGCCTGTAGAGCGCACCTCCCTCCGCGAACCGCACCCCCATCATGGCTTCGATGTGCCGGGCGATAAACACTGATCTCTGATAACCAGTTCCATGAGGGATGATCCTGGCCGCTCCGTCCAGTAATTCGCAGAAAATCGTGGATTTCGAAATGTTCTTCAATGTCAGTATTCGAACAAAAAGACCGTGAGAAAACTCCGGAAGAGTAAAATACAAAACATTTGTCACAAGCCCGAGAGAACGATTTTCATCTTCGATGATAAGTTCGCCCGTATCCTGGATCATCCTCTGCACGATTCTCTTGTCCCCGGTTTTTCTGAACGGTTCGTAGAGTTTTTTTTTGTTTATCCTGACAAAAGTCCTGAAACCTCTCCAGGTCACGTGGTTGCAAGCCAGGTTAAAGCTCTCGAAGGGAAGTATCTGGCCGTCCTTGTCGCCCAATCCAAACGACGCTATCGCCTGACCTCGGTTCACGTAATAAACCCACATGGGCACGCCCCAGGGCCCCGCCACACCCGGGAAAAAGTTCGAATGAGCTTCAGCACAATTGTAGTTCTCTATGTGGAACCGTCCGTCTTCATCCAAGCGATATTCAACATTACCGCGGTTCATATGCAAAACCTCGCTTCCTCCACACCTTGAATTCACGGTGTGATTTTTGTTTACATTGGAAACAATCGGGGACGATTCTCAGCGGGGCCTAATGCCCAGGCTGAACTGCGTGAAACCCTCATCCCTCGCGACATCCATAACTTCGACCATCCTCCCTACCACCGCGTTGCTGTCCGCTCTTATCAGAATCTTGGATGTCTTCTGCTTCTCTCCCAGAGAACGCAACCTCTGACGAAATTCTCTAAGATCCATGATCTTGTTCTGAAACTCAATCTCACCGGTCTTGTGAACAGTGACAACCAGATCTTTGCGGACCCTCTCTGTTATCTTGGGCGAAGCCTTCGGAAGGTCCACCGGCATGGAAGGATTTGTGACAAAAGTAGCGGTAAGGAGAAAGAAGATGAGCAGCAGAAAAACCACGTCTATGAGCGGCGTGATATCCAGCACGGCTTGTGAAGCCCGCCTGATCGCGGAACCGGACTTTCGATCACGAAAATTCAACGGTCGACTCCTTCGTCCGAGGTTGGGTCTTCATGCTCACTCTTGCCGGCCTTTTCGTTTCGAACGCGTTCGTCGTTTTCATCGCGTTCATCGCGTTCATCGCGTTCATCGGGTTCAGCGGATTCATCGCCTTTTTCAAGACTCTTTGTGCGAACGCGTTTTTCAGTCTTTTCTATCAATTCAACCACCGCCAAAGCGCTTTCCTCCATGTCCAACACCAGCTTGTCGGTCCTGGAAATAATATACTTGTACGCAACAAAAACAGGTATCGCGATAGCCAAGCCGAACGCCGTCGTTATAAGCGCTTCCCAGATGCCGTTCGCGAGAAGTCCCACGTCCACCCCAGCCTCGGTGGCCTCCTTGCTTACGCTGTGAAAGACCTCGATCATTCCCTTTACCGTCCCCAGCAATCCGAGAAGCGGCTCGATTGACGCAATCACCCCGAGAACCTCGACAAACCGATCCAGCCGCGCTGCTTCGTGCCTCCCTTTTTCCTGAACATGCTCCCGCAACCCTCCTTCAGGCCCACTGTATGTAAATACGGTTTCCATGACCCGCGCCACCGATGCGTCGGTTTCCTCGCAAAGCACCAAGGCCGTGCTTTTCTTGTTCTGGCGGACCAGCACTTTCACACGTTCGACGAATCTGGCCGGAATTACGCGGTCTCTCCGTAGACTCACGAGTCTCTCGATGAAAAACGCGAGAGCAACAACCGATCCCGCGAGGATCGGAATCATCAGGATGCCGCCCTTAGCAAGAAAATTGTATATATCGGCCCACATATTCCTGGGACCTCCGTTTCTTCGGCTATTGTTTTTCAAACTTCTTCAAGGCACAAAACTACAAAACAAAACACATTGCAAGAAAGCTTATCGACAGGGTGAAGATAGAACTCTCAATGCCGATTTTTTGACCGATCCGGCCGTTTGTAGTACAAATGACCATATACGCTTTATACATGAGCAACCCGTTTATGATGTTGTTATTCCAGTTGTAAAGGAGTTCCGCCAACTCCCCCGAACCATCCTCGAAAGGTGACGACAACATGCTTGACCAGGAACGTCGCAAAAACTCCCGCATTCCTCTTGTCGTGGCGGTCAAACAGGTTTTAGACAAAGAGATTCTGCTTTGCCAATCCTGCGATCTCAGCACCCTTGGAATGGCCCTCGTGCTGCCCGGGGACTCCGGCCTGCCCGCCGACACCCCCACGAAACTCGAATTCGCGCTTCCGGGTTCGAACCGAACCATGGCATTGGAAGCCGTCACTGTCAGGCAGAAAGCAAACGGGAGATTCATAACGGCCGGTGTTGTTTTTCAGAATGTCAGGCCCGAAACAAGAAGACGGATACGAAGATTCATCGAACAAAAAGCCGCCTGAACCAAACCATCCACAATCAATCGACTATTCTATTCACGCTTCCCTGACCGCTTTTCCCCACATTCTGATCTTTTCGCCGACCCAACTTCTGTCCTTGCAGGGAACAAATTCCCGTTCAGCCTCCCATTTATCCGCAATCTCGTCTTTGCTTTTCCATACTCCCACGGTCAACCCCGCAAGAAAAGCCGCTCCGAGGGACGTGGTTTCAAGCATTTTGGGCCTTTTCAATCTCGTGTTGGAAATGTCGGCCTGCATCTGCATCAAAAGGTTGTTTGCGGACGCGCCCCCGTCCACCCTCAACCCGGCAAGATCCTTGCCCGAATCCTTCTGCATAGCGGACAAAACATCTTCCGCTGACAGGGCGATTCCCTCCAGCACCGCCCTTGCAATGTGGCCGCGGCCCGCGCCCCGGGTCAACCCCTTGATCATCCCCCGGGCTTCCGGCCGCCAGTGGGGAGCGCCCAAACCTGAAAGCGCGGGCACAAACATCACCCCGCCCGTATCATCCACGCTCCGGGCAAGGGCTTCAATCTCCTCGGCCCGCTCGATGAACTTCAGCCCGTCCCTGACCCATTGCACTGCCGCTCCCGCTATAAAAACGCTGCCTTCCAACGCATAGGTTATCTCGCCGTCCAATCCCCAGGCCACGGTGCCCAGGAGACCCGAGTCGGAAATCACGGGTTTGTTCCCCACGTTCATAACCAGGAAAGCCCCGGTGCCGTAGGTACATTTCGCCTGCCCCTCGCTGAAACAAGCTTGGCCGAAAAGCGCGGCTTGCTGATCCCCGGCGATTCCGGCTATCGGTATTCCGTCCGGAAGCCCTTTCACCCCTTTTGTCTCACCGAAAACATGAGAAGACGGATGAACCGAAGGCAGCAGTGAATGAGGCACATCCAGCATTTCAAGAAGCTTCGGATCCCAGGCCGCTTCATTGATATTGAAAAGAAGAGTCCTGGACGCGTTCGTAACATCGGTTGCATGGCGCTCTCCCCCCGTCAACCGCCACAGCAGGTAGGTATCCACCGTCCCGAAGGCCAACTCCCCCTTTTCCGCTGCCGTTTTGGCGGACTGAACATTTTTCAGCAACCACCTGATCTTGGTTCCGGAAAAATAGGGGTCCAGTATGAGACCCGTCCGCTCCCGTATTTCCGGTTCCAAACCCTCGTTCTTGAGCGTTTCACAATCACCCGCGGTACGGCGGCACAACCACACGATTGCATTGTGAATCGGTTTCCCCGACGACCTGTCCCAGATCATCGTGGTCTCGCGCTGATTCGTAATCCCGATCGCGACTATTTCGTCCCCCTTCCTGCCCGAAACATCCAGTCCTTTCAGGATCGCACTTTGCGTGCAATTCCAGATATCTTCCGGATCGTGTTCCGACCAGCCCGGTCTGGGATGAATTTGGGGAAACTCCTCGTTGACCCTGCCCAACACTTCCATGTTCCCATCAAAAATCAGCACCGTCGTACCGGTTGTACCCTGATCAATCGACATTACGAGTCCGCTCATAACCAACCTCCTGTCGCCGTCGGCGGAAATCGAGGTTTACAGATAATGAAAAAACCTCCCGACTGTATCCCCCCACGAATCAAAAATCAATTCCGCGGAAAAACGATATTTCAGTACTTGCAGCAGGGGCCGCTGCACAAAATCCCCTTATTGATCACAGACCCGCCTGACCGAAGTGCAATCAAATCAACATGACTTTTCGTTTTACCGAAACTTACAAATACTTCGTTTTGAAGGTCGAAAACCCAGCATCTCTCAATCTCCTTCTCAGGTACTCCAGGTTCTCCACCCTTTCACTGCGAAATACCCGGCCGTCCTTTAACCTGATCACAGCGACATAGTAATCGGACCTCGAATCCGACCTCCACATGCGGCGCTCATTTTTGATCTCCACCTTGTCGATATCATCCGCGTTAAACTTCACCTCGCTGCCGGAAAAAGTATCGGTCAAAGTATAGGAGCCATCAGGATGCAGGGTGAACCTGTCAAAATCCTCGGATGCACTGTATGTTGCAACCACTCCGATTATCCCGGTTACAAGGGGCACGCCGAGTCCCAGCAGCGCCAGCACCCAGGTGGGAGCAGCATCCGGACGGGGCGGCTTGCGACTAACAAGCCGAACAAAAAGCGGGATGCCGAAGATCAGAAAAGCTGCGCCCACTGCAATGAAAGCCCCAAAAAACCTGAACCTGGGATCACCGATTTGGACGACAACGTCTGCAAACAGCATGATCTAAAACCTCTTTCCAGAAGTGCGGCTCTTTCAGCCCGACGACATTTTTCCTCTAAAAAGCCACAAACCTGCAGCGCCCAAACAGCGAAACACAGTGCTGTCAGCTACTGCAAGCTGGTTTCTATAATATTTCCTGGAAAGGGTACAAAAGAAAATGAATGAGGGTAAGAACACAGTCGACTGCTAGAGACACTGATCCTCAAAATCCACGCAGCAATCTCCGTAATCGATGCAAAACTCGTCACAGTAGCAAGCCTGGTCCGGCGAAGAATCGTTACAGCGGTCTTTACAACTTAACGGATCAGCGGCCGGTTCACAGACAGGTTCGCCCGGCAGACAAATTCCCTGTATGTTGCATTTCTTGACCACCGCGGTTTCAATGCAGTTGGGGTCGCCCGGAGGGCAAATTTTGCAGTAGTCTCCGCACTCCTTGGTGCCGCACGGATCATATTCACCACCGCCGCAATCCGGATAAGTCGGGCTGCATACACCATCCAGGTCACAGTACTTCAAAACAGCGGTTTCAAAGCAGTCGAGATCGTTCGGATCGCAGATTGTGCAGGAGTCTCCACACTCCTTGCCGCCGCACGGATCGTATTCACCACCGCTGCAATCCGGATAAGTCGGGCTGCATACACCATCCAGGTCACAGTACTTCAAAACAGCGGTTTCAAAGCAGTCGAGGTCGTTCGGATCGCAGATTGTGCAGGAGTCTCCGCACTCCTTGCCGCCGCACGGATCGTATTCACCCTCGGAAATGCAAACACCGGAGTACTCCACATTCACCCCGTGCATCCAAG
This sequence comes from Myxococcales bacterium, assembly GCA_007131745.1. The sequence goes on from SLPX01000018.1 coordinate 15,200, forward strand.
CAAAACACTCGTTTCCGTAAGTCCTCTCATCACATCCGCAAACCGGGTCATAAAGCTGGATGCAGAAGTCGGGTCTGATTTCGCATGTTCCTCGGCCGTCGCAATCCGACATGCTCTTTTTGCAGAATTCACTCGGATCGCAATCCAGGTTGCTCTCGCAATATCCGCAATCCGGATCGGGCAATGGACAGAATTCATCGCAAATTCCATCGCCGTACCATCCGAAGAGTTCACACAAATCAAACCCGTTATCCGCTTTACCTCCCATAGCCCGGGCTTCTTCTTTAGTTAGATCAAAACCGGACCCGGTTTCATCGGTTGCACCCTCACATCCCAAGACTGCTATTCCCAAACCTAGTAAAATCGTACATCCTGTTAGCTTAATTGAACGTTTCATTTCCTCCTCCTTCTGTATGAGTTTTTGTTTTCTTATTAAAAAAGTGTTCTCACTTGATTAGAATCCTCGTGCCAAAGTTTTTAAACGCTGGATGGGGTTAAGCAAAAAAAATGCCACTTCCTTGAAACGCGATCGTGTTTCTTACATGCAATTGATATCTTTGCCTTTTTTCACGCCCTCCCTCCTTTTAAAAACCGAAACCTGTCACTTCTACCGGCAAGAAAACCTTCCACCGGAAAGTCAACCAGTCGAACCGAAACTCAAGCGTTTTGGTCGAAAGCAGAATTTTCGAGAAATTCAATAGTTTATCTTTATATAAAGAAGTGGAATAAAGTTCTTTTGATCAGGATTATTCGAGTACGGTTCTGATAAAAGACCGAGAAGATCAAGACAGGAGGTTTTTCATGGTTTCTTACAGCAAAATGTCGGTTTTTATAGCAGTACTGTGTTGCGTTTTCGCGTTTCATGGTTGCAACAAAGACACCGTTGAAGAATCCCCTCCCCCGCCGGCGGAACCGGCTGAGGCTACGGAAGAAGAAACACCGAAGAAACCGGAGCCCGGAACCGTTGCGGATCAAGATGTCGAATCCGCGGGGCGCTATGAAGATCCCGTGCTCAAAATCATCCACCAGCGAAAAAGCGTCAGGAAATACTTGCCCAAACCGGTTTCCAAGGTACAACTCGAAAAATTGGTGCGGGCCGGCATGGCGGCTCCCACTGCTCGAAACAGGCAGCCATGGGCGTTTATGGTGATTACGGAACGGGAAACCTTGGATAAGCTGGGAAGCAAGCTACCCCATGCAAAGATGATATTCCAGACCCCCGCTGCTATCGTGGCCGCAGGAGACATGAATCTTGCCATCGAAGGCGCTGGGAGAGAATTCTGGATTCAGGATGTCAGCGCTGCGATCCAAAATATTCTTCTTGCAGCTGAAGCCATGGGATTGGGCGCCGTTTGGACAGGGGTTTATCCCATGGAGAATCAGTTGAAGATTGTAAATGAAACCCTTTCCCTTCCCGAGCATATTATACCGTTGGCGGTGATTCCCGTGGGCGTGCCCGCAGGAGTGGAAGAACCAAAGGACAAATGGGATCCCGAGAAACTGCACTGGGAAGAATGGGGACGAAAGGAGCAACCATCGCTCGTTTCCACCGATGCATCCCCTTCTCCCTGAAAACCTTCCATTTTCCGACCGGAAAATTTATGGCAATGAATCAGCCGGGAATCGTCATCCATGCTTTTTCGTAGTATAAAGGAGATAACTGAAACTTTTCCGAGGATGCTGTATTAATGAGTCGAGGCCAGAGCGACAACCACCCGAATGGAGAAAGCAACTCCCATGCGGGTGCAGGCCAGTTGGAACCCATGGCGCCCGGCCGACCCAGCACCATCTTGCGAAAGATCATGATTTCGATCGCAATCCTCGTGCTTTCTTCGGTATTGCTGGGCACTGCTGTTTTCATGGTAGCGTGGTATCGTTTCAACGGCGAGGCGCTTGCACAGTACCTGACCAAGGACTGGAACAGAAAACACAGGGGCAACCTTGTCCTTGGAAAAGTCGAGTGGACACCCAGAGCCGTCTTGGATCTTTTGACCGGAAATGATCACAGGATTGTTGTAACGGATATCCGAATCTATGATTCCAGGGGACAACTCGCAGTTTTTGTACCCAAAGCGGTAGGGAGGGGAAAACTTTGGCCCCTGATACGACGGGGCGACTTTGATCTCAGGGAATTACGCGCAAAAGAAGGTCTGCTTGTAATCGACCAATATCTCCGTCCGGACGGTCCGGGAGAAGATGGGAATCCATATGAATTGGGCCTCGTAGGAGCTTTTGAACGTTGCCGCACCATGCCGGAAGACCCGGAAAAACTAACCGAGCACCGATCCTTGATGCGCGTCGATTTCATGAAAATAGATAAGATTCGTTTTGAGTTGCGGCTTCCCGACGTCTCGGTTACTGCCAAAGATGCTGCGGTTCAGGGCAGCGTGACCTCACATGGAAGATCCATAACAGAAGAACCGGAAGTTTTTTTTGATGCAAAGGCCTTTGTACCTGAAGGCAACGTGAGTTTTCTGGGAAAAAAGCTGACCTTCAGGAATATTGACATAGAAAGAGCACACACCCTTCCCGAGACTCCCAACGACCTGTACTTCAAGGCAAAAAGTGGAGAAGTGCAGAAAGCCCGCTTTTCCGGCGAAGCCAGGTTGCTAAATCTCTACCGAGGCGGCCCCAGGGGACTGGACGCGTTGTTGTCCTTGTCCAACCTGGGACCCCTGCTTTCAAAACTCTCCGACGGCAAGGTGTACGGAGAAAGCGCTGAACTGACGGCAAGCGCGTCCGGCCCGTTCAACCGAATAGAGTCAAGGGTTTCGGTTTCGGGGTTGCACGGTAGATACAAAAACTTCGAAGCAAAAGACTTCAACGCCAGGCTCTCCCTAAGGGACAGGATAATAGATTTGGAACATGCAGGGTTGAATGCATTGGAGGGCTCTCTCGCCTTGCAAGGCCGGATGGATTTACGTTCCCAACTCTGGCAGGGACGTTTGAACATAAGGAACATCAGGCCGGACTCATTGATGGAAACGAAAGAATCCAGGCATCAATGGGGAGGCGTTCTTAATGGTGAAATAACCGCATCCGGCGAAGCGCCTAAACCCATAGCCGATATACAAAACATACGCCTGACATATGCGTTGAACAAGCCTTTGCCGGGCATCGGCCGCGTTCTCCATGCCGGGGGCAAACTAGGCGTAAGAGGAGACGAAATAGACCTGAAGGAAATGAGCCTGGAGGCCGGCTATTTCAACCTGGCTTCCAGGGGCAAACTGCACATTAAAGACCGACGGCTTTCAATGGCCGTGACGGCATCCGGAAGGGCACTGAGGAATGTGATGAGTTCCCTGGATTTGCCCGGTGTGGCGGATTCGGCATATTTGAGCGGAAGACTGGCAGGGAGTTTCGACGACCCTCATTTCCACGGCAATCTGCGCACTGAGGGAGTGGGTCACCGTCCAGGCAGCACCGGAAGATTCGAGTCATCGATAAATTTTTCATCCGGCACTTTGAACGCGAGAGACATAAGGGCGTATGCATACGGGGGTGTTTTCTTCGGCAGCGCGGGCATCGGTTTTTACAGAAAGAGTTACACACGACTGTACCCGCATCCAAGGATTCGAACCAACATCGGTTTCGACGGCTTGGGCATTCAAACCTTCATCCCGGGAAGTGGGCTTCGAGGCCGCTTGAAAGGCGGCGTCCAAGTGTCGGGGCCTCTTCCGCAACTCCGCGGTCGCGTCTGGGCCGAAATGCCGTCGCTCAGAATAAGAGACCACGAATACAGAGAGGGAAGAGCGGAAATCTCCATCGACAGAGGAGATTATTTCCTGGATTACGCGGGCATCCGCCACGAAAAAGGCGGTCGGTTGCGCGCCTGGGGGTCATATAAAAAGGGGGGAGCAGTGGAATTGGCCGCGCAACTTGAAAAAATCCCCCTGTCCGGAATTCCCGGTCTGTCAGGTTTGGCGCCTGAAACCATTTCCGGTCTTATTGACGGGCGCATTGATATTTCGGGAAGTCAATCCTGGCCCATAGTTTCGGGGGTTGTGGAGCTTCTAAACGCCAGGGTGAGGGATGTTTTCATGGGCCGCGCCAGGGTTGAAATCAAGCCGGAAGTTAACAGAAGCCTTATCAGCGGAGAATTGTTCGATCATTTCAAGGTATCCGGCAACCTGGCCTTGAAACCTAAACCCAAGCTGAACCTGGAAATAGCGTTCAATAAGTTTCCCATCGAGAAACTTGTTCCGGTAATCAAGGAAGCAGCAAACGCTGCCGGTCACGTCTCGGGAAAACTGACCATCACGCTGGATCAAACCGGTTTGAAGAGGGCATCGGCACAAGTCGACGAGCTCCGGATAACAATGCTGCGGGAATCGATAAACCCGATGATTCCGCCCGAAGAATTACACATCCATAACAAGGAGCCAATGCTTCTCGCTTTTGACGGTGATAGATTGCGAATCAGAAACTTCAGGATCACCGGCGCTGCAGGCGATTTCGGAATCACCGGATGGATATCGGAAAACAATTCGAATCTTCGTCTTAGGGGAATCCTGGATTTGAGACCCCTGGAGTTGTTTGCCCTTGAAAAGCTGGATGAAATCAAGGGCAAGCTGTCGGCAGATGTGACTATGAGAGGCGATCCGGCGAAACCCCGTATAAGGGGATCGTTGAACATCAGAGATGGAAGCATACTGCCGTCGGACAGGCAACGAGAATTGGAATTCCCTTCCGGAGTCTTGGAAATAGAAGACAGGGGCCGGGGTTGGGATTTACTCTCCGTGGCGGTAAAGAAGCTCACGATCACAATCGGAGATGAATCCCTGCTAGCGGACGGAAGAATAAACCTCTCCAAGGGAAAACCGGACAGGTTTTCCCTCCGGCTAAAAGGAAACATTTCCGGCAAGGCGCTGGAAATTCTGGCCCCCGAATACATTTCACATGCACACGGCATAACCAGGGTCGATGTCAGCGTCACCGGCACTCCGGAAGAACAGGATATAAGGGGCACAGCGATCTTGGGCCGCACTGAAATAGCGCTGCGCGGGGTAAGAAATCACATAGTGGCGGAATCAGGCACGGTGGATTTCGACGGACGCAGACTCAACATACGGAACCTGAGAGGACAGATCGACGAAGGGCACGTTTCGGCGAACGGTCACATGGCGCTCACCGGCATGAAAATATCGGACATAGATCTGAAAATATCCGCTCAAAACATTCCGTATCGCGAACCAAGAGTCTTTGAGGTTGAAATGGGCGCGGCCCTTCGCGTTACGGGCGACGGCGAAGACATGACGGTAAGCGGACAAGTCGACATCGTGGATGGTCGTTACACCCAGCAATTCGATGTGGTCCGAAGGGCGTTTTTGACCCGAAGGGTATCGGAAGCCCCGGCAAAAAGCTGGAAAGACAGTCCCACGTTCGCAAACCTTTCGCTGAATTTGTCGGTCAGCACGGCCGGCAATGTTTACATTCAAAACAACATAGCGGACATGCATCTCGACGGGTCAATTTACGTGGGCGGAACTCTGGCAAAACCTCAGCTGGGGGGACAAATCCAGGTGAATGAAGGATCCTTCAGAATCCCCTTCATGAGAGGCAGATACGCAGTGCAAAAAGGGGAAGTGGACTTCAACCGTGGGGATGAACCGTATCTTGACCTTGCAGGCGAAACCTCCATAAGAGACAATACCGACATAGAACACCTCATAACCCTTTCACTGACAGGTTTTCTTTCCGAGATACGGATAGATTTGACCAGCGATACCAATCTTCCGTCAAGCCAGATTCTCCTCCTCCTGGCTGCGGGAAGAACCACTGACGCCTTGCGGCAGGATCTTCGCGGCTCCAGGGATCCAGGCCCGGGAACAGGACGGACCGGTGGAACACTCGATGTATACGACCCCATGCTGAAACAAGTTTCAGGGGACTTCCTCTCCGACCTTGTAGCCAGGCCGATCAAGGATATTACACGCCTCGACCTGTTCAGGCTCGAACTCGGAACAAGCGCGGTTCAATTCAGAATGGAAAAGAGGCTCGGAAGATATTTCAGACTCGTCGGTGAAACAGAATTCGGCCTCATGGGAAGACAACGCCAAGAAGGCCGACTGGAAGCACAATTTCACGACAACATCTACATGGACCTGACCGGACGTCGTCTAATCCCGGGTGAAGATGTGTTCGAAGAAGAAGATCCGCTGCAGGGCCGGATACAATTGCGCTATCGCCTGAGATTCAAGGGCGGCCTGGTGCGTTCCCTTGGTTTTTAAACGACTATACTTTGAAGTCCGCTTGTTTCCCGGCCGTCATCTTCATACATGATAAAAGGCGGCAACACATCAATGGGCCTCTCTGCATCTCCGCGCCTGAAAGAAGCGATAACTCTGTTTGCAGCGCTTCGCCTGCGCGGGTACACGAGCATGATGGTTTGCAAATAAAGATTGTTGCCACTAAAAACACGGATCAACTCAGAGAGCCTCTTAGCCGGATAGATCACGCACAAAACGCCCCCGCTTCGTAACAAGGCTCCTCCTGTCACGGCCACATCCTCCATGGAGCAGGCCGTTTCGCCAAGCGCCAGTTCCTTTTCCTTGCATGGACTTTGCCTGCCGGTTCCGACCGGCCTGTACGGCGGATTCGAAAAAACCAGGTCCACCCAAGGTTTCTCTTTCATATCGGCGAGAGTCTTGAAATCGCGCTTGACTACTTTGATAAAAGAAGACATTTCGTTGAGCTCAACATTCATCTCCGCCAAATCCCCCAACCTGTTCTGCAATTCATAAGCAGTTACGGAAATATCTATAGAATGTTCTTCCAATTTTTTCGCCAAGCAAATACTCACAACCCCGCAACCGGTGCCCAACTCAACGGCCGACACCGAACTCTTCTTTCCGGCCACAAGGGTGTCCTTTACAAAGCCTGCTAAAAGTAATGCATCAATCGAAAACCTGTACCCCAATCTGGGCTGGAATACGAGGGCGCGCCCCCGGAGTATTCGATCATCCGTAATCTGCAGCTCCTTGTCCACCTCGACCGGCCCTTCCCTTATCACCTGTATCCCCCAAGCGCGAGGAGTTATTACGGTCGACACCATTTCACCACCGGCATTGCCCTCCACAACCATGTCCACTTGATGCAACAATTTTTCCGAAATCTCATCCGACCGGATTGCCGGCGGATCGCCTCTCAGGTTAGCGCTGGTGCATGTCACGGATCCATCAAAAACTTCCACCATGCGTTTCGACCAGGGATGTTTTGTAACGCGTATTCCCACACCGAGTTCCGAGGAAACTTCCCGCGGGACTTTCCGAAGAGGCACATCAACAAGAGTCAGCCCCCCGGGCCAATTCTTTTCAGCAAGTTCCCACGCCGGACCCTCAGGTCTTTTCAACATTGCCCTTGCAAAATCCGTTGACGGAACAAGCAAAGGAAAACCCTGATCTACCGGACGATTCTTGAGTTTTTCCAATTTCAGGAGCGCCTCGCCGGACCCTGTCCAGGCACCAAGCGCGTACGCACTCTCGGTAGGAAAAGCCACGATGCCGCCCGCCCTCAGGCAGTTCACGGCAGACTCGATTCCCTCATCATCCGGGTTGATTAATACAGCCACATCACTCCCCGAGCAACTCCTGAACCTGCCTGTCCCCCTCTTCCACCTTGTCTCTCATCTTGTCGCTCCACTCCTTCAACCGTACATGGAGATTCTTGTCCGAAACCGAAAGTATTCTTGCAGCGAACAACACAGCGTTCACCGCTCCTCCCAATGACATCACACCGACCGGCACGCCTTTCGGCATCTGAACCATCGAAAGCAACGCATCCATGCCGCCCAGGGGTGTAACAGCCACCGGCACACCCAGGACAGGCAACAAGGTGTGACCGGCAATTACTCCGGCCAGGTGTGCCGCAGCCCCGGCAACCGCAATGATGACCCCCGTGTTGTTCTTACCCGCCGCTTCGACCAACCCGGCCACTTTAGCCGGGGTTCGATGGGCAGAGGCAACTCTGATTTCAAAAGGTATTTCCAGCTCTCGCAAAACGTCTACGGCCGGTTTTAGAAAATCGAAATCACTCTTGGACCCCATCATGATCAATACGGATTTTTTTGAAGACATCTCGCTCATGCGCCGTTTCTCCTTTGTGAAAGGTCTTTATTGCTCCACGTTATTTCTTCAAGCCCTTGTGGCCTATGTCTTTCCTGTAAAAAGCCCCTTCCCACTTTATCTTTTCAACCGCTTCGTACGCTTTCCTCTTTGCATCAGCGATTCCGTCACCCATCGCGGTGACTCCCAGAACTCGGCCCCCTGAAGTAAGCAACTGGCCGTCTTCCGGATCGGTTGCGACTCCCGACATAAAAACACGGACATCCACCATCTCATCCACATCATCCAGACCTTCGATTGGAAAACCCTTGTCATATTTGTCGGGGTAACCTGCCGAAGCCATGACAACGCAAAGCGCGGTCCGAGGATCCCAACGCAAGTCCCTCTCTTCGAGTTTTCCCTGGGCCGCGGCGGCCAATAATGGAGCAAGATCCTCGCCCAGCCGAGGAAGAACTACTTGTGCTTCGGGATCGCCGAACCTGCAATTGAACTCGAGAACAAACGGCATGCCGTCTTGTATCATCAGTCCTGCATACAAAACTCCCCGGTAGGGAATTCCTTCCTTCGCTAATCCTCGAAGGGTGGGAATGATGATGCTTTGCATGATGCGCTCTTCCACTTCCCCAGTCACCACCGGCGCCGGGCTGTACGCGCCCATGCCCCCAGTGTTCGGTCCCTTATCGCCGTCGAAAGCCCTCTTGTGATCCTGAGAAGAAGCCATCTTCACGATCCGTTCGCCGTCACAGAGAACCATGTAAGAACACTCTTCGCCCTCGAGCTTTTCTTCTATGAGGACACCGTTTTCCGTGTCGCCGAATGTTTTGTCCTCGAAAATCCTCTTTAACCCTTCTTCGGCCTCCTCGCGACTGTCACAAACAAAAACCCCTTTACCTGCGGCAATGCCGTCGGCCTTCACGACAAAACTCCCCTCGTTGTATTTCACATAAGCAAGGGCCTTGTCGTATTCTTTGAACACTCGATGGCGCGCAGTGGGAATGTTGTGTCGCTCCATGAACTCCTTGGCGAAAATCTTGGAACCCTCTATCTGGGCCGCCTTGGAGTCCGGACCGAATATCAGCAAACCCCGTGCGGCGAAAACATCGCATATACCTTCGCACAAAGGTGCCTCCGGCCCGACTATCGTCAAATCTACGCCCAGTTTTTCGGCAAGATCGGCTGTTGCTTCGAGATCCCTGACATCACATGAAACAGGTTGCGCTCCGGGCAACATGCCGGGATTTCCCGGTACGACAAAAACGTCCATAACCCCTGCACTGCGCCTCAACGCCCATGACAACACATGCTCCCTGCCACCGGAACCCACAACGAGTATCTTCATGATCACCTCCTGCGAATTCTTGAAATCATTCAGGCACCATGTCCAGCCCTCTTACCATAGCGGCCATTGTATGCCGGACATAGTCTACGCGGACATCATACTGAATCGGACTCAGCCGAACCGCCCCACGGGTGGTCTCCGAGTTTGCCTCCATGTATGAATTCTCCGCTCTCACCTGGTGCATTTGAATATATCTGAAAGCTCTCAAACACTGTTTTTTTATATCATCATTCGGTTCGCCTCTTTTCTGACTCAGCCTATACGCGGATACGGCTGCTTCGGTCCTGGACCCGGCCGGAGCAAGATGTGCTTGTATGCCATTGCAAGCACAAGAACCGCCTCGCCACTGTAATAGAGAAGTCTGGTCTTGCATTCCCGTTTCCTTCCGTCTACGTGGTACGCGTGACAGAATTCTCCTTTCGGCATATCTTCGTGTTCCTCGAACATGAAGATAAGGAAATTGGACATCAGCTGTAAGGGCTAACCGCACCCTGTTTTCTCGCAATAGATGAATCGCCCTGTCCTTCATATTACTCGGAAACCTTGTCATCATCACCAGATTCGCCGCCACCTACCTTTTCTACTGAACCCGTAAAACAGGCCAAAGCCGATATCCAGTACACCGAATGTTTTCAAGGTTCTTTCAGGCATTCCTACCTCAAACCCGTTACAGATTAACCATGCCCCAATATCACAACTTGACCTGCTTGAAAACCAGTCTTAAGACCTATTTACACGAATTTCCTCAAAATGTTTGACCCAACCGTCGGTATCACCAGGTATCTCAAAAGATCTCGAACCCATGCAACAGCTCCACCCCTTTTCATAACACAATCACAATATCCCACCTTACTCATAGACTTTGTTCAATTTGCTGGTATAAATACGTCGTGATCCGGCAAAAAAAAGGGATTTGAACCCTATACAAAAAAATGGCTAAAATTGAATCTGCCTGAAATCGGAGGAACAAATGTTAAAATTCATAACCATTACAGCAACTTCAGTATTGATGGCGTTTTCCTTCGCCGCGTGTTCGGAAGATGAAAAGCCCACAACTGAACAGAAAGCTTCAGAACAAGCAACAGAAGAGGAATCCGAATCAGGGCAAACACCTTGCCCACACCATGCTCAGGAGGGAAAAACACCTTGCCCGCACCATGCTCAGGAGGGAAGAACTCCCTGTCCGCACCATGCTCAGGAAGGAAAAACTCCCTGTCCGCATCATGCTCAGGAGGGAAGAACTCCCTGTCCCCACCATGCTCAGGAAGGAAAAACTCCCTGTCCCCACCATGCTCAGGAAGGAAAAACTCCCTGCCCTCATCACTCAACCGATGAACCTCCCCCCTGCCCTCATTCCCATTGAGATGGATCTCCCTGTTCTCATCACTGATTCGAACCCAACAAAAAATGTTTTATGAGCGTTGAGTGAACCGGCCCAGCTTGAACCTGAAGTGAGATTCTTCCACGACTGAATAAAGCACCGGCACAACGAGCATGGTGAGAGTCTGTATCAACATTCCGCCGAACGAAGGAATGGCCATGGGGACCATGATGTCGGAACCGCGGCCGGTCGAGGCGAGGACGGGCAAAAGTGCAAGAATGGTGGTCGCAGTGGTCATGAGGCATGGGCGTGCGCGGCGCAATCCGGCCTCCAGTACGGTTGCGCGGATGTCATCTACGGACTGAAGATTCGCCCGGGTGAAACTGTCCCGGAGGTAGGTGCCGATGACAACCCCGTCATCGGTGGCAATTCCAAAGAGAGCCAGAAAACCCACCCATACGGCTACGCTCAGATTGACGGTCCCTACGTTGAACATGTCCCGCATGTTAGCGCCGAACAAAGTGAAATCCAGGAACCACTCCTGATTGTAAAGCCATAACATGATAAATCCGCCGGACCAGGCCACTAGGATTCCCGAAAACACGAGGCCCGCGGCCCATGCCTTGCGAAATTGAAGGTAGAGGATGAGAAAAATCAACGAAAGAGAGAGAGGCAAAACGATCTTCAGACGATTTTCTGCGCGAACCTGTTGCTCATAAGTTCCAGTGAACACGTAAGTGACTCCCTCCGGAATATGCAACTCCCCCGACCTTCTCTTCATCTCCAGGTATTCTTCTGCTCTTTGTACAGCTTGCACCTCGGTGACATCGGGGTTCCTGTCGAAAGTCACGTAACCGGTGAGAAAAGTATCCTCGCTCTTGATCACCTGCGGGCCGCGGACAAACTCTATCGCTGCAATCTGCCCAAGAGGTATTTGTATTCCCCCGGGCGCTGCTACGAGAATTTTTCCAATCCCTTCGATGTCATCCCTCAGTTCACGCATGTATCGGACTCGCACGGGGTAGCGTTCGCGTCCCTCAACCGTGGTGGTCACCGCGGTGCCTCCCACCGCTGTCTCGATTACTTCTTGTACGTCATCCAGCTTGATTCCGTATCTTGCTATCTTCCTTCGGTCGATATTAATTTCCAGGTAGGGTTTGCCCACGATCCGTTCGGCATTGATTGAATTCGGATCTATGTAATCTTCCAAATCGTCCGATTTTAGCAATTGCTCTATCCGAATTCCGACCTCTTCGATTGTTTCCAGATCAGGTCCTTGAATCTTCAGGCCCATCGAAGCACGCATGCCGGTTTGAAGCATGACGATGCGCGCGGAAATCGGCTGCAAATAAGAAGCCCTGGTGGCGCCCGGAACCGCGGCTGCATCTGCAATCGTATCCCAGATGTCCCTCGAGTTTCGGATCCCGGGCCATTCATTTCGGCCGGGATTGAGTTCCGCGGACAACGGGGGCCGCCAATTTCTGAACGGGCGTCCCCTCCTCGCCGGAATGGGTCGTCCGTTGTCGTCCCGTGCAAACCTTCCTCGCACTTTGTAAGGTTCACCGTCAGGGGCAAGCGCTTTGTTTCCTTCCGCGTCACGGTAGTAGTCCACCGCACTCGGATCGTGCCTGAAAGTCATGACCCGCCCGGAGTCATCCAGAATGTATTCGGACTTATAGTTGATTATTGTTTCGATCATGGAAACCGGTGCCGGATCCAAGGGAGATTCAGCTCTACCCAGTTTTCCGACAGCGAGTTCCACTTCCGGTATCGCGGAAATCGCCATGTCCTGCATGCGCATTATTTCCATGACTTCGCCGATCGACGCATGGGGCATGGTGGTGGGCATCAGGAGAAAGGATCCTTCGTCGAGTGGAGGCATGAACTCCTTGCCCAACCCGGGAAACATTTTAGCCAGGCGGTCCGTTGCATCCGCCTTTCTTACAGAATCCGGCAACCACCCGAACACCCTGTCGAATCCAAGCCAGATCGTGGCTCCGAAAACCACGAGAAACACCGGGATGGATAAGAACGCGACCTTGTGATCCAGGCACCATTTCAAAACGGCCGGATAGGTCTTCAAGTAGATCTGGAAAAACAGGAGCAAGCTGCCGATCAATACGACAACCATGGAGACATTGCGTAAAATCCCCTTCTCCGGCCCGAGAGGCATCCAGTGTTGAGCGAGCAACATTACGACAATGACAACGGCAAAACCATTCGCCGCGCGAACGATCCAGGTTCGTACGTTTTCCGGAATTTTCTCCTTTACCAGGGACCAAACGCCCATCATAAGGATCAATCCGCCGACCCACCAGGCGGGAAACAAAACGATTGCGCCGATGCCGGCTAGGATCAACCCCACTCTGAAAACAATGCGAATGAGAGTTGTTCGGCTCCGCTTGCCCATAAGCAGGTGGGCAAAAGGCGGTATGAGCGTCAAGGCTACAACCAAGGACGCTACCAAAGCAAAAGCCTTCGTAAAGGCGAGGGGCCTGAAGAGTTTTCCCTCGGCCGCCTCCATTGTAAACACCGGCAGAAAACTGACTACTGTTGTTGCAATGGCTGTAAGCACCGCGCCCCCCACCTCGAGCGTAGATCGGTAGACGACCTCCAGCCGGTTTTCTTCCGGGGGAGCGCGCTCGAGTCCCTCGACAATGTTTTCGGTCACCACGATACCCATGTCCACAATGGTGCCGATTGCGATGGCGATTCCCGACAAAGCTACAACATTCGCGTCCACCCCGAAAAACTTCATGGCCATGAAGGTCATGAGAACCGCTACCGGAAGAAGCCCCGAGACCAGGATCGAACTTCTCAGGTGCATGAGCATGATCAACACCACGATTATCGTTACCATCACCTGATCGGTCAGCGCGATCCTGAGGGTGTTGAGGGTCTCCATGATCAGTCCGGACCTGTCGTAAAATGGTACGATTGCCACCCTGCTTTCCGTACCGTCGCTCAATGTCTTTGACGGCAACCCGGGGGAGATCTCCCGGATCTTTTGCTTGACGTTCCTGATCACCTCAAGCGGGTTTGCGCCGAAGCGGGCCGTTACAACCCCGCCTACCGCTTCGACGCCCTCTTTGTCCAGAGCGCCCCGCCGCATGGAAGGGCCCATGACCACCCGCGCCACGTCCTTGACATGTATCGGGACGTCGTTTTCTAAGCGGATCACCGAATCCTCGATGTCGCTTATCGACCTGATAAACCCCACGCCCCTGACAACGTATTCTACATTGTTGATCTCGATGGTGCGAGCGCCCACGTCCCTGTTCGATCTCTGGACGGACCGCACCACTTGATCCAGCGTGACTCCGTAAGCGCGCATCGCGTCGGGATCCACATCCACCTGGTATTCCTTTGTATGCCCGCCTATGGACGCGACTTCAGCCACCCCTTCAACGCTCATCAATGCTTGGCGCACATACCAATCCTGGATCGATCTCAACTCCTGAAGATCCCAGCCTCCCGCGGGATTTCCTTCTGCGTCGAGACCCTCCAGCGTGTACCAGAATACCTGTCCCAGCGCGGTGGCATCCGGCCCCAGGTTTGGCCGCACACCCGGAGGCAACAATCCGGAAGGCAGGCTGCTCAGCGCTTCGAGCAGCCTCGACCTTGACCAGTAAAACTCGACTTTTTCTTCGAATATCACGTAGATGGACGAAAACCCGAACATTGAATGAGAGCGGATGGTCCTGACGCCGGAAATCCCCATGAGATGCGTGGTCAAGGGATAACTCACTTGGTTTTCCACATCCTGGGGCGAACGGCCCGGCCACTCGGTGAAAACGATTTGCTGGTTTTCACCTATATCGGGAATAGCGTCCACCGGCACTGGATCGCGGTTCAAGTTGCGGAGAAAGCCCCAGTCAAAAGGCGCTACCATCACGCCCCAACCCACAATAATCGCAAGCAACAAGAAAACGATTATCTTCTGTTCCAGGGAGAATCGAATGATCCTGGCCATCAATGATGAGGATTCGGCCTTTTTTTCGTTGCCCTCGACATTATTTTCCTCCCGGCCGCTCAATCTTCCGCTCTCCTTTCTCCGGCGTGATGCGCATGATGGGGGCAATCGGGCCCGTGGTCATGATGATGATGTTGATGTTTATCCTGGTCTGATTCCGGTTCGGCCGGACTCATCATGGAGGGACGAGCCATGATCTGCAGCGCGCTGTCTATCTTGAAATTTCCCCTTGTAACGACTTTCTCACCCTCGGTCAGCCCATCCCTGACGATATAGTGTTCACCAACCCGGGGCCCCAGCAGGATCTCTCTTCCTTGGTACAATCCCGGCTCCTTTTCCACGTACACCACCGCCCGGGTTCCGGTAACCAGCGGCGCGGATCGCGGAATCACCAGGGGAAGCGAATCCTTGTCTTTCCCGCCCGACGTTGCCCGGCCGTCCTCGTCCACCGCGCTCTTGACTACACCACGCACAAACATGTCCGGCTTCAAACGCAAATCCTTGTTATCGACCGTGAGGCGGACCCTGACTGTCCTGGTGCGTTCATCGACAAAGGGATCGATAAACTCGACCTCGCCCTCGAAGGTTTCTCCCGGATATGCTTCAGCATTGAAAGAAACTTTCCGTCCCACCTTGATGAGGCCGAGGTCGGATTCATAAACATCCAGGTTCACCCACAACCGGCTGAGATCAGCTATCGTAAAAAGCCTGGTGCCGGGTTTTACGTACATCCCGTCTTTCGCCTCTTTTTCGATCACCACGCCTCCCGCGGGAGCATGAACCGTCACCCTGTCGGAAGGCTTTCCACTCTTTTCGATTCTCGCTATCTGAGCGGCCGATAGCCCCATGAGAGATAATTTGTGTCTTGCCGCGTTCAAAGTGAGTTCGGCAAATTCCGACGTGGGATCCCCGCGCTTTGTTTCCCTGGAAAACTGCAATGCCTGAACCAGTTCCATTTGAGCCGACACGAGTTCAGGGCTATAGACCCTGACCATGGGCTGGCCCCTGCTTACTCGCGCGCCGGTAAACCTGACAAACAAACGTTCGATCCGTCCCTCTACCCATGATGTGATGTGTCCTAGCCGGCGCTCGTCATACGCTGTCCTGCCGAACACCCGGATTTCGGCTTCTACGTTCTTTCGAATCACGGAAGACGTCTCTATCTGTGCGAGTTTCTGCGCCCGCGGGCTCATTCTGAGCTCGGCTCCGGGTCCTGTTTCCCCAGCGTCGTCGGATTCGGCCGGAACAAGGTCCATTGCACACAACGGGCACTTGGCTTTAGGATCAGTGAGCCGCACCTGGGGATGCATTGGACATGTGTAAACTGTTTGTTCAGCGGATTTCTCTGGAGCGCCGGCTGCGTGGTCATGGTCATGATGATGCTCTCCACTCCGGCCGCAAAAACGACCCACCAAAAAAGCCGCGGCCACAATAAGCACAACAACGGAAAACCGGCCCGCTCTGCGGAAAAGTTTCTTTACACGATGGGTACCCGCCACCTTTTCCTTGTTCTCGGCCGAAACTTTTTTTTCAACAGCAGGTTTTTCCGACTCAGCCGGCTGAGTCTCTTTTCCGTCCACCGACTCTTCTTTTTCGGCTCCGTTTTTTTTAGTTCTCTCCAACATAATGATTCTCCAACTCTAATCTCCGGCTACACTTCCGACCCGGCGCGAGTCCGAAAGGGGCGCTCCGACCGCTCCACGGAGGATCTCCCTTTGTTGCAACCAGGAAAATTCCAGGCGCTGCAATTCGATCTCGTGTCTCAGGAGGGTTCTCTGGTTATCCAACACCGTGAGAAAATCCACCTTTCCCGTTGTGTAATCGTTGATCGATGCCTGCAAAACGGACTGCGACTGCGGCAAAATCTTCTTCCTGTACAGGTCTATGCGGTTCTCCAGCCTCCTCAATGAATCGTGCGCTACCTTGATATCCCGCGAAATCTCCAGCAACGCAGAGCGAAACCCCTCCCGGCCTCGAACCATCCCAGCCTCAGCCTGCCTGACACGGGCCCTGACCGCTGAAATGGACCAGAGTGGAATTCGAATCGAAACGCCTATCGACCAAAAATCCATGCCGTCGACCGGGTCCATTCCGGAGTCCCGGCGGAACACATAGGTGAAATTCACTCCGAAATCCGGTAAAAAACCGGTTTCAGCCTCTTTTTTTCGCAGCTTTTCGACTTCAATGATCTTGCGCTGTTCAGCCAGGAGGGGACGATTCTCGATTGCGCGTTCAATCAACTCGCGGACACTTTCTTTGAGCCTGGATGGCCCCGGGAGGGTGATTCGCGGAATCTCCGCGGAAACATCCCGCCCCAACAATGCATTCAAGCGAGCAGCCAGAATTTCCCTCTGCTGTGCAAGTTGTTCTAACCTGTCGTTGATCAAACTCCGCTCCAGCCGGGCCTTCATCAAGTCCTGAAGAAGACTCTTCGTTACCCGGTAACGAGCTTCAGCAACCTTGTAGACACCATCCAACACCGACGCATGCTGCTTAGTGATTCTCTCCTCGATATCCAAATAGCCCAAGGCCAATGCAACTTCGCGCACCATCGCGGCCAGTTGCAATTCGGCCTCTCTCAGTTTCTCCTCGGTCACTTCCGCTTCCCTGCCGGCCACTTCCCCGGCCAAAGATCTCTTTGAAGGCCAGGGAATCACCTGGGTCAAAGTGAAGTGCAGGCCTGTCATGGGTGCCGCGTCGAACTTCGCGGGACGAAAGGGCATGTTCATCAAGCCGACCGAAAACATGGGGTCGGGATATGCCCGGGCTTGAGCGGCCCTGGTCCTTTCGGCATCGATTCGCGCGGATAACTCTTTCAGGGAAGGCGCGTTAGCGAGTGCTTCTGCTGTCAGTCGGTCCAGGATTCTCCCCTCCCGTCCGTCCTTTTCCTCCTCGGCAATAGCCCGAGGAAAACCGGCAAGGCAAAACACAATTCCCACCACGACCGTTTTCATAATCATTCCATTCAATTTCATTA
>SLPX01000278.1 GCA_007131745.1 Myxococcales bacterium
AGTCGCCGAACCCGTCACAATACTGTTCCTTGACCAGTTTCGCCTTGCCGTCGATCAATTGCAGCGCCCCTTCAGAACAACCGGTGATGCAGTTGCCGCAGCCGTTACACAGTTCTTCGTTGATTTCTATTATTTTGCGTTTCATCGTGTTTCTCCTGTTTGTTGTGCCCGCTCGACGACCTTGGTCGGCGAGCGGAATAATTCAAATAACTTATTTGTAAAATGCCTCAAGAGCCCGGTTTGAGCAATCGAGTTGCTTAACACAGCTATTGCTCGATTCGGGCTCCATTATTGTTTTGTAAGACATATCGTCATTGAAATTCCCTTGTCCGCCGACCAAGGTCAGCGGACGCTTTTTGCTCCTCGAACGTAATAAGTTTTCCCTATCAACCGCTTCCGGCGGGCGTGCCGTTGGTTAATTTTTCAGAATTGTCGCCAGATCTTCATCCGCATTCGTGATTGGAGCGATATTGAACTTATCGACCAGCACATGCAGCACGCTGGGTGTAACAAACGCCGGCAGTGACGGACCGAGCCGGATGTCACGGATGCCGAGATGCAGCAGTGTCAACAGAATGCATACGGCCTTTTGCTCGTACCATGACAGAATCAGTGACAGCGGAAGGCTGTTGACATCGGTGTCGAAAGCCTCCGCCAGTGCCACAGCAATCTTGATGGCTGAATAAGCATCATTGCACTGTCCTACGTCCAGCAGGCGCGGAATTCCGCCGATATCACCGAATTCAATTTTGTTGAAACGGTATTTGCCGCAGGCGAGCGTCATTATAACGCAGTCGTCGGGCACCTTTTCCGCGAATTCGGTGTAGTAATTGCGTCCGCTGCGCGCACCGTCGCAACCGCCGATCAGGAAGAAGTGGCGAATGTCACCGCCTTTTACTGCATCGATCACCTTGTCGGCCACTCCCAGTACGGCATTATGGCCGAATCCGACAGTGATGGTTTTGTTTTCGCCGTTCTCAGTGAAACCATCAGCCGCCTGCGCGGCTTCGATAACCGGGGCGAAGTTGCCGTCGGCAATGTGGGTGACGCCCGGCCATGCGACCAGACCACTGGTGAAAATGCGGGCTTTATAAGTATCGCGCGGTTTCTGGATGCAGTTGGTTGTCATCAGGATTGCCCCGGGGAATTCATCGAATTCACGGGCCTGGTCCTGCCATGCGCCGCCATAGTTGCCGGCCAGATGCGGATATTTTTTCAATTCCGGGTAACCGTGTGCCGGCAGCATTTCCCCATGCGTATAGATGTTGATGCCGGTACCTTCGGTCTGCTGCAGCAGTATCGCCAGATCTTTCAGGTCGTGTCCGGATACGAGGATGGCTTTGCCTTTTAGCGGATTGATCCGTACCGCGGTCGGTTCCGGATGGCCGTAGGAGCCGGTATTGGCGGCATCCAGCAGTTCCATAACCTTCAAGTTCATCTCACCGCACTTCATGTTGTAATCAAGCAGATCTTTCACTGTCGGAGTCGGGTCGGTAAGGTGATCCAGCGCTTCGTGGAAGAAGGCATAGATTGAATCGTCTTCGAACCCGAGAATCATGGCGTGGTCGGCATATGCGGCACTGCCTTTGAGTCCGTATGTGAGAAGTTCCTGCAAGCCGGTATCATCCGCCCCGAGGTCACTCATCCGCTGTTCAATGCCGATGGCTTCAGCCTGTTTGACCATTTCTATGCGGTTTTCGTCCGGCTGCCAGAGCGCCGGTCCCTGGGGCTGTTCAACTTCCTGTCCGGCCGCGGCTGCTGCATCAACATAAAGCTTACGGGCCATATCGCGCACGGCCAGTGCGCGGCGGATCATTGTTTCAATGCGTGCGGCATCAAAGTTTACATTTGTTACAGTTGTAAACAGTGCTTCGATTACAAAGCGGTCAATTTCGATATCTTTTGCACCAACTCCGCGTGCGCGGTGGGCGTATTGTGATATTCCTTTGGTTACGTGCAGTAAGACATCCTGCAACGCCGAAGTTTCTGCGTCTTTACCGCATACTCCGAACTTAGTGCATCCTGTGCAGCCTACGGTTTGCTCACACTGATAACAGAACATAACAACCTTCCTTTCAGTATTGCCGCTGATAAAGCGGTTCTTTTCTCTCCCGGCAGCCTACACAACTGCTCTCAACATGCCTTCAATATGCCATATTCATTGGCAGCATACCTTGACATAGGTCAAGAATACACAATTTTTCTGAAATACTCTTTATTATTGCACGTGAATAGGGTTAGCGATATGGTTTGGGGCATGGCGCAGATTCTATTTATATGCAGGGATAATTCATGTTTAAGCCAGATGTCCGCGGCAATTGCGCGTTCGCTGGCGCCGCAAGGTGTGGAGATCATGAGCGCCGGCTTATGTGCCGGGAAGCTGCATGGTGCGGCGGTACAGGTGATGCGCGAGGCTGGACTTGATATGAGTGATGCCCTAGTGACGGCGCTGCCCGAATTACACCCCGGAAATATTGACATTGTGATAACAATGACCGGTGATGTTGCGCGGGACTGTCCTTTGCTGCCGGGGAATCCGCTGCGGATTGACTGGAATATTGAGCCCGGGGATGATGACAGTATTGATGCTGTACGGCGGATGCGTGATGAACTGCGCAAACGGGTGGTGGAGTTTTTCGGGCATGGTTACTGCCGGGCGATGCTAGCCGCCCGCGCCTGTGAGAACCTGATTCTTTCCAACACTACCGACGGGATCATGGCACATGACATGCAGCGCCGGATTTTCTTTTTCAACAAGGCGGCCGAGGAAATCACCGGTTATGGCACTTCTGAGGTTATGGGGCGTGACTGTCATGATGTTTTTCCGGGATATTTCTGCGGGGCTAAATGCTGTTGCGCTGGTGATGACCTGCCGGACGAAGATACAGAGCGCGAAGTGTTATTTACAACGCATGCGGGTGAGCGGCGTCAGTTGCAGACCAGAGTGCGGATTATGCGGGAACCGGGCGGGGGGAATCCCGGGATTCTGGTTTCATTCCGTGATTGC
>SLPX01000159.1 GCA_007131745.1 Myxococcales bacterium
TGGGCGTCAGCGAAAAACCCCACTGGGACTGGAAGAACTTCGATGTGGAAAAGGATTCAATGCACAATGCGCAACTGGGGCTGGAACTTCTGGACAGCATCATCAACAGCCGGGGGATTCTCGACCTGTCCACGGGTGTGCGCAAGTGGGCCCGACGGATTCACCGAGTCAAGGGGATCAAAATCCTTGACCGGCTGGTGCTTACTTCCTTCGGACGCAAGGGATGGATGGCCCCCAACCAGTACTGGACCCCGGGGGTTTTGGCCCCCATGGCCATCATGGGCAAATACTACATGGTCTATGGCAATGAGTTTCTGCCTCCCCGGGAACTGGGGAGGGCCTGCGCCGAAAGGCTGAAGAAAGAACTGGTCGTCGACAACCTGGGCATCTGCCGCTTCCACCGGGGGTGGGCCGAGGACATGGGACCGCAGGTGGTTGAACACCTGTTCCAGGCAAAGAGAGCCTTTTTGCGAAACATCGACATCACCGCGAGCCGAATCAACAGCCGCAATGCATCGGTCTTCTGGGAAAGCGCTCGAAACTTCGACTATGTAGCCACCTTTCTGAAGCGGCGGTTGGAAGTGGAAAAGGATACCCACCCGGAACTTCCGAAATGGGTGGAACGGTTCGAAAACGACAGGGACGAAGCCGGCCTTTCCTTTTGGTTCGAGATGCTCAAGGGCATTCACGAGAGCCTGCGGGATTTCCAATAGGCCAAAAATGAAATCAAATTGATTACTCGAACTCGCTGCAATCTACACCGGATTGACGGATAATCGACTGCAGCGTACCTGTGCGAAGTTCCGGATGATTCGGTACGGGAACCGTTACCGTGGTATTCGATAGTAGTGCCCTGGCTTGCAATATCCAATTCCGGACAGAGCGAGACATAGCCGTCACCTTCCCGCTCAATAATTGCAGTAAATTGCTTGTCCATCGATTCTACTCCATCATTCCGGCTTACAAGGCTTACAATAACATAGCTCAATAAGGATAATATAACCATGACACAACAAGTCTAACTTCATTTTGTTCTCTTTGTTCTTTTGTTCTTTTAATGATCCGTGATGGGTTGATCTCGGAAGAGTCTGGATACAGCATAGAGAGGCAGGCGCAGGATGCGATCTTCCTTGCGGCCGGTGGATCGGGTGGGAGGCCGCGCCGTGATCAGTGCTCCCCGGGAAACTTCCGGTTTCGACCGGAGAAACGCAGTGAGGCTCTTGTGATGGGCGGCTCTCCCGCTCTTGACCTCCACGGGGATGATCTTGTCTCCTATACTCACCAAGTAGTCCACCTCGGCCGTGGACGAGCGCTTTTCACGCACCCAGTAGCAAAGTTCCCGGCCACCGTCCGGTGGGCCGTACGCGATGATCTCCTGACCCACAAACGAAAAGCTCAACAAAAAGCTCCGTCCCCATTTCCCGTCCCCATTTCCCCCCGGAATCCAGAATCCGGAATCCGACAAAATGCTCCGTCCCCATTTTTGTCCCCATTTTCCCCGTCCCCATTTTCCTTGACCATTTGATACCTGACGATATCATATAACACATGAAGACAATATCTGTTTCAGTATTGGAAGAAGAGTATGAAGCATATCGACAAGATTCTAAATATCGTAATCGCCCCATTGCTCAGTTGATTCGTGAAGCCATGGCCTATTATCGCAAAGAGAGGCTGTCTCAGCGGGACAGACTCGTGGAATTGCCTTTGCTTGTAGGGCACGCTCTCTCCCGTGATTTGCCCTCTCGGGAAGAGATATACGAGGAAATTTTTGAAAATGGTCTGCCCAACAAACAAGTCGGTTGCCACACCTCGGAAAACATCTCTTCCTCCAACTACGGCAAACCCGCGGTTATCAACAAACCCGACACCGGCGAACCAGCGGTTATCAACAAACCCGACGCCGGCAAACCCGATAACTCTTAGGGCTGACCTCGGTGATCGGCCCGCTACAAAGCAGAGAAAATGAGAATCGCAATAGACACCAACATCTTGATTTACGCTCATTTACCTTCATTGCCGGAGCATGCTGAAGTTCGCCGTTGCCTGGAGGGTTTGCTCGGTGACCATGAAACCAAGATCATTATCACGGCCAATGTTCTCCACGAGTTTATTCACGTTGTCACCGATGCTCGCCGCTTCACACCCCCGGTTTCCATGAGCGAGGCGTCGGCCGTCGCCGGGCTTTATCTGGGGCGCCCAAACATCGAATGCCTTCCTTTGGATGAAAAAGCGGTTTTTATGGCATTGGAACTAATTGAATCACACCGGCTGGGACGCCGCCGTTTAGCCGACACTCTCTACGCCGCAGCGCTTATCCAAAACAAGGTAAAGCACCTTTTGACCTGCAATCCCGCGGATTTCCGAATATTTGACGAGCTGGAAATCATCGATCCAAGAAACTGACCCCGGCAAAGAGCGGATTGACCAGAAGAAATCGGTCCTGGAAACTTATTCTTGAGTCAGCCCTTAACCCGGAAACGTTCACGCCGTTCCCCAAAAACCCGGTCATCGCGGCTTTTTTCCGACATATCGGCCGGGCAGATGAACTGGGCTCGTCCATGCGCAAAATGATGCGGTATGGCAAGACCTATGGCGGCTCCGACCCACAACTGGCGGAATATACTATTCCCGATAAGCCTACAAGCCGCCTGCAAAAATACCAACTGACGGAAAAAGGCAAACGGGTGTTGACGAGAATGCAAAGAGGATCTGAGTGACCAAGTTCGAAAACCACGAATAGACACGAATGAAAAACACAAACATCATAGAAGGTGTCACCCATCAGCCATTAAGGACACCTTGAACTTCCCGCCCACTCTGTTAAAAAATCATTCCGTGATCCCGAAAATTCAGAAATCATTGTCCGCGGGGAACAAATAAGCACAACAAACTGAAAACAACAGACTGAAAACAACAAACTGTAAACAACGAACTGAAAACAGCCCCATGACATCAAACAAAAAAAACAATGATAACAAAAA
>SLPX01000325.1 GCA_007131745.1 Myxococcales bacterium
ATGCAATCGGGTTCGCAGTCCGGAATGGTCGCTTCGCAAACTCCGTCCATGTTGCAGAACTTGGATTCGCCTGTTTCGACGCAATCGGGATCTGCAGGGTCGCAAAGGGTGCATTCTTCGCCGCAACTCTTGTCTTCACAGGGATCATACTCGGACTCTTCCCCGCATTCGGGTGTTCCGTCCGGGACTTCCACCATGCTCCATCCGTCCGGGATGGTAAAGCAGCTCCAATCTACGTACCAGGTTGTACCGTCCGGCTCCGTCAGGATGACAGGATATCCCTGCCAACCGCAGACGATTTCAGGTTCGGCCATACAGAAAGCGGGCATTTCCTCGTCGAGGTGGCATTCTTCCGCTTCGTCGTATGGAAAGGCCATGAAAAGTTCGCAGCCCGCGGCCTCACATTCAGAGACGGATAAGTCGATGCAATCGGGTTCGCAGTTTGGAATGGTCTCTTCGCAAACTCCGTCTGTGTTGCAGAACTTGGATTCGCCTGTTTCGACGCAATCGGGATCTGCAGGGTCGCACAGGGTGCATTCTTCGCCGCAGCCTTTGTTTGCGCACGGATTGTATATCGGCGGCTCCATCGGGTTTTCGGCGTGGCATCCTGAAGCCGGCGACAAGAAAAAGCCGGCCAAGAGAAAAAAACAAGTTATTTGTATAGGTTGTTGGCGAATCATCTTTTACCTCCGTAAAAAAAAGATCTCTTCATGATTTGCTTATGCACAAAAAACATTTTGCTTGAATGTTGTTTTATGCAGCATTCATGCCGGGATGAGCGAAAGCACGAAAGCATCTGATTTTCTTGAAAGAATTTAATAGATCCTGTTCAAATAGAAATGGGCGAAGATGTCATTCGGAGTGACTTGATTTTCATAATGTTGAGCTGGTGATTTCAGAAATCTGAAAGGCCGGAAATTAGGGTTTGTGAGATCTGAGTCTTTTGTGCCAGACATGCAGATCCAAAGTATTTTCCACACCGGCAATTTCCATGTGACGGGTAAGCTGCCCGGTGTGCCGGAAGCCCGCCTGTCCGAAAACCTCGTTGGTAAGAGCGTCTTCCACGTTGACGAATGTAAAACAGTTGCTCATGTCCATTTCAAGGAGATATTCGAATAGTTCCAGGACACCGTACACGCATCCGCCGACTTCCCGATCTGTTTCCGGGGGGTTTAAAATGTCGATCTTTGCGTGTCCGAAGGAATCATTTGTTTCCGCTGTTATCCAGAACTCCCTTCGGCCCAGTTTTGCGCATATGGCGATTTCGGGGTGTCGTATTCCTTTTCCGAACGGGGAATAAACCGGAGACGTGTCTTCTTTCATCACCAAGTGCTGAAGATCATCTGTATCATCCAGAACGTACAACTTCAATCCATTGGGCTTTCTAGGGTTTTTTGGTTCGGGAATCTCGTGAATGACTGCAACTTTTGAAAGGCCGCCGGTCAAAGCGTCTCCATTTTCGTCATATACTCTGCTCATGACATAGGCGTCCGCTGTTCTGAAATAAGCAGGAACAACCGCTTCTCTGGAAAACCCTACGGTTCTCCAGCTGTTCGAATCTTGTTTTTCGACCAGAGTGAAGATTTTTTTGATGTTTTTTTGTTTGGCCAGCTTATCCAGCATGTTTCGCTTTAGCTGGTAGTTGCCGATCCGGTAGTCGAGAACCCGCATGTGGGCGTGTTTTCTGCTGATCATCAGGTGCAGATTGATATCACCCCTTTTGCAGGCATATTCCTCGAGCGCTGTTGGAAATTCTTTAGCCACCTCAGGGTTGGATGGGCGTAGGAAGTTGAGTAAATGCTGGACGTTTCTGTCGTTGTCGGTCATTTTTGTTTTCTTCTCCTCATTCAGGGAGCTGTTTTACAAGAACAGGGATTATATGAGTAGGGCTTTTTACAAGTCAACAGATCATCGAGAAAAGTCGTAAAATCTACGATTCCGAAAAAAAGGAAGATTCGGCTGGAGTTCGGCGGTAAACAAGATGTTGACTTGCGCCGGGGAAAAAGGTTTTAAACAGGATTGGAGGGAGCGGGGTTTCTTGGCGGCCGTCAATAAGATCGATATTGAGAGAGGAAAAAATGAAAAGAGCATTTGTCAGGGTAAATGGTGTGAGTTTGTGCGTGGCGCTTTTGATCGTAACGGTTGGAGGAAAAGTCCAGGCTGAAGAGAGCCGGGAAAAAGCATTTTGGTCTTCATTCAAAAAAACCGGCTTGGTAAGAGGTGTTGAAGCTAAACTTGTTAAGTCCCTGGAAAAAGCCGCGGCATCGGAAGGGATGGATTTGGTGGATGGCAGAAGTTTGATGGAATGCGATGAAAAAGAGTGCTTTGTGAAAGCAGCGAATGATGCAGGGGCTGAGTGGATTCTGGAAATAGAAATCGAGGTTGTCGGCGATACCTACATGGCTGAGTTCAAGTTGTTTTCAGTGAACGAAAAGGTGCAATGGAAGAAAAAGTCGAATTGTGAAATTTGCACTTTTAATGAAGCATGTTCGTGGTTTGAAAAGAAACTGAAAACCATTTTTGCCCGGGCGGTTAAACATGGCCGAGCAGATTCTGATCGTAAAGAAACGGTCAGTTTGGAGGAAGAGCGGGAGTTTGAGGCTGCCATATCCCTGGAAGATGATTTAGCATCATCGAAAACGGATGCAAAGATTCGAAAAGACAGCCATAGAAGAACAACGGTTTTGAAAGGAATGGGGTGGATTTTCGGGGGTGTCTCCCTCTTGGGTTTTATACCTGGGGCGGTGTTGGTAGCTATTGACGGAAAAGGCACTTGTTCATCCCCGGGAGAATGTCCGGAAGTTTACGACACCAAGACAGGAGGAATAATTTCCTTGGCTGTCGGGGGTGCTTGCTTGGTAACAGCGGTGACTTTATATGTTTTTGGGGTTTTGAAATCCAGACGGGGAAAAGAAGAGGTAAGTACAACGTTTGGCGATGAACAAAGGTTTCTGGCGCCGGTTTTTTCTCCAG
>SLPX01000166.1 GCA_007131745.1 Myxococcales bacterium
GGAGGGGGCCCTTGCGGAAAACGATGAACTTCTTCCTCGATGTATCCGGACTCCGCGGCCACAGCCGCGGTTTCAATGAACAAACCCATGTGAAAGACCGTGTGAACAGCTCCCCGAGCCACTCCCTCGGCAATCAATGCAGCCCCCCGGGCGGCTCCCCGGGCCGCGGCCCGTCCTCCCCGGGCAAGTCCCTTGCCCAATCCCCCCAATCCATCGCCGCCCTTCGCGGAACCCGCTATCATGGCTATCACACCTCCCGCCACCACGACCGAACCCACTACCGCCAAATAGGTTCGGCCTCCGCTTAAATTCTTCACCTTGGCGCCCGCAACCTGGTCCCACCTGGCAACAAGTTTCTTCTCTTGGCCGACCCTTTCCCAAGCTCCGACGTTTGAAACCAACAGGGAGCGGCCTTCGATCCATGGCGTAGGAGGGCCGTGCAACAGGAAAAATCGGATTTCGGAATTGGGTCCCAGGCGGACTTTTTCTCCCCTCGCTCCGTAGAAAACGATCTCACGACCATGCCCCGGAGTCAGTAAGCTCT
This sequence comes from Myxococcales bacterium, assembly GCA_007131745.1. The sequence continues at coordinate 545 of SLPX01000166.1, forward strand.
TCATCGCCCTCGCTGGAACCACTGTCCTCGAATAACACCCCGACAAAAAAAGTGACGCCGCGCAAAGGGACGCGATGCTGGAAAGGAACCGTCTCAAAACACATCCTCCACAAACTTGATTCTTACGCTCATCTCTTAAACACCTCACCGAAACGAACGCATCTTGATACGCAGACGATGGAGGATTCTTGCTATCATTATGGTTGCATCTGGGTTTTCTGCGTGGCTTCGATCACCCTGACCCCTTTCGGAGGCTGGAAGTGAAACTGCTTGTCGGGAATTCTCGTATTGATCTCAGTGTTTCTGAAGATGTAATGGTTGATGTTACCCAACGCATCATAGACAACCGTCTCCGCTACGCGGGCACTCTTACCATCCGGTTCCAGCACAAACAATATGTGAGAGTAATGTGTTGTAGGCTTGATTGGCCTGAGTTTTAAAACCTGCCTGCCCTTGGTTGCGTATTTCGACTTTGAAAGAAGCCTCACGTAAAACTCGCTCAACAATTCGCCCGCCCCCCAAAGAAATTTCACAGCGGACGGAAGTTGCGACCGGCTGACGCTTTGCCACAACACTTGTTTTTCCCCTGGGGTATAGATCCATATTTTCTTGGAGTCGCATATGAAATGGCGCTTCTCGGGAGAATCATATCGCCAGTACATTTTCCCCGGTCTTTTTACCCAAAGATAGCCGTAACGCGGCTTCTCCTTTTCATGGAATCTCTTTGTGTAAATATGCGTAAACGCGCCCTTGTAGTCTTTTATCCCCTCGTAATATGCCTGGACCTTGGCCGCAGTTAAAATATCCATGGCATTGTTAAAGCCCTTTGGAACAGATGTCTTTCCGGTTTGACCCGGCGAAAGCAAAGTCATCAAAAGAAACCAAAACATGAATTATTCTCCCGGCATCTCCGCATAAACATAAGTTTTTTGCAGCGTTTCAAGTTCAACCTTCAATCCGACAATCCACTATTTTTCATCCCGTTTCTACTTCGGGATATTTAGCCTCGTAGACCGTTCATGTCTACCATCGGAACATCAATATGACGATCTTCGACGGAAAATATTCCTCAGGACTGACTTATTTCAAGTCAAATGACTCGGTTTGAGCCGAAATATTCCCAAGGCAAAGAGTCTTTCGGGCCCGGGCCGCCATGTCGGATTGATGAGTGGCCATCAGGACCACTTTTCCATCGCTTGCCGATTTTTCAATGTATTCCATCACCTTGGAGGCCGTAGTTCTGTCCAACGAGCTGGTGGGTTCATCCAGTAGCAGAACCGGAGGATTCAACAGAAGACAACGAGCCAGTGCCAGCCTTCGACGCTCGCCCATCGAGATCCTGTGTCCGGATTCCCCGATACGTGTGTCCAGCCCCTCGGGAAGGTTTTCCACGAATCGGGCCAACCCCGCCCCCTTCAAAGCTTGCCACACTTCTCTGTCATCGGCTTTTCGACCAAGGGACACATTGAACCTTATGGTGTCGTCGAAAAGAGCTGCTTCCTGGTCCAAATACCCTACAAGTTCGGACACCGTCTCAGAGGTCATCTCCGCGGGGTTGCAGCCATTCAGAAGGACTTTCCCCCGAACCGGCAAATAAAACCCGAGAATAAGTTTTAAAAGAGTGGATTTTCCGCTTCCGGATTCCCCGAGCAACGCGACGAAATCCCCCGGCTCAATAAGAAGATCAAGGTTTTCAAGCACCATCGGCCCGGACTCGCCGTAGCGAAACCCCAATCCCTCGACCCTGATCGAAATCGTGTCACCCGTCGACAAAACACCGCCTCCCCCCGATTCGAGTGAAGAACCGGGTGCGCAAGAGGAACACACCTTTTTCCCGGCAAGGGTCCGCTCCCTGAGACCGATGATCCGATCCAGCGCTCCGAGAGTCTCAATAAACGAAGCCGCCCTGTGTCCCAGCCTCGCTGATGCTCGAAAGAAAAGCACCAATCCTCCTAAAAACGCTCCATACGTTCCCGGGCTGAGCGCGCCAGCGGTAAGCCCCCGATAGCCGACGACCGAAACACAAGCAAACACAACTCCGGCTAGAGTCATGGAAACCGGGTGCATCAAGCCCGATGTCTTGTAAAGGCTTATCCACGTACCCAGGACTTTCCGGTTCATTTCGCTGAAACGCTTGGAGAAAACACTCCCCGCGCCCGAAGCTCTTATGACCGCGGCCGAAGCCAAGCTCTCCTGCTGCACCGCTGCTCTTTCCGCGTGATGATCCGTGAGGTCCTGAGCCAGACGGCCGGCCCTTCGCCCAAGCAACCAAACCGGAAACGCGAACAATGGAAGAACAACGAGACTGAAAAAAAACAATCCCGCATTCAGATAAGCAAGATATCCTCCAAGAGCCAGGATCACAGCGGGCTCGGAAAACCCCTCCCTGTAAAGGTGCCGAATCGCCTGCCTGACCCAGCCCAAATCGTTGATCAAGCGGGAACTTAGAGACGCTGAATGAGACGCATCCAAAAACGACTGGGAAAACCCTAAAAACTTCTCAAAAGTATCTTCTCTCAGATCGGCTACAATACGCTCACCTGTCATGTCTGCCAGCAGGGAAACCCCGTAGTTGAGATAAGCAAGCATGACAAGAACCCCGGCCACGGCCAGGGGAATTGCCAGGTAAACCCGACCGAACAAACCAGGCTCCAAACCGTCCATGAAGTATTTCAACGCTGCCGCGCCGCCCACGTTCAACCCCGCTTGCACCGCAACAAGACCCGCAAGAAAAAGGATGGATCTCTTGTGCGCTGCAAGCAACTTCCAGATCTCGCGCGCAAGTCGTCCCATTTTCTTCAGGTTGAAGCTTTGAGCGGGTTCATTATCAGAAACGGATTTCATCGAGTATCCTGATCAGCCCTCAAAAGAAAAGAAAGCAATTCGTCTATCGGGTCCCAAAGTTCCCTGCCGTATTCCATGACCCCGAAATGGGTGGCGTCTTCCAGCATAACAATTTTCGCTCCGGGGATCCGCTCGGCCATGTAGTACGCAGCCTCGGGCCGTGTAACCAAGTCCTTTCCCCCACAAACCACCAGAACCGGACATTTGATGGAAGGCAGCATATCAAATGCATCATGCTCCATGAGAGCTGTCATGGTAGCGAAATAAGCTTCGTGATCAGCACCGGCCACGGCTGCCACCGCGGCGGAAAAAACACGGCTGTTCGCATGCTTCCCGACAAAACCCAACCCTGAGCAAAACTCCCGGCACGCCCAGGGAAGCCTGTTCGCCGCATCAAGCACAACCTGCACGGGAAGCGTAGACTTTTGAAAAAATCCAGCCGCCCGGTAAATCGCCCGGACCACCGGCAGCGGCGCCGAATGCTCAAACGGCCTGCCCGCGGCTCCGAACAATGCTCCCAGCGCAACCACTCTTTCCTCGGCCGCTCTTATCATTTCAAGCCCCACCGGCACTCCCATGGACCAGCCCAACACAGCAACCCTGTCAACACCCAAATGATCCATGATTTGAATCGCATCTCTTGCATGTCTTTCGATACTGTAATCGATCTTTTTTCCACGCGCCCGAAAACGTGCGACCCGTGAAGCGCCCGTCCCACGGTAATCCCAGCAGATCACGTGGAACCTGTCTTGAAGATATTCGGCCAAAACATCCATCCCAGGTGTTGTGACGCCGATTCCGTTTGCAAGCAAAACAACCGGCGGATCACCTGCCGCGGACCCAGCTGTCTGAAAGGAAAGACGAAGCCCGTCATCGGTATCGACCGAACCTCTCTTCCAATTCACACGAGGCACATTGGAAGAAATCCCTTCAGAAAAAGCTTTTTTCATCAAACCTCTCTTGTCATCCAAAAAAAAATTCACCAACGACTTGACATGTCCGTTGCTCCTGAAAAACCGCCGAATCATAGCAGCCCCGAATCCACTCGTAAACATTGCCGACTGTGTGAGTCATTCATACAAATCATAACCGATCCATCCCGCAAGGCTCCATCTGCGCACACAAAAGCCGCAAAACACAAGTTTTCAGGTTTCAAGTTCTTTATCGCATTTTTTGCCGGAAAGGGTTGATGTACAAGCCATGAGACTTATATTCCCTCCTGGTCCGTTCAGGTCATCCCGGCGAAACAGCCCATGGCCTGAAAACCGGAAGGTTTTTCAAACGGATGTTTTGTTGATTTCACGTACACGAAAACAGGAGATTCAAAAATGGGCGACAACAAACCCGAAGTCATGAATTTTCGCTCCGAAGCCCGTCAGTTGCTCGATATCGTTATCCACTCTCTCTACTCCAACAAGGAGATCTTTCTCAGGGAACTGATATCCAACTCGTCCGACGCTCTGGACAAGCGACGGTTCGAAGGACTTACCCGCAAGGAACTCACGCCGGACGGGGAATACGAGATCCTGATCGAAACAAACAGCGACAAAAAGACCATCACGGTCCGGGACAACGGAATCGGCATGACGCGCAAGGAAGCCGTTGAAAACCTGGGCACCATTGCGCGTTCCGGCACAAAGGAATTCGTTGAAGCCATTGGAAAAGTTTCAACAGAAGGAAAACCCGAATCTCCGGCCGGAGTGGCCGAAGAGCTGATCGGACGATTCGGAGTGGGTTTTTACTCTTGCTTCATGGTCGCCCGAAAGGTGGAAGTACTGACTCGAAAAGCCGGAGAAGAAGAAGCCACCCTGTGGGAATCCGAAGGAGACGGAACTTTCAGGGTTGCGCCGGCCCTCCGAGCCGAAGCCGGAACGACCGTGACGGTCCACCTTGCTCCAGCGGACAAAGAAAAGGGCCTGGACGATTTCACCGACGAGTATGCTCTACGCCGAATCGTAAAGAGGTATTCGGATTTCGTGGCGTATCCGATCAAGCTCAAGACATGGAAGAAACCCTCGGAAGATGAGGACGAAAAAGAACCCTCAATCATCAGCGCAGGGGCCGAGAGCATCAAAGGCCGAAAGGATAAAGAGCAGCTCGTCGATTCCGAAGGCCGCGTTCTTGTCTGGGAAACTCTAAACAGCGGAAAAGCCATCTGGAACCGTCCCAAAGAAGATGTTTCCGATGAAGAATACAACGAGTTTTATAAACACGTTTCCCACGACTGGGATGACCCCCTGGCAAAAACACTGATCAAGGCCGAGGGAAACATCGAATACTCGGCCCTCGTGTTCATCCCCAAGAACCCGCCGTTCAATCTTCACAACTACGGTGAACCATACGGGCTGCAACTCTACGTAAACAGGGTGCTCATCAAGTCCCAGGCAGATGAACTTGTTCCACGCTACCTCCGCTTTCTGAAAGGCGTCGTGGATTCACCGGATCTTTCCCTGAACGTTTCGAGGGAAATGCTCCAGGACGACGGCCGAGTCAGAATGATCCGGCGCCGAATCACGCGCAAAGTGCTTGAAGAGCTGGCCGACATGAAAAAAGAAGCCCATGACAAATACATGGAGTTCTGGTCGGCCTTCGGCTCCACCCTGAAAGAAGGGCTCGCGGACGAAGAGGGCGACCGGGATCGACTCAAACCGCTGCTACTTTTTCATTCATCCATTCGCAAAGATGACTTGGTATTCCTGGACGAATACGTGGGTCGAATGAAAGAAGGCCAGGACGCGATTTACTACATGACCGGAGAATCCCTGGAACGTCTTCAAAAATCCCCGCAGCTTGAAATATTCAAGGAAAAGGAGATCGAAGTTCTCTTTCTCACCGATCCCATCGATGAACTCATCGTGGGTTACCTGGACGATTTCGGAGGAAAACCTCTCAAGTCCGCGGCCGAAAGCGGTATAGATCTGGACGGAATCAAAACCACCGGATCCTTGGACAAAGAAGAATCCAAGGATGAAAAGGACGAAGATTCAAAAGAAAAAGAGAAAACCGAGAAAGAAGAGAAAGAGGGAAAAGACGAAAAAGACGAAAAAACAGACCCCCACGACGAAGAGTTCCGTCCTCTCATGGACAAGATCCGCGCTGTTCTCCAGGATCACGTGAAAGAAGTCCGCACATCGAAAAGGCTCACATCTTCCCCTGCCTGCCTTGTCGGCGCGCAGGGCGACCTGAGCCCCCGTCTCATCAAGCTCCTGGAACGGTCGGGGCAAAAAATCCCGCCGCAAAAGCGGATCCTTGAACTGAACCTGAATCATCCACTCGTAAAAAAACTGAAGGGCCTTTACGACAACGCTCCCGAATCGGACGCATTAAAAAATCACATTTTCCTTCTCCACGGTCAAACACTCCTCGCCGAAGGAGCTTATCCCGAAGATCCCTCGGAATTTTCCCGCCGCGTGACCGAACTGATGATTCAAAATCTCGAACCCGGACTCAAGAACGATTGACAGAAGCCTCCTTAGCACTTGTCTTCAAGCCCGCCTGGAAACGATGCTTAGGGCTGACTCAAAAATAACTCCCGGATTTGTGATCCGGTATTCAGCATAAACCTAAATCCTAAGTGGGTGACACCTTATTTTTCAATTCTTCTTCAAGCCTCTCGGCCAGGAACAACTTCAGCAAACTCTGATACGGTACGTCCCGCTTGTTGGCCAGGAGTTTCAACTCGGCCAACATATGCTCGGGAATACGAAGAGAAATGGATTTGAGCGACGGCTTCAGGTTCGGCAGCACCAAAGGCCGCGCACCCGACCAATCGATATAGTCGGTTGAATCCGTTTTTGTCCAGAATTCACGCTCCCTGTCTTCGGATTTAAATTTGGGAAGTGACTTATTCTTTTTCCGTTTTACCATGGCTCTCATAGCTCCGGCGTTCTGTTCTGCTCATGTTGCGCACCGAAATAACCCGAATCCGATCATCGCGAATGGTGAAAACAAGAAACAATCGCCTACCGGAATCGGACTGCCCGAGGACATAAAACCGGACTTCCGAGTCCGAGTGCCGCGTGTCGGGCCGGGCAAGCAGAGGGCGGTTGAAAAACACCTGCTCGCACTCTGCGGCGGAAACACCGTGCTTTTCCCAGTTCTTGAGGAGATTCCCCTCGTCCCAGTCAAAGCCGGTGCAGGCCTGGAGTTTTGCCAGAATGTCCATGCCTGCTTGTATATATCAACAGTATACGCCACGTCAAGAAAATGTGCAACAGATAAAAAGCCTAATTAAAGTATTGGTCGCATGTGATATGTCAGCAATCAGGCGCGCCGTCTGCATTCACAGCCATCTCGTTGGTTGCATTCCACCTCCAAATATGATTGTGCCCGATAAATCGGCGAGGCAACAGGATGAGTTTTCGTACCAAGGTGACCGAACTGATGATTCAAAATCTCGAACAGCCGCCCTTATCCACGGACGCCTGAACAGCGCTCTCGACGATATGAAGGGCATGTCGCAGATCATTTTCATTGCCTTCACCATCCCTTCCAGCCTCACCGCGGACTCCGTTATTGTCTCCACTGATGGCGTCGCTCGGCTTGCCGCTCGAATTGAAGAGGTCTTCGGCACTGAGGGGCTTTCCGATCCGCATCCTGATCTTCCAGGGAATCCAGGGCAAAAAGACAAAGGGGGTTCCAAGCCAGAACCACGCTAAAAAAGCACGTGCAGGCCAGGGTAACGGAAGAAACGCGGCTATTATACCTGCTACAAACAGGCCCAGGACCGTTATTGCCCAGCGCTTGATTCCGAAAAACCGCGGCAAAACGAAGAGATAGGCCAGGATCCGCGAGCGGAACAGCACGGGCGCGGTTAAATGGCTGCCGCGGATTCCCATCGGAACGACAGGCACTTTCGCTGCACGAGCTATGCGAAGAAAACCCAACCTTCCGCCGAAGTCGACCCTGCCGGCCTGGTGGACCGGGCGCAATGACTCGTGATCCCCGCCGGGAAACACAAGGATAGGAACTCCCATGGCAAGTGTTTTTCTTGCCGCTTTATAGGTCGACGGTATCGCGCCCAAGCATCGAACCACGGCAGAAAGAGGGTAAACATGAAACACGACCGGGATCGCAAATCCGGCAAGCGGCCGCTCATTTCCAGTTTGTTCGATGTATTTGACCGCGAAAGAGAGAACCTCGGCAATCCCCATGCCTGCCGAGTGATTACCCACAAGAAGAAACGGACCCTGCTCCGGCAGATTCTCAATCCCCTCCAGCGTGGGCCGATAAAGAATCTTCACGATCGGCGCCACAACCCACCGCGCGAAACGCAAAACTCCTTTCGTTATCCGCCCCGGGTTTTCAACGTGGACATCTTCCGCCCATTTCTTTCGTCTTTTCATCATCATTCCCGGAACAGTATGCCTATTTCTTCCAGGTTCCAGCCTTTTAAAAAAAATCGAATGAAGTGCTTTTCCGGCACGATGTTCGCAGTGGGTATGCAGTGAAAACGCATTGTGCGGCATTGAAACTGCAAAAACCGAACAAAGACCGGCATTCATGTCGCATTTTCAGTAGATCTAAATATGACGCACGTGAACATGACGACATTTCGAAACTTTTAAGACCTAAGCTTGAGAGCTGATTCGAGAAGAGAACGTAATGAGAAATAGAATAGAAATCAATGCAAGAGAGAAAGGGAGGAGTAAAAAATGAAAACCGCACAATTCAAGAAAAGAGCTAACTGGAAGGTGTTTTACCCACTGCTGACCCTTTGCATGATTTTCATCACCGGTTGCACGGACAGTGGTGTGGCAGTGCAGGTGGATGGCGGCCCTGAAAGAATCCAATCCCCGAACCTGCTCTCCGGAGAAATGGAAAAACTTGTCTCGGGATGCACTGCTTTCGGCCTTGAGCTGTTTCAGAATCTTCGCACAGAAGGGCAGAATCTTTTCCTGTCGCCCTTGAGCATTTCATGGGCCATGGCCATGGTTTACGCGGGGGCCAAAAACGAAACCGAGGCGGAAATAGCAGCAGGGATGCATTTCGACCTGCCCAAAGACAGGCTGCCTCCCGTATTCAACCACCTTGAAGGAGAGCTCTCCAGCCGCGGAGAGGGAGCAATGGGCGTGGATGACGAACCTTTCAGGCTCAGGATTGTAAACTCACATTGGGCGGCGATTGATTACGAGTTTCTGGAGGATTTCCTGAACACTCTCGCGCTTCATTACGGTTCCGCGATGTTTCTGGTCGATTTCCTGAACAACGCGGAAAAAGCAAGGACAGACATAAACGAATGGGTCGAAGAAATGACCGAGGGCCTAATCAAAGATCTTATTCCAGAGGGACTTATCAACCAAACTACAAAACTCGTCCTGGTCAACGCCATTTATTTCAACGCTGCTTGGCAGAACAAGTTCAAAGAGAGCAATACCACCAAAAGACCCTTCTTCTCGTCCGAAGGAGAAGAAGTCATAGTGGATTTCATGTTCAGGCAAGGTTATTACTTTTACGCTGAAGTAGACGGAGTCCAAATTGTGCAAATCCCCTACGACGGCAACGAGTTGAGCATGGTAATCCTGCTTCCCGGGGAAGGTTTATTCGACGAAGAAGCAGACATACTGGATGTAGAAAGGCTTGGTTACCTGCTCGGAGAAACACAAGCCGTCAGTGTAAACCTCAGGATGCCCAAATTCGGTATAGAAAGCGATTTCAACCTCAAAGATGCACTGGAATCGATGGGCATTGAACAGGCTTTCGAGGATCCGTTTGCCCACCATCCCGGCGCGGATTTTTCCGGAATGACCGGAAGCCAAAACCTGTTCATCGATGAAGTCATTCATAAAACGTTCGTGGAAGTAGATGAAAACGGCACCGAGGCCGCGGCCGCTACAGCCGTTATAATGGGAGACGGCGGCCTTGCACCGGAACCGCCCGATCCCGTGGAAATGAATATCAACAGGCCCTTCATATTCTTCATCAGAGACCATGCCACCGGAGCGATCCCGTTCATAGGCCAGGTTGTCAATCCTGCCTGATCACGCATGACGCCAAACAATTTAATAATATCAAGCATATAGATCGACATCCGGCGATTTGCAGAGGGTGTTCGGTGGGCAATCCGAGATCATTAATGACGAGCCCAAGCATGACATGCAGAAAAAAGGAACATAATTATGGGGATTGAAGTTCGAAATGTCATCGACCGGCTGCTTTTTTCGGGTTGAAATCGAGCAGCAGGCAGTTACCCTACGCAAGGATGAGACATGGGAATCAAGCGAACTTTCACTTATGACGTCGCCATCGTGTTATTAGCTGCGCTGATGGCGCCGGTAGTTGCGTTTGCCTTTGCTATGTCTATAGATTCCTCTCTCGGCCTCATAATGGGATCCTTGCTTGGTCTCTTATTGGCAACTTGGCTGATCCTAAACCAAGTATTGAAGCCTCGGTTGCTGCGACGCAGTTGGAAACGATTCGCAGCCCTTCACGGCTACCGCCTGGATGATCCCAAGGCTCCTGGAACAACCCCGAAGCTGGTGGGCCGAGTGGACGGGCATGTTGTGAAAGTCGAGATCGAATCATATTCTCATGCATCCTCCACGGGAGGATCGACCAGTGCACTTCGAACAGTCGTATCTTTGATCCACGAACGCGATGGCAAGTTAGTCGGTAAGACTGAACGTGGCGGCGCTATCAGCAGCGAACGAACGCTCCGGTCCATGATCGACTCCATTAGTCATGACCCTACTTCAGGCTCGATCTAATGAGCCGCTCAAAGCGGCTGGAGATTAGCAATGAGAGGGTGGCGAACAACACTGTTATTCATCGGGGCCGGATTCGCCCAAGTCAGACAAAGCTTTCCCGGGGAACAAGCGATGGCCTTCAAAAACCGTCAAGACATGGATGGCATTTTTCTTTATTTGATACACGATCCGGTAATTGCGCAAAAACACTTCGCGCACCTCCTGTTCGGCTCTTTCCGGCACTACTCTTCCCGCAAACGGAGATTCAGCGGCTTTGCCGGCGCGTTCACGCAGTCGTTCAACCCACGCACGAGCCGCATTGGGGTTATCCTTTGCTATGAATCGGCCGATGTCCAGCAGGTCTCTTCTTGACCTGTCGGTCCAAAAAAGTTTCATGGTTCAGGTGATCCGAGAGCTTCATCGAGTTCGCGGGTAAGCTTTGCATCGTCAATTACCCGACCGGCAGCGGAGTCTGATAATCCATCGTCGACAGCCTCCAGGAATCGGGCGTTTTCATTGAGGCGATCGAATTCCGCCGGAGTGAGGAGCACCGCAGCAGGTTTTCCATTCTGTGTGATGACGAACGGGCGCTTCGTTTCCCGGAGTCTTCTAATTACCCGGGAAGCCTGGGTTTTGAATTCTCCAACGGGGAGAATATCTTCTGATATTCGAAGTTCTTTCATATCAAACACCTCCAATTCCGGCTCATAATTATAGTCTAAATATAGATCAGCATTCTGGTTTATTCAAGCTGTTTCCTGCCTGGCCATGTTTCGGCCTGTAACGCCATCCATCATTACCTGTTCCCACCTGTTCCCTTTTCCAGACCTTTTCCGGATTACACTTCGGCAGAAAACAGTGTCGGATTCAACCGGGAAATGCAACCAAGGGTTGACCATTGCAAAGCAGTACTTACATTGTGTGATGTAGAGAAAAAACCTTAAACATTCAGACAGTTACAAGAAATTTTTGTTTTTTGCATGTGCTTAAGGTGCGGCGATTGTGCGCGGGCGCAACCGTTGCGCCGGAATCGGAAAGGAGGTAGTGATCATGCTGGAACGCTACAATCCATTTAGAAAAGTCATGAGGGAGCAGGAGAAAGAATCCGCGTACAATCCTCTCAGCATCTGGGCCGATTGGGATCATTGGCCCGGCATGGATCTGTTCGGGAAAGGATTCGGAGCCACCGACGTGGCGGAGGATGATAACGGAATCACTTTCAAAGTGGACATGCCCGGGATCAAGCCGGAAGAGATCGATGTCCAGGCTGAAGGGGGAACTTTGACGATCCGAAGCGAAAGAAAGTCTGAAAAAGAAGAGAAGAAAAAGACTTATCACCGGATCGAAAGAAGATACGGTGGGTTCTGCCGCAGCTTTCAGCTGCCTTCCTCGGTTGACACCTCATCGGTGGAAGCAAAATTCGAAAACGGAGTGCTGGTCGTGGAGGTTCCGAAAACCGAAGAATCCAAGGCTCGAAAGATCAAAATCAAATAGCCCTTTCACCCTGTAACACCACCCTGTCAAGCCGCAGAGGCGCAAGGCTTCTGCAGGCTTGACAGGTCAAACCCTAAACTCTACCGTCTCACAAAGAGCAAAAACCCACAATTATGGACGCACAGGAGAAAAACCATGGACAATAGTCCCCGTCTGTCAAAACGCGCTGAAACCATTCCGGCAAGCCCGATCAGAAAACTTGTCCCGTTTGCACTAGACGCAAAAAAACGCGGAATCCATGTGTATCACCTCAATATCGGCCAGCCGGATCTGCCTACTATTCCGGCGGGTTTGAAAGCGCTTAAAGAGCTGAATACCGAAGTCATACAGTATGGTCTGTCCCAGGGCGACCAGGCCCTGACCGACGCGTTGATCAAGTTTTACAGCGGCCAGGGACACAGCCTCAAGCCGGAAAACATAGTCGTTACAGCGGGCGGAAGCGAAGCAATAAGTTTTGCCTTGATGGCAATCGGCGACCAAGAAGATGAATTCGTTATTCCTGAGCCTTTTTACACTAATTACAACGGTTTCTCTGTCACTTCGGGCGTCCGTTTGGTTCCCATAACCACCCAGCCGGAAACCGGTTACCGTTGCCCCACGGCCGAACAATTCGAGGAAAAGATCACGGAACGCACGAGGGGGATCATCATCAATTCCCCGGGAAATCCCACAGGCGCGGTGTACACGCGCAAAGAAATGCAAACCATAGCAGATATTGCACATAAGCACGATCTGTATGTCATCTCCGACGAAGTTTACCGGGAATTCGTTTTTGACGGAGTAGAAGCGATCGGCATTATGGACATTGAAGGGATGGAGGAGCGTGCCGTCGTTATCGACTCCATTTCCAAGCGTTACAGCGCATGCGGCGCGCGGGTTGGCTGTGTGATCAGCCGAAATGATCGCCTCATGGAAGCTGTTTTGCGCTATGGCCAGGCCCGGCTTTGCCCGCCCGCACTCGGCCAAGTGGTCGCAGCGGCCGCATACGACGATGAAAGCGACTATATTGAACAAAGCCGCATGGAGTACGCGCGGCGGCGCGACGTGGTTTTGAGCCGCCTCAAGGGAATCGACGACGTTGTCTGCGAAAAACCCCAAGGTGCATTCTATTGCCTGGCCAAGATTCCGGTCGACGATGTAGAATCTTTTTGCAAGTGGATGCTTACCGATTTCAATCGGGACGGTTATACCGTTATGACCGCGCCCGGACCCGGATTCTACGCCACCCCGGGTCTTGGAAACCAGGAAATCCGAATCGCCTACGTACTCAACTGCAAGGAACTGGAACATGCAATGGACTGCCTCACAGAGGGAATCCGGGAATACAACCGGGCATGTCGCACATAATACATAATAAACGTGTTTGAAAAACCGTAGAAAAAAAAACGGGGAATTCGTCTTTCAAAGCCTGCATAGGCTGGAATAAACAAAAGCAAATCCTGTTTAAGAGGGTGTGAAGGGAGCAAGCCGTGATCGCAAACAAACGTCGAAAAAAAGGAAGGCACACCAAAACTGAATTCGAAGCCCTGCTCGTTCCTCTTATGGATTCGCTGTACGGCATGGCACTCAGGTTGACCCGCGACGAAGAGCGGGCCGAAGATCTTGTGCAGGAATCATGTCTCAAGGCTTACCGGGCATTTCACAGCTTCGAACCCGACACCAACTTCCGCGCGTGGGTGTTTCGAATAATGACGAACACTTTCATTACCGATTACCACCGGCGCAAAAGAGAAGCTTCATCATCGGTGGACCTTGAAAGCAGATCCCACTATCAACGATTCGTGGGATTCGATACCGCCCGCTCAGCAAAGCAACCGGAAAACCACGTGTTGGACAAGATGATGTCCGACGACATCCAGGCCGCTCTGAATCAACTTCCTGAAGATTTCCGCCAGGCTGTGTTGCTGTGCGACGTGGAAGGCTTTTCATACAAGGAAATCGCTGAAATCCTGGACTGTCCGATCGGCACTGTCATGAGCCGGCTTTATCGAGGCAGGAGAATGCTTCAGAATCTCCTTTATAATCACGCTGTTGAGCAAGGTCTGATTCCTGCTCAAACACCAGAAGCGGATTATCGGGCAGATTCCAACGGAAGGGAAGAACAGGAAGAACAATCCGAGGGGGTTGCAACCGGAACGAACGGGTCCGAAATCAATGAGAACGGGCGGATCGCCCGTTTTGAAGAATACAGAAATCGTCGCAATGGAAAGATATGACAGGAAAGAAACCAAACCCTCAGGGCGAGCAAAAGGCTTTACAATGAACTGCCAAGAAATTCACAAGTTCGTTCACGTCTACGTGGACGGAGAATTCGGTGACCGCGAAAGAAGGGAATTCGAAAAACATCTTCAGGGCTGCGAAGAATGCTGCGCCGTCGTTCGCTTTGAAGAACGGTTCAAATCCACGCTTCAAAAAAGCATGCCCAAGATCAAGGCACCCAAAAGCGTGGTGGACAAACTGAGGACCCACTTGGACGCGGAACCCGAACCGGCATCCCCGTGGTCGACCTGGCTATATGTCGCGGTGCCCGCGGCAGCTATGGCCGCGGCTGCAATACTTGTGTTTATTCTCTGGCCCACCCATGAAAGCGGGTCTTCGGAGGTTTTGGAAGCCGGTGTCGCGCATCACTCAAATTCTTTTCCCATGGAAGTACAAGGACCCGACGTTCAAACAGTGGCCAGTTGGTATGAAGACAAGGTACGGATTCCTGTTCGTCCTCCCCGGTTGAACAGTCACGGAGTGGATCTGGCCGGCGGAAGACTCGTCAATTTCAACCGCTCTCCTGCAGCCTACCTTGTGTATAGCAACGGAAACCGAAAAAAAGTATCCGTGCACATATTTGATCCGAGACATATTCCCCGCAGAGGACTTGTGCGCAATCGAATCAGTGGAAAATCTGTATATATAGGCTCGGTAAACGGTCACAAGGTGGCGGTTTTCAAGCACAACGGTGTAGGCTACGCCGTCACCGCCGACGTGTCCAACGAACATCTCAAGAGAATCGTCCGCACCATAATCAGACGCCATTGAAACACCCCTCTAATGATTCCACCCCTTGATGATTAGATCGGCAATTTGCGCGCTGGAGCAAATAAGCTCTCAAAATCTTTCTCCGGATGTTTTAACGCCGATTGACAGGATCATCTTGTTTTAGTAGCAAAAGGGCAAGAGAGTCGGTGATCCGACAGGCGGAAATCACCGGCTTTCCCTGTATCACACTTTTCGGGATAGCATATGAACCAGCAAGTTCACCTTGTAACCGGCGGAGCCGGATTCGTGGGTTCCAACATTGTCGCCCGTTTGGTTCAAGAGGGAAACCAGGTCAGGGTGCTGGACAACCTTTCAACGGGACATCGAAGGAACCTGGAAAATTTTTTATCGGACAAGGAAGGCGGCTCTTCCGACCGAGTGGAATTCATAGAGGGAGATATTCGGGACAGGAAAGTGGTGAAGAAATGTTTGAAAGACGTGAAATACGTTTTTCATCAGGCCGCGCTTCCCTCTGTGCCGCGCTCCATTGAGGACCCCGCCGAATCAGTTTCCGTAGCCGTGGACGGAACCTTGACCATCCTGGAAGAATCGCGGAAAGAAGGGGTGAAAAGAGTTGTGTACGCAGCGTCTTCATCCGCTTACGGGGCAAATGAAACCGTACCGAAAAAGGAAAGCTTCCGGCCCGAACCATTGTCGCCTTATGCTGCAGGAAAACTCGCGGCGGAGTATCTTTGCAAGGTTTTCAGTGACTGCTATGGGCTGGAAACAGTTTCACTTCGTTATTTCAACGTGTTCGGGCCCGGACAAGATCTGGATTCACCATACGCGGCGGTTATTCCCAAATTCATAGATGCCTTCTTGGAAAAAAGATCACCGGTCGTGTTCGGCGATGGTAACCAAACCAGGGATTTTACTTTCGTAGACAACGTGGTGGAAGCAAATCTTCTGGCGGCCTCGGCTCCCAGCGTAGGCGACGGACGGGTGATGAATGTGGCGTGCGGTCAAAGCATCAGTCTCCTGGACCTCCTGGATTCTCTGTCCGGGATTCTTGGCCCGTGCAAGGAACCTCGATTTAAAGATCCCCGCCCCGGAGATGTCATGCACTCTCTTGCCGACATCACTGAAGCAAAGTCACATATGGGTTATGATGTAGTGGTTCCCTTGTACAAAGGCCTGGAAAAGACCGTACAATGGTATCGAAAATTCAAGAAAACACAGGAGTACTAACGTGAGCACCAGATTTCGCAGCATGACGGCCTTCGGCCGTTCCACTTTTACGTACGGGCAAATACCCTACAGCGTGGAGATCCGTACCACGAACAGCCGTTTTCTGGATGTAAGGGTCTACCTGCCCTGGGGATTGCCGGACGTGGAACGGCAGGTTGTCAAAAGAATTCGGGAATGGCTGAAGAGGGGCCGGGTCGAAGTCAGCATAAAAAAGGGATTGGTGGAAACCGCAAACACCCGGGAAACACAAAAAGCATTTTTGACTTCAAGGTTCCAACGGGTTCATGAAACACTCAAAGAGATCAAAAACGATCTCAACATTGAAGGATCCATTGAATTGGCAACTGTTTTGAAAGCGCAAACAGTGTTCGGCGAAAACCTGGATCCACCAGTGCGCTCCGAAGAACTTCTGGAGAATCTTTTGCCGGAATTGGATGAGGCGCTTGAAGCCCTGCTGAAAATGAGAAAGCAAGATGGGGCCGCCATGGACAGAGCCATGGCGGACAGCCTCGAAGCCGTCACTGTTTTGTCCGACTCGATCCTGGCTTTGGCAGCCGAAGTACCTAAGAGCATAAAACGCAGGCTTGAGGAAAGATTGTCGTGTCTCATTTCAAGCGACCCCCCGTCGGGATGCGTTGATTCGATACGATTAGCGCAGGAAGTGGCAATCCTGGCGGACAAGGCCGACATCACGGAAGAGGTCACGAGGATAAAGAGTCATATCGAGCAGATTCGCGCATCCAGAAAGTCGGAACCCCCTCACGGCCGAAAACTTGAGTTTTTGATCCAGGAAATCCAGCGAGAAGTAAACACAGCGGCGTCCAAAACCCCGGACGTGAGAATCGCCAGGGCAGCGGTGGAGATCAAAACCGAGATCGAAAGAATGAGGGAGATAGCGCAAAATGTCGAATGAGAAGAAGTGCGGGGAAGGCCTTCTTCTTGTGGTATCTTCTCCGTCAGGCGCGGGCAAGACGACCCTGTGCAACATGCTCAGAAAAGAGTTTCCGGATATCGGCTTTTCCGTGTCTTATACAACCCGAACGCCCAGGCCGGGGGAAACCGACGGCATCGATTACCATTTCATCGACCAGCCCACCTTTGAAGAAATGGTGAAACAAGATCTTTTCGCTGAATGGGCGAATGTACACGGACACCTCTACGGCACTTCCGTCGCCGCTGTGAAACAAGCGCTGGAAGCCGGAAGAGCCATGATCTTCGACATCGATTTTCAGGGTGGGTCCCAGCTTAAAAGTAAGTTCCCGGACGCTGTAATGGTTTTCGTCCTGCCGCCTTCAATGCATGTTCTTGCCGAACGCCTCAAAAAAAGGGCAACTGAAAGCATGGAAAAAATCGCAATGCGGCTCAACGGTGCAATCAAGGAACTCACCCATTACGGCTCATACGAGTTCCTAATAGTGAACAATGATCTGGACACGGCCTTTTTGGAACTCTGTTCTATCTATCGGGCCTCCCGTTGCACCCAGCGCAGGCGGGGACACATGGCACTGGAACTATTGAGGCAAGCAAAAGAGGGTGTCTCGATTTGATCGGCTTTTGGTCAATAAGTACGTATCGGGGTCGGAAACTTGTTTTCGGGTCAACCCTGAAGCTTTTTACATGTGTATTAACGGTAGCGATTCTTTCAGGTTGCCCGTCGAAACCCTCACTTACGAGATCGGAACAGGTTGAAAAACAGCCGCCACCGAAGAGAAAATGCCCGTCTTTCCCACGGACGCGGGTTGTTTTACGCTTTCACGTTTCTCCGCCCATTCGCATGGAATTGCCGAATCCGGTCGTGTTCAAGGATCCTAACCCGGTCTCCAGCGATGACTCGTTGAAACGCAGACGATTTCGCGCATCGAAATCCATGGGAAGAAGATCTTGGAAGGAAAATTCGCAGCTCGCGGCCTTGCTGTGGAAATCGGCCCACAAAAAAATGGCCGCCGCGGACGAACTCAAAGATAATCCTGAAAAAATGGTGGAGAGAGTTTCCTTGATGCGAAGCGCTCATGCTCATCTAAAAGAGTGTATAGCCCTCCTGAACGGTGTTTTGGAAGAAAACGAAAACTATTTTGTCGCCCTGCTGAGATCTGCATTCTATCTCAGGGATCTCAGCCCCAAAGACGCAATTCCAAGATTCAAAAAACTCTTGAAACACCCTAATTCCAAAAAAATCCGCTCTGATCTTGAGGCGGCCTTTGCTCGCCTATACCTTACACTCGGGGCACCAGAATCCGCGTTGCGGATTTTGAAAGAAAGTGAGAGTTCCGAATCCAAAGAAGGCATAAGCCTTTATCTTTCAGCCGTGGCGTATTATCGCCTTGGAGACGTTGAAACTGCACTGGCGTTTCTGGAAAAGGCTGCTCAGCTGGATCGTTTTTCTGAAGAATTGAAAGAAAAAACAAGAAAAGTCATTCCCTTTTTGTGGGCACTGGCGAAAAATCCTGCATCGGCAGCGACACCATGGTCCTCTTTTTCGTGGTTTCAGCCTTATTTCGAAAAAGCGGCACAGGACGGACTCGTGATTCTGCAAGAACTGGGGAGAAACGAATGTGCCCTGACTTTTGCTGCAAAAACGGGAATTGAGAGTGGAAAACCACCGGAACAGACAAAAGAATCACCAGGTGAATGCTTTTCAAATCTAGAAATACCGGGCCGATTGTGCTGGCTGAGGTACGGAATGGGAGCAGAGAGATTCTTTGCATCGTTGAAATCCCTGAAACTCAAACTACATGCATCAACCGGATTCGGCTCCGCTGATCATTGCGGATTATCGCTGGTCACGCCTCCACCACGCCCTCCACCGCATACTGTTTCTATGTCCCTTGCACAAACAGCGGAATGCCTGTGTGAAAAGATCAATGATTGCCTGGAATCCCTGAATCTTCCGGAGGGCTGTACAATTCCTGCAATCCCTGAAGTAGAAATCACTATAGAAGGACTCATCCAGGTGGAGTGAACAAAAAACCGAACTGAATCCGTGAAACCTCATAATAGCCTTTTCATTCCGACTGTCCTTTTTTCCGGAACTTTTCTCATTTTTCCGGAAACCAATCACCAATCCGACAAATAAAGTGAAGTCGCCGACCTCCTGCTCTCAAGCTTTTTTGGTTCTTTTTGCGGGCTGACCATTTGTGTCGATTCGGATGGCATGGTTCTCGCACTTTCCCTCCCCGACACGACATTCAAACCTGCCGATAGCGCAAAAGGAGGAAAACATGTTTCCACTAGTACCAAGATCAAACAAATGGATGAACCCCCCGGTGGACCCGATGGGAAGAGACATGCAACTCGAAAACATTGTCGAACAAATGTTTCGTAACACCGGAATCTGGAAAGAAGAAATGTTCGGCAACTACCCGGTCGACATTCACGAAGAGGATGGACGAATCATGGTGGAGGCTGAGTTGCCCGGGTTCAAACCTTCCGATGTTGACATCCGACTTGATGACGACAAGCTCCATATCACGGCCGAACGCGAAAGAGATCATAAACAGGGGATGTCCCATGTAAATGAACGTCGTTTTACGCGTGTAAACCGAATGTTCACCCTCCCCCAAAAAGTCAATGAAGAAAAGGTCCAGGCAAGCATGGAAAACGGCGTTTTACACCTTGTCATGCCGAAACAGGAGGATGATAAGCCCCGCCGTATTGAAATTCGTTGACACCATCTTGGAGGGCTTGCGCCTGATGTCACAACCAATCTGATGTCACAAGCAACACGTCAAAGGAGAGACTTTATGAAACATGGAAGAACGCCGACACCATCTCGTTCAGGCGGCTTATCCACAATCCATTCAATGCTTATAGCCACAGCCTTTTTCTTTGCAGCCGCCTTCTCTGTATCATGTGCCGGGCCTATTTCCTCGGAGCCGACAACCCCGAAAAGTCCGGATGTTGATGTAGATACCACGGCCGCCGAGCCGGCGATTCCACCGGCTACATCACCTTGGTCCGTAGATGATGAATCGATCAAAATAGAGCTGATGCATCGTTATCTGGTCGAGGGAATACCCTCGCACAACATCGATGTAACGGTTAAAGACGGCATCGTCATCTTGTCCGGCAGCACTCGCAATATTCGCTCACGTAAACGCATTCTCAATCTGCCTCGATATATCAAGGGAGTAAAAGCCGTCATCGATCGTGTGTCGGTAAAACCCGTTCTGCGCCCGGATGATGAATTGGAAGCGGATATAAGAGAAGCGCTTGATCAAGACCCGGTGCTTAAAAACTACGATATTGAACCAAAGGCAAACGGAGGAATAGTTTCGCTTGAAGGAACATGCAGCTCTTACGAACAAAAAACGCTTTCTGAAGACATAGTCTCTTCGGTTCGTGGAGTGGCTGAAATAAAAAACAATATCGAAATTGAGTACGCAAAAGAAAGAACAGACAAAGAAATAAAAAAAGACGTCATCTCAAGGCTTCGTTCTGATATTAGGATAGAAGATGTCCTTATAGATGTTGAAGTTGATGACGGCCACGTCTTTCTGAGAGGAACGGTAAGCAGCGCCGCTGAAAAAAACCTCGCATATATCAACAGTTGGGTGCTGGGAACAAAAAAAGTTTCAAGCGAAGAGCTTGAAGTCTCGTGGAAGCTGCGGGACGAAATGCGGCGTAAAAGCACACCGGTACTTGATTCCGAAACAATAAAGCAATCGTTACAAGCCGCCCTTTCATATGATCCACTTGTTGACGGAGATAACATCAACGTCAAAGTTTCCGAGGGCGTGGTGACAATTTATGGAAACACCGAAAATCTGAGAGCCAAACAGTCTGCTGAACGAAACGCGGAAAATACAACGGGGGTAGTTGACGTCAAAAACCTCATCAATGTCCGCCCGGCGAAGACCATTTCCAACGGTGCGCTCAGGGACCTTGTACGCAGGGTAATTCAAAGCGATTCCACATTATCGCGCTTCCAAATATCTGTCTCGGCTTTCGACGGCAAGGTTTACCTTGATGGCACCGTTCCTTCCGCCTTTGATAAGAAAGCCGCAGAAAGAACGGTCGGCAGAATCACAGGCGTCCAAGCTGTTGGAAACAATCTTTCGGTAAGAAGTGAAGTGCACGAAGTAGAACCCGACTGGAAGGTTTCAAAAGCAATCATGGAAAGATTATTTTGGAACCCTACGTTGGATTCCCGAAAAATCATTGCTGAAGTCGAGGGAGGAGTTGCGATTCTACGTGGTGAAGTAGACAACTGGAGGGAACGGGTAATCGCCGAATCGGAAGCTTATAAAGCTGGAGCTTGGAGAGTGCGCAACCTGCTGCGAATCAAACCCTTGCGCTACGAAGAAAATAAAGATTCACAAATAGAAATCAAATAGTGGAAGGGGACTTGAACCGGAAAGGAATAGTTCGATGTATTTATGTCGTGATAGTAACAAGAACAAAGATGGGACATACAAACAAAAAGTAGGGTTTTGGATTCTGTTTACAGGCCTGGCGCTTGTTTTAGCCGGCTGTGAAAAAAAAGATGTACTCGAAGATCCATATTCAGAAACTCAACTCGTGAAGAAAATCAACAGCTGGTTCGCAAACTATGACTTCAGAGATAAAACACCTGCGGCACTTGATCAATTAGACGAATTTTCCGCCGAGGGCAAAAGCCTCGTCGCACTCGAAAAGTCTTATCTGACCGCTCGCACCTACATGGACTGGCTTTTTACAGCGATCTTTCAAAACGATTCTGATTTACTCCGCGGCTTGTTTGCAAAAATAGACTTGGATGAGAGCTGTTGCCCCGAAAAAAAGGTGTGTATTCGCTCTCGCCGCATGGAAATAGATCTCATCTGTGCAAAAAAACTGCAAAAGAAACTACACAAAAAATTCCAGGAATTGCGCCACATGGAAGAAGAAGAAGGCGCATACGCGCAGCTTGCCGAAAATGCGCAAACCCTGCTGCGATCATTCTTGCTCGAACGAAACAACGAAGTCGAGAATTATCGATCCACAGTCAACCGCCTCTCCCTGACAGATGACCCGGTGGGCAATCGAGCCAGCTTGTTGATACTGGTGGAGGGAGCTTCAACGCTTAGCTCGGTCTCGATGAGTCCGCCGAGTCGTGCAGGATACTTGATGTCATATTTGGCTCACCACTGGTGTGAGGAACCGATAGATCGCATTCGCCCCGAAATGTCGGATCAAGAGATAAGAAGGATACTGATCCCCGGAAAGTGCGGATACATGTGTGAAGAAATCGATTTTCTGCCAAGGCACACAGTAAAGACTTATAAGAAAGTCGTAGAAAAGTGTCCCGCTGTTTTTCTGGGCTTCGACAAACAGCAAGAAGAGAGAATTTATTTCACTCAGCAATCATTCTTGGCATTCAGAGCTTTGAATATGCTGGTTGCACGAGCCGCCCGCCTCCAGAGGGACAAAACTGATCCACTGCTGAAAAAACACGCTGATCTGCTGTTGTTTTTGCACAGACAGCTTTTTGAAGTCCGGGTTGCGCTCCCATATCCACCGGTCATGCCTGTCCAAAAAACTTTAATCGAACCCCCCATTGTAAACACAGTTGAAAGCATGGAGATTTATGCACCCGTACATATTACGGTCGATAACAAAAATTACTACGTCGGCATAATGCCGTATGGAGGCGTGAGCAGAAGAGAAGCTCGTTTGCTGGATGTTGAAAAGGGCTACATTTTGCCGGGCAAAGCTCAACTGATACCCAAAAGGATAAAGGGGCCTTTACTTAGTCTTCAGGCGATGATCAAGAGCGCCCGCTTGTCAGCCGCACGAATTCGGCCTCCGGGATGGAAGGCGGAAAAACATTCGTCCTGGATATCCATTTACGCCGATCATTCGATGGATCTAAAAAAAATAGCACCCCTGCTGTCCGAACTCTCAAAAATTCCAAATCCTCCTGTAGATGCCGTGCAACTCATTTTCGTAAAGAACCCTGTCGCAGGAGCAGCTTCGCATGGGGCGACCCTTCATTTGGGCCAACCCCCAAAACACAGACTTTCTTTGAAAATCGTTTCAGAAGAAATTGTCTATTCAACTACAAAGAAAACAGAAGAAAGAGACTACGCTCCGATTCCATTGGTTATCGAGGAAGCACGCGGGACGATAGAAGAACTTGTGCGAGGAATTGTCCGGGCCAGGCGTCAACATGGTCCGACTCCGGTATATTGGGAGATTTAATACTCCCCCATGGAAACAAGTATTGGATCGAATATGATATCGGGTTAAACTTATGATTATTCGCTTTTACTCTTCACACAACACAGGATATTCAGCCGAAATTAAAAATCTGCTCGTTACAAGTTTTACCGATCAAGTAGTGGAATGTTATCAGGATCCGAAACGTTTCATTCGCAGCTTCAGAATCCCCGGCAGAGAAAGCGTAGTTGCATTATTGGCAACAAAAAACCCGGATGAACTCAAGCTTTTTGCCGATGTTGGTGATCTGCTTTGCGAAAGTACCGCCCGTATCATTGTAGTGTCGACCACGCAAACAAAGCATACATTGAAAATGATGCATAGACTCCGCCCCAGCTTCATAACACGGATAGGGGATGACTTGGAGACTTTGGCCGCGGTTTTGGACAAAATCATCTGCAAGGAAAAAAAAAAGACCGAAAAAGCCGGCAAATGAAAAAATGTTTTTGATCTACCTGTGCATTCAATGCGCCGTTTGACCAAACGGGGCCATTTGTGTTTCCATAAAAAGAGTAGACAAAGAAAGGAGGCATCGAAATTTCCTTGAATCCGTCGAAAACGAAATCGGAAGAACTTAAGAAACGCTTGGAAGAACTTGAAAAGGAGCTGAAACGCAAAGAGGAGCTCATTTCCGGGTTACGCGCCGAAAAAAACAACGTCAATGAAAAAGGGTTTGATGGGGATAGCGAAAAGGAACGTTTGATGCTGTCTCAGGCTATCGAACAAATTCATGAAGGAGTTCTCATAGCAAGTCCGGAAGGAAGAGTTTTGTATGTAAACGCTGCGTTTGAAAAAAATACGGGTTTTTCCCGCGAAGAGCTATTACATCGAAGTATCAATGTATTGAACGGCCGGGGCGAAAACAAAAAGTTCAACAGCGCTATGATGAAAGCTTTTACAACCGGAACTGTGTGGAGGGGAAAGATAGGAAAAGGGCTCGAGACTTCTTCTGTCTTTGATGTAACGATATCACCGGTCAAAAATGAAACAGGTGAGATCATAAGTTTCATTTCCGTTGAACGAAATGTAAGCCATGAAGTCAAATTGAAACAAGAGCTTCATCAAGCACAGAAGATGCAGGCATTGGGAACTTTGGCAGGTGGTATTGCACACGACTTCAACAATGTGCTGATGCCTATCATAATAAACAGCGAGCTGATGCTCTGGGACACATCGGAGGATAGTCAACATCACAAGTACCTGAGACAATGTCTGGATGCAGCGAACCGTGGAAAAGATTTGATCCATCAGATCGTGACATTCAGTCGCAGAGAAGCGAAGTCATACAAACCTGTAGAAATTGTGCCTATCGTCAAGGAAGCGCTCAAATTATTGCGATCTTCCCTGCCTTCAACAATCTACATTCATAGAGATATTGCGCGTGAGACCGGGCTGGTGCGAAGCGATCCGACCCAGATCCACCAAATCCTGATGAACCTGTGTACCAATGCCGCTGATGCCATGCCTCCTCAGGGAGGTGAAATCAGAATCGGAGTCAAACCGGTTCATCTCATGGAAGATATAAAAAATGGAAAAACGGATCGTTATCCAAACCTTGAACCCGGCTCCTATGTAGAAATCAAGGTGGCCGACACAGGAAGCGGAATCAAACCCGAACTAATGGACCGTGTCTTCGACCCCTTTTTTACAACCAAGAAACCGGGTGAAGGCACGGGAATGGGGCTGGCGGTGATAGACGGCATTGTAAAAAGCCACAAAGGGGCCATATTGGTCGAAAGCAACGCTAAGACAGGGACGGTTTTTCGAGTATATTTACCGATGCTTGCAATCGAGAACAAGAGGAAAGACGGAAAGAAACGAGTTTTGCCCGGTGGGGATGAAAGTATCCTGGTAGTTGACGATGAACAATCCGTGCTCACTTCCCTGGAAAACATTTTGTCCAGGCTTGACTACAAGGTCGTGACCACTAACAAAGCCAAGGACGCTCTTAACATTTTCCTTTCCTCGCCCGAAAGTTTTCAATGTGTTTTGACTGACCAGACCATGCCTGATTTGACGGGCGCGGAGTTGTCCGAAGCTCTTTTGAAAGTGCGGCCCGACCTGCCGATTGTTTTGTGCACCGGCTACAGCACCCTGATTGACAAGAGCAAGGCCATGAAGATAGGTATAAAGGGGTATCTTGAAAAACCGGTTACCCCTGAAAAGCTGGCGAGAACATTACGCAACGTTCTGGATTCATAGGCTGAGGTGATCCCGATATGGCCAAAGTACTCATCGTAGATGACGATAAAAACGTATGCCAATCCATGAGTAGCGTGGTCGAGCGGCTGGGCCATGAAGCTGTTTCTTTTTCTTCCCTGGAAGAGGCGTTATCTTGTTGCCGCAGAGAAGAGATCGATCTGGTTTATCTTGACGTGCGTATGCCCGACGGGGACGGCCTGGATTTTCTGCCTCTGATTAAAGAATCCGCTTCCAATCCCGAGGTCATAATAATGACCGGTTACGGGGATCCGGATGGAGCGGAGTTGGCGATCAAGAATGGAGCATGGGACTACCTGGAAAAACCCGCTTCCATCCAAACGATAACCCTGCCCTTGAAAAGGGCACTTGAATATCGTGAAAAAAAATGTGGATCGAGCACACCAATCTTGCTCAACCGTGAACGCATTGTAGGACAAAGCAGCACTTTGAAAGCTTGTTTAACACAAGTGGCACAAGCTGCAGCGAGTGAAGCCGACGTCTTGATTTGCGGTGAGACCGGCACGGGAAAAGAAGTGTTGGCCTTGACAATCCATGAAAACAGCTCCCGGGCAAACGAAAATTTTGTTGTTGTCGATTGTGCCGCTCTTCCGGAAAACTTGGTGGAAAGCGTGCTCTTCGGCCACGAAAAAGGTGCTTTCACAAGCGCATCCACTTCCCGCAAGGGTCTTGTACACCAGGCCGATGGGGGAACCTTGTTCCTTGATGAGGTAGCCGAGCTTCCCATACATATTCAAAAATCTTTTCTACGAGTATTACAAGAAAGAAGCTTCCGCTCGGTAGGCTCAGCCAAAGAAGATCATAGTGATTTTCGCTTGCTCGCGGCTACAAACCAAAACATTGAAGCAGCCACAGAAAAAGGTTCTTTTCGCGACGACCTGCTCTTTCGTCTTCAGGGATTCAAGATCGAGCTTCCGCCGTTAAGAAACCGACGGGAGGATATCAAACCCCTCGTCCGACATTACATATCCGAGCTTTGTGAAAGATATCGGATAGAAAACAAGGGGTTTTCGCCTGATTTCCTGGACGAGCTGCTTTGTTATGAATGGCCGGGCAATGTACGCGAGCTGATCCAGGCTTTGGAAAAATCCATCGCCACGGCACAAGATGAACCAATACTGTTTCCGGCACATCTGCCTACTCGAATACGTGTGAGCATAAAGAGAGCCGCCGTGGAAAATTCAGACGAAAAAAACAGACATAACGACGAAATCAACATGGATGGTCTTTTTGATAAAACCGGCCCTCTACCTCCGATGAAAAAAGTCCGGGATAACGCCGTCTCCCGCGTTGAGGAACAATACCTGCGAACCCTGATGGCGGCCACGGAAGGTGACGTTAAACAAGCCATTCGCATCTCGGGCTTATCCCGTTCGCGCCTTTACACCTTGCTTAAACAACACAACATCGCCACAAAAATCTGATCTTGTCCGGAAGGCTGTACGATTCCTGCAATCCCTGAAATAGAAATCACGATAGAAGGACTCATCCAGGTGGAGTGAACAACAACTTCATAGATTCGGTGGGTCCCTTGTACATCCCTTTTCCTGCCGGGGTGGCCATAGCTGAAACAGCTCCATTAGGACACATGTTGTAACAAGCAAAACACCCGGTGCAGCCTCCGCCCGATATGAATATTTCATTCACGGCCGAACGGGAGAAAATCCCGGCCGGACAGGTTTCTACACACAATCCGCAGCTTTCACAACGTGCTCGGTCTATACGCGGGCGGACGATCCGATCAAACATATCCGAAGAGATCCGCCGTCCGAGAAAACCACCCACCCTGGAAACTTTCACCGGATGATCCCGAAGAGGTTGGGTGGACATTCCATGGGATTCCAGCACGTGCATGAGCTGTCTCAAAGCTGAATCCAGTTCTTCCCTGTCGCTTTCATCGGGTTCTTCACCGGGCCAAAGAAACCACCAAAGCGGCCTTAAAAAAGCCGGCCTCCGGCTTAAATAAGGTTTCACAGCGGAAATTCTTTCAAGCGGTTTGACCAGAGCGCGGTAAGTAGGATAGTTGCTCGGACACACAACCCAGTGCGCTCCCATTGTTTTCCAGCCTTTGGGTTCCAGCGCTTCGGTCAAAAGGGGAAAATGAGCGCCCGGTTCTCCCATGCATGTGCCCAACAAAAAAACGGGTCGTCTTTCGCCATCGGGAAGCGAAGGCAATCCCTGCACGAATTTCTCCATAACCAGGGTCGGTCGGAAATACATGGTCGGACAGGCAAGAACAAGAAGGTCGGCGCTATCCAGTTCTTCGTACCCGAAGTTCAATTCTATATTTCGGGTGGATACTCGTTGGCCCTGGTTTCTGAACCAACCCGCAGCGTAATCGGCTACAAGTTTCGTATTGCCCGTTGTTGAATGTATTTTAAACGCTATCCGCATAAACCACAGATGAGCCGGTTCAAGACCGGACAGAGTAAATAAGTGGTCGGTTCATATTGAGTGAAGGATCTCTCCCGTTTTTTTCGGTTCTCAATCCACTATATTGATCCGCCTGACGTCTTTGCCTCCAATATAAGCGTAAGAAACATGTTTATCAAAACCATAGACCACCAGCATGAAAGGCTTGTCTCCCTCAACGAGGTGATAACCGTCGTTTTGATCCCCGGGATCGATATTATCTGGAGGGGGCAACCCTGGAATGATCTTTGGAAAAGAAAGCTGGCAACGCCAGACATCCATTATTGTAGTCGGATCGGGGTTTCCACTGCACTCGGCCCGCTGCACCTGGCAACTCGGAGGCATGGGTCCGTGATTGAAAGACAAATCAGTTCCCGCCGGTGCAATGACCATGAAAAAGTCAAACGCATACTTGTCCGGAGTCAAAAACACGTAGCGGGATCGCCACTGCTCCACGGGAGAGAGCATGATAAAAGATGGATCCCCGCCGGGCAAATCAGGTGCAATGCCTGTTGCACCCTGCCCTGAAATAAACTGGCCGATAAAGATTGGTTTTGTCGCCTTCGCCTCGAAATCGCAGGGTGGATTCATTGTGTAATGCTCCCCTCGATCCAGCATGAGAATATCATGTGGAGGAGGAAGAGTGGTTTGAATCACCGTATCGTCGTAAAGAGCCAGGATTCGGAAATACTCAGGTTCTTCGACGATGCTCACATCGCCTCCCGCGGCAGCAACAGCGGGCGTCCTGCGGGGTACTCTCGCGGCTACAAAATTTGTTCCCGCGGCTGATTCCGGAAACTGCTGGTGTTCGAGATGGTCCGCGCAGCAAATCCGTTTGCTGAGATCTTCAAAGTACGGCACATCAGATGCCTCCGAACCGGTATAAACAGCCACCGGTTCATCCGCTACCACCGTGCTCCCGGTGAAATCCGCGTTGAATCCGCCTGTTTCCAGGTTCAAAACATCGTACGGTCCAAGGATTGCGTGAATCGTCTCGCCCTTTTTCGCGGCCGGAATATCCGGACTTCCGACTATGTCGGTGCTTAGCGTAACACTCACATTCGTTCCGGGCTTTGTACCCACTACAGTCAAAAAAGTCCGCAAATGACGGTTGAAATTCGTATCGGGATCATCGGTCTTCGCTATCGTCTGGGGCCAGGACAACGCCATGTAACGGTTTCCCAGGGCCGAGGTGGGTATCAAGACCGATGCGTCATTTGAAAACACCTGGACATTTTCAAGTGGATTGAACTGGTATGCAACAATGGGAACATTTGAAACCAACCTGTAAGCATTTGAAGAAAGATGGGTGTGCGTTCCATTGTCAAAAAGACCGCTGTGAGAACCATCCACCTCCCTCGGGGGAAGCAAAAACACGTGAAGCTCGTCCGGAGCAAGCACCGTCTCGGACACCAACTCCTCTTCCACGGGCCAACCCACCGGAGCGGTGTTGATATAAACCGCCACCCGGGCTTTTATAAACCCCACGTTCGACACGGCTACAGCATACTGCTGTGCGGCAGCGCTCTGCGCCTGTGAAATAGTGGCATTATCCAGATCCACGGGCCAATATTCACAGCCCATGTAGCTCCTCTCCTCTTCGGCTGCTTTGCACGCATTCATGCACCGCCCTTCGTGGCAGACGTCGCCTTCTTCGATCTCACACTCTTGAATCGGATCTCCCCCCATTCCATCCGCGCGACAACGAGCCAGCCAGTTCCCTTCACAAGTGAATGTACCGGGGCGACACATGACGCATCCCAACCCCGGATTGCATATCAATCCTTCCCTCCTGCAGTCGGTCTGTCGGTAACTGAAAGCGTCATCCAAACATGTCAGGGCTATGTCGCCCTCGCAATAAATCCTTCCGGGTTCACATTCCCCCCAGATCGGATCCTCGACACAACCCATATTGCCGTTATTGAAAACAAGACAAAGAAAAACAAGGCAAAAGAAAAAGACCGGCCGCATATCACTCGGCCGTCGTCGATTCTTTATTTCGCTGTTCTCTCCATTAGATGCAAAATGTTCTTTCTTCTTACTTTCCCTCACAAACATGATCACTTCTTCGATGCTTTGGCCTCCTCCGCCGCCTTGAAATCCATGGGCGTCAGGAACTCGTCGTCAACGCCCTCGAGCGTTATATTGTGTTCATCCAGGCCCTTGCAGTAACAGCCTGTTTTGTAGTCCTTGCCTAAACGATCCCTGCAAACCTCGGGCGGAGTTTCCACGTAGAAATTCATTCTTCTGATTGTACCCGGTTCGGTCAGGTAAAGATAGTAATAGCTGTCTGTCCTTTCATACGGCTTGGTTCTGCATTGTTCCTTTGTGACCTTTTTTCCGTCTTCCACGACCTGAACCTTCTCGCAGGCATACTCCCTGTGGAATCTTGCAACAACACGGCCCTGAAATCGTCTCGTCACTTCAAACTCGACCCAAGCCTTGCACTGGTCTTTATAGGGCACCCCCTTGGTTCTCTCATCATGAAACGGATCGTCGGGAGGAACCCATGCGCCGTCGATCTTGAAATCCCGAACCTTGAACGGGTTTGACTTGTCGGTCGCCTTGACAATCCCTTCGATAGGAGGTTCTCCGCAGATTGGTTTCCAGATGTAGGGTTTCAATCCTCCGGGAATGAATTGACTTGCCATAACCTCGCAATCTCTCTTGAGGGGAAGCTGGCGAAGCCTCTCGTACCATCTGGCGGTCTGCCTCTGATCTTCGATATCAACGTTTCGCGACTCCGCCAATCTCCTCAAACACTGAAGAGCCCACTTGCACTCCTCGTGATCCCCGGAGATATCCAGGCATGTCGCGTTTACACATTTGAGTCCTTCTTTGCACTCATCGTGGCTCTTACATGCTTCTCCTTCTCCCAATTTTTTCTTGCACCCGTAATGGAAGAATGTTGCAGCGATGATCACAAAGACTGCAATGCTCTTTCTCATGATAATCTCCTTGGCTTTGCCCGGTGGTTGGTCATCGATCGGCATCATAGTTAAAAGGCTTCTATTTTGCCAACAAAATTTCCCGAATATAAAACGAAAAAATCATCATTCAGGCACCATAGTGAAAATTTGAGGATTTTTCAACGAATATGAATAAAACCGATTGACGCGGGATCCTGCGAGGTTAAGATCGTTGAAAGAAAGGACATGGAATGAATCGCCTGAACGTTGATTGGGAAACCCTCGTCAAAGAGGGCGCCCGGCATCTCAAAATGGGCAGATATAAACAGGCCGGACTCTGGTTTGAAGCCGCTCACAGGAGCGCTCCCGACGAACCCCTCGCATGCTATGCGCTGGGCCGGGAAAGAATGCGGCAACGAAGATACATGGAAGCCGAAGTCCTTTTACGCAAAGCCTGGAAAAAAGACTTTTCACTCCTTCCGGCTGCTTTTTCCCTTGCACGATTACTGGGACTTCACATGGACCGCCCTCGTGAAGCAATTGAAATGCTCGACATCGTCGCCCCGGTCGCAAACCGGGAAAACCAGGAAAACATTGTCGCTCTGTTGAAAGGTGAAGTTGAACTGCGTCGTCCCGGTGGTTACAAAGAAGCGATGAATTTTTTTCAAAAAGCCCTGGATATGGGAGGACTAAAGGGTGCTGCAACGGAGGGCCTCGCAAGAGCCTTTAACATGGAAGGTATCTCTCTTGCCCGCGACGGCAAACCGCATGAAGCTCTTTTCGTTTTGAAAAAATCAGCGGATCTTCAACCCGATTGGGGAGCGCCCCGCCTGAACATGGGAGTTGTTTTTCAAACCCTGGGCAAAGATGAAAGGGCAGGCCGGGAATACCGCCGGGCGCTTGAAATTGAACCCGGCAGCCCCACAGCCCTCTACAATCTGGGAAAATTGGCTGTTAAAAGAGGTGAGTTCGAGGAAGCCGCGGGCTACTACAAAATACTGATGGAGCGACATCCCTATTACCCCGGCGCAAGAGCGGCCCTTGCCGAGCTGGCCCGGCTGCGTAGAGAGCGTCTACACCGATCCTGAACAGGATTCCACCCCACCAAAAACTGTCCTACATTTGACCCCATTTGCATACCTTGGTATACTTGTTCCCAATAGAGTATCCCCGGCATTGATTTAATGCACGGAGATCCTCAGACAACACCAGAGGTGAGAGATGGAACTCAGATCTTCCGTTGCAATGGATAAACGGGCAAGTCTCAGGTTTGACGTTATTTTCCCCGTTGTAATAAGTTCCGAAGAATTCGGCCCGGTACGTTGTATAGCGCGCAACCTGTCTTCGGGAGGGATGTTTGTTGAGGCATTGGAGCCGATTCCCATCGGACTCAACGTCAAAGTTCATTTCGTAATGGAACGGTCCCAAGGCGAAATCACGGCTCAAGGCAGAATAATTAACCATTATTATCTGGCTTTTCACCACGATGGAGAAATCCGTTCGCTGGTAGGAATGGGCATCAAGTTTCTGGAATTCGAACCTGAGTCGGCAGAAACCCTTGATAATTGTCTTTCCCGGTGTAAAACAATACACTGATCTGTTGAGGTGCAATAATACCATGTCCAAAATAGGATTCCTGGAAATCGACCCAAAAGGAGGTATCTCCTGTTCCGATCGCCGAATATGGAAGCACCTTGCAAGCCGCGCTGGGAAATGGCGTCCCGTACCGACGCCGGATGAACTGTTGATCTTCCAGCGAATTGAACCGGTTGAGGAACAGCAATTGCTGGATTCGGGGGAACGTCGCATCGGCCGGGTGGCTCTGAGCGGGACTGTTGCCAGTTCCGGAGATCTTGTAGACGTTTTGACTTTTATTCTCAGCAACAAAAAAACCGGGGTCCTGGTTATCTTGAATGGAGAGATCAAAAAGACCGTTTTCTTTCAGAAGGGAGACGTCCGGATGGCAGCATCGAACCTTCCGGAAGACCGGATAGGCGCGGTTTTATATCGATACGGACTGGTGACGGAAAAGCAACTTCAAAATGCCTTGAGCAAGGCCAAGGGAAAAAGACTGGGCCAAGTTTTCGTAGAAGAAGGCGTGCTCACCGTACACGAACTATACAAATGCATTCGAAAACAAATTGAAGACATTTTCTACAGCATTCTGCTTTTCAGAGCGGGTGAATTTTATTTCTACACCATGCAGAAAGAGGGAAGCCTTCCTGTTCTCATGAATTTGAGCACGAACAACCTTCTCATGGAAGGAGTCCGCCGAATCGATGAAATGAGCTACTTCCGTGAAAAACTGCCCTCCACTGAAGTCGTGCTTGAGGTATCGCCCGAAGTCCCTCCCAGGAAACTGGAAGAAAAGGAAAGCAGAGTCTATTTCCTTATAGATGGAAAACGAACTGTAAAAGAGATTGGAAGGGAAAGTCGGCTGGGAGAGTTCGAAACCACAAAGATAATTTTTCACCTGCTGCAAATGCGCTACATAAGAGTTGTTGAGCAAGCCCGCGCTGTGGAAGGCATCAAACCAGGGGAAGCAGCGGAAGCACTTCACCAAGTGGTTGAAACCTTCAACAATGTATATCGCAAGATATTCGCAGCGGTCCAAGGCCGCCAAAAAGAACTTCTCTCTGGATTGGATTCCTTTTTCGGGGGCAGCACCGGCTATGGAGACCTGTTCCAAGACATCATGTTGCAGGAAGACGGCGCATTGCCGTCCAAACCACTTCTAGACAGGCTTGATTCCCTTGATGTTCCAAACAAAACAGATTTTCTTTACCAAGCGCTCAATGAACTTCTATTCTTCGAGATGTTCACCGCTGGACAATCCCTGAGCGACAAAGACGAGAAATCCCTGCGGGAAAGATTGAACGAAATCTTTGCAAACATGAAAAGGTGAAAAAACCGAAGTTACACCAGGCCCGGCTCCAGTGGAAGCGACAATCTAACGATTGATCCCTCGCCCGGCTTTGATTCTATTTCAACCGTACCATCCTGATTTGCGGCCCGTTTTTTCATGTTTTCAAGTCCATAGTGACCCTGTCTTGATTCCAGGGGATCAAACCCCTTTCCGTCGTCTCTTATGATCAAAGTCATTTGCCGCTGCGAAAACTCAAGGCTGATTTGGACATTCGTTGCATCCGCATGCTTGGCGATATTGTTCAGTGCCTCTTGAAGCACCCTCTGACAACAGAGCGTCTTGTCGGGAGTAAGCGATCTCTCCATCCCTTCGGTCTTCCAATCCAAGTCTACTCGATGGCGATGACTCCACGTGTGCGCATATTCCTCAAAAAGGGCTACAGGATCGAAATCCTCCCTCATCATTGAAACGGTTCTCCTGAGCTCTTCCATGGTTTCCCGGCCGGCTTCATGGAGTTCCGTAATTTCCTCTACAAGATCTCCGCCCTCCGGAAATCGGGTCTTCAAGTACTCCGCCTGAATCACCAAACTGGAAATCAATGCACCGAGTCCGTCGTGCATCTCCCTGGCTATCCGCGCTCTTTCTTCCTCGAGCGCGGCCTGCCGGCTTTGCTCCTGGAGCCTGTACACCTCTTGAAGATGCATTCGCCTCCGCCGGTCCAAAAACACTACGAAAGAAACAATCACTGAATTCACAAAAGTACACCACAATAAAAGCAACAAATCCCTGGAAGTAACCTGAGCGCCCAGAAGCTGCTGCACCTTTACAAGAGCCGGAAGGGTCAGCAAAGGTGGCAGAATCGCAAGCGGGGAAGGATATAGAACCGCAAAAAACACGGTATAAACAAGCTGTCCCTGCATCACAGGGCTTCCCAACCCGCCTGTATGAGTCGCCAAGTACAGAAGAATCAGCAAATCCATGCAAAGAGAGACAAAAACAACTATCCGATCGCCTCTGTGCCCCAACATCAGGTAGGAAGCGATGTGCCCTCCAAGCAGAACCAGATAAACATACAAGCCTTCGGGCAAGAAAACACCGAGTGGTTTGCCCCATTCCGGATACAACAATACACCGAGAGCCAGCGCATCAAAAACGATTCTGGCGTAGAAAACCGCTCGCGCTCTCGACGCAAACCGGTCCACCTGTTCAATTCCGGCGGCCGAATCCCCTCCCTCCATTGTCCCGGGTGCATCTCCTTTCAGCATTCTATCTCTCAATACCTGATCTCGAAGGTCACGGGCAAATCAAATTCTCCGGTCCGCCCGTCACGAGCAGAGACAAATTCTTCCTCTATCAGCCGAACCCCTTTGACCGACGCAAATTCAGGGCCGTGATGAGCCCATTTAAAAAGATAATCCACTTCGTCTGCCGGCCCCTGGGCAAAGACCTCTACACTGCCGTCCGGAAGATTCCTGACCCAACCGCCAAGACCCATGCGACCAGCCTCCCGTGCCGTATAATATCGAAAAGAAACTCCTTGTACTTTTCCCAAAACCAAAAATCTCATTCGTTTCGCTTCCATGAAACTCCTCGATCCGATGTTCATCTTAGTACACAAAGGCAAAAACCAGAAAAAACATTTTCCTTAAAGAAAAGCCTTGACACAGATAAAAACCGGACTTAATCTCTTTACGAAACTCACCAAAGTCAACGAAAACGTCAATTAACCTGCTCAAAAGGGACTTGTCGACGAGGCTTAAGGAAAAAATCCACCTGCCCATTAGGTAGATTCAACATCGTACCCGCAACGAAAATGATCCAATCTGAAACAAATATATCAAATCAAATGCCCCCCAAAAACAGATTTCCGAAAGTGTTTTTAAACACTAGACCCGTCATGCGGGATGGAACGGGTTTGGAAATAGTTCTTGGGTCGGCCCACAGAGGAGACCGCTGACATCGACTGCGAGGAAAAGCAATGGATTTAAGTGAACTCAAGAAACTGAACATCAAGGAACTGACTCAAACGGCCCTGGACAACGGAATCGAGGATGCATCCAACTTGCGAAGATCGGATCTAATATTCGCTCTTCTCAAGTCCGTAAGTGAAAAAAAGAAAGAGATATTCGGAGAAGGCGTGCTGGAAACTTTACCCGATGGGTTCGGTTTCTTGCGAGCTCCGGATTACAATTACTTACCGGGTCCCGACGATATATATGTTTCTCCGTCCCAGATCCGGCGGTTCGGGCTCAGAACAGGCGACACGGTTCGGGGACAAATCAGACCTCCAAAGGATTCGGAACGATACTTTGCCCTGCTCAAGGTTTCCAAGGTCAATCACGAACCACCCGACGCTCAAAGAGCAAAGACACTCTTCGATAACCTGACGCCGCTCTATCCCGAGGAAAAGCTGAACCTGGAATACGACGCCAAGAACCTGTCGACGAGAATCGTAGATCTTCTGGCTCCCGTCGGAAAAGGCCAGAGGTGTCTCATCGTATCGCCGCCCAGGGCTGGTAAAACCATGTTGCTCCAGGACATAGCAAACGCTATCACCGCGAATCACGAAGAGGTGATCACCATAGTTCTCCTGATCGACGAGCGGCCCGAAGAGGTCACCGACATGGATCGCAGCGTGGAAGGAGAAGTCATCAGTTCCACCTTCGACGAACCGGCGGCCCGACACGTCCAGGTGGCTGAAATGGTCATCGAGAAGGCGAAGCGTCTCGTGGAACATCAAAAAGACGTGGTGATCCTTTTGGATTCGATCACGCGCTTGGCCCGCGCCTACAACACCGTGGTCCCGCCTTCGGGCAAGATTCTGTCGGGCGGCGTGGATTCCAACGCGTTGCACAAGCCCAAGAGATTCTTTGGAGCGGCCCGGAACGTGGAAGAAGGCGGAAGTCTCACCATCATAGCCACCGCTCTGGTTGATACCGGCTCAAGGATGGACGAAGTCATCTTCGAAGAATTCAAGGGAACGGGAAACAGCGAAATCCACCTTGACCGTAAGCTCATGGAAAAACGGATTTTCCCCTGCCTGGACATCAACAAGTCCGGAACGCGAAAAGAAGAACTCCTGTTGCAACCGGATATTCTCAACCGAGTGTGGATCTTACGACAACTCCTGCATCCACTAAATGTCATCGATGCAATGGAGTTTCTACGGGACAAGATTTCCAAGACTCGCAACAACCAGGAATTCATCGACAGCATGTCGCAGTAATTCCGGTCCGACGCATTCTTCCTCTTCAAACCACCCTTTCAAACCACCCTGCAATTTCAGCTTTATTGCGCGCTGCTTCTATCCGTTGCAAATACCCCATTTTGAACAAGACAAAAGAATGCAAAAAAACGGATGGATTTTGAAATGAATTCTTAAAGCGGATAGGTTGGAATGCCGGAAGCCGAGATTTGGATACCGTCAAGGAGCCGTCATATCTTCCATCGTGCCGGGCGTTCTTCTGTCCTCATCTTCCGGTGGAAGTTCCTCGATTCCCGCGGGCCCCTCGGTTCCGTACCGCTCCCTGTTTCTCTCCTCCCGTTCCCTTGCCTCTTGTCTCATGGTTTCGGCCGTGCCCGTGCTTCCGGCCATTTCCCTGAGCCCGTACGCGCTGAACCCGATGATAACTACCATCACGACCAGAGCGCTCACCACAAAAGGCAAGCTCAGCTTCACTGATGTAGCCTCAAACGGGTTCATTTCACCCTTGCCTATTGGAGGCAGGGAACCTGAAATCACGTCAGGATCGCCCTCCATGGGATCTTCGATCTTCACCGCTTTAGTAGAATGAACAAAACCCAATATAGCTCCCACACCGACCATCAACAACACCAGCACAAAAGTGGAAGCTGCTACCGCTACAGCCAAATAACCTACAGATTGCATGGCCTGTCTCCTCCTTGGCCCGTTCAAGGAAGCGCCCGCGCAAAGCGGACTCAACCTTGTTTTCTGATCTTGGTACGAACAAGGCCCGTACACTCAGCAATATATATAAAGCTGATAAGACTGTCAAAGTCTAAAAAGTGGATTTTTCATTATCATTTCGTATCTGAATATAAGCCGGGTATCCGTGGTCACGGGCCGAACTATTGCAATTTTCATCATGAGCCCGGGGTCCCTTTGTTCAAATGGACGATCTGTAGAAGTCACCGACGCTTTCATCTTCAGCCGGATCATTGTCCAAAAGACACTTGACCGGTCGATCCGTGGCCAGGCTGACGAAACAACGATTACACGAAATACAGGATGCCGGCCCGAGATCTCCCTTTTTCCAGCGATTGATAAGCCCGGGTTCCCTGACGAAAGGCCGGGAAAGACTCAAGAGATCTACATGGCCTTCGGCCAAGATCTTTTCCATATTGCGGGGATCCCTGTTTCCTCCTGCAAGAATCAGCGGAACCGTTGTCCGGGACCTAATGACCCGTGCGTTTTCCAGGAAATACGATTCTTTGAACGCGAAACGTCTCTTCATCAATGGAAGAACAAGCCTGGCCATGGCTTTTTGCGCTCCGCTGAGTTGTTCCAGAATCTCTTTCTTCGGAATCCCGCCCCTTGCTATTTCAAGCGCGGACTCAAAGGTTCCGCCCGTGATCTCTATTGCATCCACACCCCCTTCTTCAAGCCGGCTACACACCCAACAGCTTTCTTCGAGGGTAAACCCGCGCGGCATATTGTCATTGGAATTGATCTTGACCATAACCGGAATTTCACCCCGGGTTCCCTGCTTGACCGCTTTGACCGTTTCCATCAAGAACCCGGCGCGGTTTTCAAGTGAACCTCCCCACTTGTCGGTTCGCCGATTCGTACGCTGTGAAAGAAACTGGTTTATGAGATAACCATGTCCCGCCAAAATCTCCACAGCATCAAACCCGGCCCGTACCCCTCTCTCAGCCGCCTTGCCGAACGTCTCAATGGTTTCTTCTATTTCCTTCCCG
Source organism: Myxococcales bacterium (assembly GCA_007131745.1). The sequence continues at coordinate 39,307 of SLPX01000166.1, forward strand.
GACATCTCTCTCGGAGTCACCCAGGTAAGGGTATCCTTCACAGCGGAAGGCGCCCTGGGAACTTCGTGGATCACCTCTTGCCTGGTCTGCCTCCCCGCGTGATATATCTGAACCGCAATCTTCCCGCCCGCTTCATGAACAACCTCCACCAATCGACTTAGCGATCCCACCACGTCATCATTATGAATTCCCGTGAGGTATCGAAGCGACCGTCCGTGCTCCTGCACGTAACACCCCCCGGTGACAATGAGACCCACCCCACCTTCGGCAAGCTCCCTGAACATCGCAGCCATCGCTGGTGATGGTTCCCCTTTCTCGGTGGAACGATTCTCCACGGTCGCCGCCCTGATGATCCTATTCGGAATCTTCAACCCGCCCAAACTAAACTTGTCAAAAATACCGGCCATTGATCTCCTGAACCTGTCCATGCTATCCAATGTATACTACAAACTAAACAAATTACATAGACTTCGGGTCCAATAAAGCTGCAAGTTCGAGGCTTTGACAACGGAACTATTGTAAAGTCGATTCGATTTAAACTGTTTTTAAACAAGCTCACGGTTTTCCCGTCTTGCCCTGCCTGTGGTCTGAATGGTAAAATTCACCGAGGAAATGAATCAATACACCAGGAAAGAATTAAAAAATGCGTGAATCATATAGTAGGACCCGTGCTTACATAATAGTTGTGTTTTTCGCGCTCGGCGCAATGCTGAACTGTGCAGGTGAAGGATGCGAAGGATGTGACCTGATGGAGACCATCCCTGGAGGTTTTCCATCCGAAAGACGCATCGAAAACGGGATGCAAATCCGGGTGACATCCCAGGGAATCCAGTTCCTGGAAGAGAACCTGGACAGGATCCTCGGCGACATGATGCCCGACGGACTGGTATTCGAGGTGCCTCCCCAGTGCGACATTGAAATACTTTGGGTCGGAATGCTGGATCTTTGCGGCACCGGATCCTCGGACAACTGTGTAGCCGACGAACCTCCGTGCATGCTGGAAGTGGAAATACTGGAGTTAAGCATTTCCCCCGCGCCCCCGGCTTCGCTCAACATAGACGCTCGAATCAATTTCTGGAGCTTGGAGACGATGCACACCCACTCGTTTCTTCCCGGGCTGAACTGCCAAATAGACGTGGATACGAGGCTGGGTTCCCAGGCCTATGCCAACGCTACGGCCAGGATCGATTTTTTACAGGACTCCCAGTCCAACCGAACCAGCGCTGTCCTTACCGATTTGGACATACCGGACGGTGACATAGAGTCCGAGGACCTGGTCATCTCCGGGGGGTTGACCTGCTCCGGCATCGACACTTTTTTCAAAAATACAATTATCCGGCAGGTCAAAGACAAGGTGAGAGAGAAAATCGATGAAATGATGCTCAGCACTAATGTTACCTGCGATCCGGATGAACCCGAGTGCCCGGAGATGTCTTCCTGCCAAGAAGTTATTCTGCAGGATAATGAAGGCAATGATCTGTTTTTCTATTATTGCAGGGAAGACAGCGATGAAGGCTGGGTCCAGGCCATGGGCATGGAAGGCAGATTGAACTTGGGAGGATTGCTGTATTCTCTCGCTCCGGGCAGCAATGATCTTGATTTACATTTGAGGGCCGGTGGTTATTCATCCGTGGTCAATGAAGGCTTGTCCCTCGGAGTACTTGCCGGGACCGAGAGCAGCCCGGCAAACCACCCATGCGTGCCCGCGCTGGATCCGCCGTTGATCGAAGCCGCGCCCACGTCCACAGTATTCGAAGGTGAGACAAGGCCGGACGAAAAGCCTTTTCAAATCGGCATAGGCATTCACAAGAGCTTCCTGGAAACCGCTATCTACGCCATGTTTGATGCAGGAGCTTTTTGCATGGCGATCGGACCGAGACAAAACGATTTCCTTACCATGGGTTCGTTCAGTGTATTTTTGGATTCAATGACAGACCTCATCCACGATGGCGATCCGGGAATCGTTTTGCATCTGAGACCGCAAAGCCCGTTCAGCCTCGACCTCGGAGCGGGTACAACCGATGAGGAGGGAAACATCGAAGAACCGCTCTTGACATTGGGCGCCCAGGATTTGGCCGTGGATCTGTACGCGTTTATCGACTACCGATTCATCCGGCTTTTCAGAATTATCGGCGACGTTTCCTTGCCGCTCAACCTGGACATCAACGAAGAAAATCAGCTCATCCCGGTGCTGGGAGACCTGAAGGGCGCTTTTGAAAACATTCGCGTGGAAGAAAGCCGACTCCTTGCCGAAGACCCTGAGGAAATCGCTTCGGTGTTTCCGATTCTGATCGATACCGTGTCAGGCATGCTGGGAGGAAACGTTCTTGGACCCATAGATTTACCGGCTTTCGCCGGGTTTAATCTGATCCTGGAAGAGGGTTCCATTGCTTCGGTCGACAATAATACGTTCCTGGCCATTTTTGCGGGGCTGGATTACGTCGGCATCCCTCCCGAGGAACCTTCCCAGTTGATTGGGTCTGTACAAACCTTCGCACGCCTTGTCGGGGTGGAACTCCCTTCAGAAAAGGATTTCAACGCGATAAGTGTGGATCACACACTGAAAAACGGACCCGTTGCCGTTATATCCCTGGATGCCGAGGTGGAACCTTCGGTTATGGGACCGGAAGATATTGTCGAGTTTTCCTATCGCCTGAACAAAGGCCTCTGGTCGCCGTATTTCCAGACAAGGACTCTCGAAATTCAAAGGCCCGGACTATGGCTCCGGGGAGTTCACAAGGTGGAAGTAAAGGCCCGAATAGCCGGCAAGCCTGAATCAGCAGACCCGACCCCCGCTGTGGTGGAAATAGAAATCGATTCCCACACGGGCTTGGCCATGCACGAAGATTCGTCCCACTCGTCCGCCGGTCTTTACGGACGGGTTTCACCTCCCTCCTCCGGTTGCAGTTGCAGATCCTCATCAGAAAAGACTCCGGGGTTTCCACTGCTGTTCCTGCTGGTCCCGGCTCTTTGTTTCGCGCACTTCATGAAACGCCGATCCCGGGGGTCCGGCGCCAAATCATCGCTTGTTTGGTTGATTTTGCCGGCAATCGCGATCACAACGGTTTTTGCAGGATGTAAGAAATCCGCGGGAAGAGACTGCGGCGACCCGAGCGGCCTTCCCTTGATATGCGCGGAACCGATACCCCAGTGCGAATATTACGAATACCTCGTCGGCCTGGAAGAAATGACATATGACCGAAGCTGCAATCCGGTTCCCGTATTGTGCGATTGCGATTCAGATGAAGTGGAAACGGGAAATTACGGCCGGTTCCTCAGCATGGCCGAACACAACGGATTGATTCTTATTTCGTGTTACAGCGACCAATGGGGCGATCTTAATGTTGTAGAAGTGGATCACGAGGGAAAAATTATTCCTGAAGCGGTCGACGGCGTCCCATTCGGCACGCCGCTTTCGGGGGACCCTGACGGATTCAGGGCCGGGCTCGCGCGTCGGGGTGAAAATGTAGGCAAATACACATCCATCGCCTTTGATTCCCAAGGATATGCGCACATAAGCTACATTGATGTGGACGAACGCTCAGTTAAGCACACGAAGGGGTTGCCCGGCGACTGGCTGTCTAACCATCTTGAAAACGAAAAAGAAGGTCACGAAGAATCAGTCTACACCGCTCTTTTGATCGATGAAAACGACATTCCACATATTTTTTTCATGGTGACGGGACTCGAAGATGAGGAGGGACTCGGATTTAAAAGCGAACTACGGTTGGCCTCCGCGTCTTCTTCCTCTCCCGGAAACCCGGCGGATTGGTCGATCGAGGTGATCGACGAAACCCCTGTGCCTTGCGGCGGTTTGTGCCCGGAAGATAAAATCTGCCTGGCAGAAAGCTGGACATGCGTTACAGAAGACGATGACTGCGATCTATGCGAACCGAATGAAGGTTGCATCATGGGAGAATGCATCCCCGTATTGGAAAAACCAACATGGACCGACCTGCCCGAGGGAACGGGACTTTTCGTTTCCACCGGCCTGTTGAGTGACGGCCGCATGGTTGCAGTTTACTACGACAGGAGCGCGGGATCGGCCATGTTCGCATCCGGCATGCCGGGTCAATCCTGGAATGTCCAGGTGCTTGAAGGCGATGCATACTCGGACGTGGGGCTTTATGCCTCTCTTTTTGTCGACGATGAAGACAACATTCACATTGCGTATCACGACGCGGTTCATGACAATCTGGTATATAGACGCCTTGATTCAGAGTTAACACCCGAAGTTCGCGAAATAGCCGACAACGGTGATAGAGAAGGAGAATATCATGTAGTCGGCCTGGACACTCGGATATTCTCGGACAGAGACAATGCTGTAAGAATCTTCTACCAAGACGGAACAGCGGCCGATCTCTGGGAAGCTGTTCGCATAGCGGACGATGAATGGTCGGCATCCCCTCACCTGGAAAGTGAAGCAGGCCACGGTTTTTTCACCCATGTCGTCAGAGCGTCGGATGGAACATTCTGGGCCGCAGAATACCGTTACGACAGGGAAGCGGAAAAGTTTAAAGGTGTTTACGCCTGGAGCTTTTAACAGCTAATGTCGCCCAACCCCTTAATATATATGTAAAAAACAAGAATTTTGCCCAAGCGGGGGAAAAGAGGGATAAAGGTTGATGGGGTTTTCTCCGCACCATGAAACACGTGGTTTTGTGGACGGAAAAAACCGAAAGAATTGAACACACAGAAGAGGAAAGGAAATTCATGGGAAACCGGGATATGACGCAAGCTCTTCCTCCTCCGCCTCGAACAGGTAATACCGGACAACGGGAATATATGCCTCCTCCGCCTCCCGGCAACTTGGAAACCGCGGAAACCGAACAAACCTTGAAAGGGAAAATTTCGCATTTTTTTGCAACAGTCATCCCTGGAATCATTGCAGTGGCAGCACTCGCGTTGATCCTGATGATAGTGCCCAAGGGCTCGTCGCGTAAGGAGGCGCCTTCTGCAGAACGCAGCGTCGCCTCCCTGGGAACCGAGCATCCGGAAGAACAGGAATCATCCACACATAGCGAAGAAGGTCTTTCACTCAAGGAAAGTGAAACCGGTTCTACGAGATTCCTTTCTTCCTTTCCGCTCCCGTCTTCCCGTGCCGACGGATCCAAAGCCACACGCAGGGGAAAACTCATAGCCGGTTCGGGAATGCGGGGCACAGAAGAAGAAAAGATATCAACCCCTCAGAAAAATGGAGATTGTCCGAAACGAAAAAAACTGAAAGCTCCCTGCCGTGGGAGAAAACCTGCAAACATCCCGGATGATGATTCGATCGAAGAAATACCAGAGCAGGACAGGGAAGATCCGGGCTTGGAAAAGCCCAGAGTATACGTTGTGCATGAATCACCCGCCATGTGCAACCAAGGTGAACTGGAAGCAAAAGCCGCGGCCCAAGTAGCCGCCCGTTTGGTGAAACCGGTTGAATTACCCGAGCCTCCTGAGGTGGAAACGGATTGGGAAGGCCTGAAACATTACCTCATGCACATGCTGGTCCCGGTTCCGGACAAACCGGCATGGGGAGAATCCCTGCGCGCTTTCAGGAACGCAAGAGTCCATTACGCACCTGACCTATCTACGGACGAAGTCGGGCTCATGGCGGAAGGCAGCCGGATCGTTCCTTTCGGCTTCGTGCGCGGAAGAGGTTGCCAAGGTGCATGGATCGTTTTGGGTCCAAGGGCTTACACCTGTCGCCGGAATTTCGTCTGGGATCAGAGAGCCCCAAAGGTTGTAAAACAACCGCCCATGGAAGAAGATGCCCTGGTTCCGGGTCTTTACGCTTATGTCCGGCCCGGCGGAACGCCCGTGTATTCCAGCCGAAAAGCTGCCGCCAAAAACGACCCGTTCAGAAAACTTCCGGGAGGTTTTTTCGTCAGATTCAGGCGCTTCGTACGAATAGATGGCACAAACTACTGGGAAACCACGAAGAACTGGTATATTCCGGTCGACAATCTTGCACGGCATGTCCCTTCGGAATTCTCGGGAATACATTTCCCTCACCCTGATGTAACACTTCCGGTAGCCTTTCTGCTGAGGGATCATCGGGTCTACAACAAGCCGGGAGGCGCGGTAGAGGACAAACTACCGAGACATTCCATCGTTCCAATACTCGGAATCACGAACCGCGGGCGCTTTGAATACTACCGGATAGGACCTTGCCGCTGGATGCGATCCACCGGAACAAGAGCTGCATGGCCATCAACGCCGCCTCCCGGAGTTCACCGCTACAAGCAATGGGTCGACCTGAACCTCGAACAACAAACCATGGTCATGTACGAGGGTTCCCGCCCTGTAGCAGCGACCTTGTTTTCGAGCGGCAATGATGAACATCCCACCCAGCACGGGATTTTCCGCGTCTATTGGAAGATCAGCGAAACCGACATGACAAGCGACATGGGAGCTGAGAATGAATATATGGCCGAATCGGTGCCATGGTCTCTATTCTTCTGGAGAGGCCAAGCTATTCACGGAGCATACTGGCACGATTCATTCGGAATTCAGCGAAGCCACGGATGCGTCAACCTTTCGCCCAGGGACGCAAGGTTCTTGATGGAATGGGCCAAACCTGATCTGCCGGATGGGTGGATCTACCGATGGTTCGGCGAACGTTTCCCCGGATTGCTGATAAGGGTCCGCCGCAGAGACGGCGATCTTGTAAGGTTTCTTGGTTTTGCACAGCGGCTCGCGCCACCTGATGCAGTCAAGGAAAGAGAAGAAGCTTTCAAGGAACGCATTCACCAGGAAACACTGGAACTTTTGAAAAGAAGGAATTCCGCTCAAGGCGGACAAGGGGAATGATTCGACAAAATCAACAGTGATCCAACACCATACTACAAGAGGACTCTCATGAAAGTGCTTGTCATGGAAAAAGAGGCTGTTTTAAGACAATCCCTGGCCTATCTTTTGAAAAGAGGGGGTGTAGTGGTGGAAGAAGCCGACCTGGATGAAGCGTCATTGATGAAACTGGAAAAAAGCAAAGGCTACGATGCAGTTGTTTTCAACGGGTCGCCCATCGGACCACGGCGTCCTTCCGGAGAACTTGCTGTTCGGGCGCCCAGGGGCACCCGCCTCGTCTGCTTCAGCGACAAGGAAAGCAGGCACGCTGTGGATCCTTCAGAGGTAGACGCTCATCTTCCGTTTCCTTTCAGTTCATCCGAACTTCTGGGTGTCCTCCTCTCCATGAAATAGACAAGACAAAAATGGATCCCTGCGCCCGACCGCCGGCGCTTTTCACTTGTTACAAGTTGACACGAGATCCGGAGTGATCACTCCAAGAGACATCCAGACAGAGTCCGCTTCATCAGAGCGGCGGACTCTCCGGAACTTTTGGCCATAAAGACAAGCTGCCTTTACTGATGGGTGATTTACCCATCCATCCAGCAGGCGGTCGTTTGTCCGCGGAGATGAACTTGCGCAAATCCGCTCCAAAACACGTTGGCTTTTAGTAGTCTTCTATTTCCTCTTCGCCGCCTTCGCCTTCATGATGCTCGGGTTCGCCGTAGCCTTCTTCGTCCATCGGGGCGGGAGGCTCTTCGTCGACCGGAGCGGGTTCTTGATAGTCGCCTGCGGGTTCATGGTGATCCACCGCCGGTGTGGTGTCGCCTTCCGGCTTCGGACATCCGGCAACCACGAGCACGGACGCTATCAGCATGGCAACGACGAGGATAATGGATTGAATCTTCTTTTTCATTGACAACTCCTTTGATGAAATGTGGTTGAAAGCTCCTTGTCGTGCATACGGGCCTCGTAACCCGCTTGCACAAGGTAATAGAGCACTTTGTTTACCGGTGCCTGCACGCCGAGAGCTTCCGCCCTCTCCGCCACGGCGCCGTTAATGTTGGCTATTTCGGTTTCAACACCTTTTAACGTGTCCATCAACATTGAAGACCGATTGGAAGCGGTACCTTCCACGACGGCCCGAACTTTTTTTCTCATTTCATTTACATCCAGAACTACTCCCTCTTTTTGGGCTAAAGTCAAGGTTTCTTCCACCGCTTCGAACATTAGTTCCCGCGCCAGGGATATTTCAAGCAGAACGCCGTTTTCAACTCGAAGTATAGCAGTAAGCGCATTGATCCCGGCATTTATCACAAGTTTCGACCATACCAACCGCTTGACATCTTCTGAAATCCTTACATCCATCCCACATGTTCTAAACAAACCGGCGAATCTTTTCAACCTCGACGTTACCTGTCCGTCCATTTCTCCGATGTGGATTTCTCCACGACCCGCGTAGACCACTGTGGTCAAGGACGCCATGTAAGCTCCGAGAGATACGGTCCCCGACAGCACTCTATCACATCCCAACTCACGGGCTAAAACCTCTATGTTACCCAGACCGTTCTGCAAGGTCAATACCGGAACTTCATCATCTATGCGTTCAGCCAAACAGCGTGCAGCGGTCTCGGTATCATAAGCCTTTACACACACAACGGCCAGTTTCACACTCTCGATCCGGGTCTCCGGAGACACTACTCTCACAGGAAACACTTCTTTCAACGAACCTTCAACAAAAGTCAACCCCGAACAATTCAGTGCGTCCCGTTTTTCTTTGTTGGATTCTACAAATACTACATTTACCCGGTTTCGGCAAAAAAGACCTCCCAAAAGACAACCCATAGCCCCGGCTCCGATAATCGCCACCTTTTCGTCGTGGAGGCGATTCATGGAATCGTTATCCTTGGTACTCTCTTTCATGGCCTGCCGATCATCCAAGCGTGAATCTCCCAAACAATCTCATTTTCCTTAGTCCTGCTCCCCGGATATGAGCGACTTAAATTTTCGGTAACTTTTTTCGGGCATTGCAAAGCCATGATCCGCGTCCGGAAAAGTCCTTGCCTTGACATCGGTACGATACGCTTGCACCGCTTCTCTCATCAGCTTTTCCATGTCCCCGTAACGCTTGACAAAACGAGGTGTAAAATCCGATTGGACTCCCAACATGTCGTGCAACACTAGAACCTGTCCGTCACAACTCGCGCCCGCGCCGATTCCGATGACGGGAATGGTCAACCTCGACGTTATTTCGCAAGCAACTTCAGCGGGAACACATTCCATCACAAGCATGGAAGCGCCCGCCCTTTCTATGGACAAAGCTTCCTTCATGAGCTGATGTGCTTTTTCGGAAGTGCGCCCCTGAACACGATACCCTCCTATCAAACCGGCCGTCTGAGGGGTCAGGCCCAGGTGACCGCATACAGGAATCCCCGCCTCAACGATACTTGCAATCGTGCCGACATGAATCCCCCCTCCCTCCAGCTTGACCATATCGCAACCCGCTTCTTTTATGAACCGCCCGGCATTGCGAAGAGCTTCTTCGACCGAGACATTGTACGACATGAAAGGCATGTCTCCGATCACAAGCGCGTATTGAACCGCTCGCGCAACAGCTTTTGCGTGATGAAGCATTTCTTCCATGGTTACCGGCCTGGTATCTTCATAGCCAAGAACAACGTTTGCAACTGAATCCCCGACCAGAATTAGATCTATTCCCTCTTCGTCCAGCATCTTGGCGGAGGGATAATCATAAGCCGTGAGCATGGTGAGTTTCTCACCGCTCTTTTTCAACTCTTTCAGCCGATTAATCTCCAGTTTTTTTCTTTCCATGATTTTTCCCTGAGGCTTTCCAAACCGGCCTTTTTCTAATCCCTCGTGTATATCGCGTATGAACCGTGCGACTCCCATATTTTTACCGAAAAAAGCGATAAAGATCCATTCAGAGAATCTTCAAGACGCTTAAATACGTAACGAGCCAATTCTTCCGAAGAAGGATTCTTCTCAGTGAAATGGGGATGATCATTCAGCAGTGTATGATCCAGGTCTCCAAGAATCCCGTCCATTGTTTTTTTCAGATCCCCGAAATCCATTACCATTCCCAGTGAATCCAGTTTTTCAGAACCCACCTCTGCCGTTATCTTCCAGTTATGCCCGTGTAGATCTTCGCATTTACCCTTGTAGCCCCTCAGATGATGAGCCGCTGAAATATGTCTTGTCACTCCTATGCGAAACAAAATGCTCCTCCATTATTCCCTGATGCGAACCGCACGAACAGCAGTAGACACAGTGACATTGAAATCTTCAGTCGCTAAACCGACTCTTTCGAAAGTGGATTCGACTCCGTCACAGTCCAAGTCGGCATGAGCGCGAACAGTAAAAGCCGCTTCCGCCCCCACTCCCTTGGATACAAATTGGAACCTGAAATGATGCGGTTCTTCAATCGCAAAACCCAAAGCACGCCAAACGGGCGTGTCCCAATCGGCAGACTCGCACATTCCACTCGGCCCGTACGTACAGCAACGCCGCTGCGGTGTCACCATCGTCGAATCGGGAAAACGCTTTTCCTTTGTGCCATCCTTTACCGCCCAGATCATACGGTCCGATTCTTCGTAGTACGCCGCCGCACCATCGGATATCTTCTGCAACTGCAAAAGCACTTCCATCACCTTGGCTCTTTCGAAATACCGTTTGAAGGCGGGAACAGCCACCGTTGCGAAAAACCCCAGAAAACATGCCAGGAATATGAGATCTGGGAGAGCGAACCCGCTGACGAAAGCTCTATTTTTTCTTTTCTTCATGCACATTCTGCTCTTCACGTTTCCTAAGTGCTTTTTTCAAAAAACCTCAGAACCGCCCAATTACGCGGCAATTGATTGTTACCTCGCAATTTTCTTGAAATCAATCCCCTGCTTGCAACCAATTATTTCCACAGGATGAAACGCAACAATTACTTGATGGGTCGCGTCCAAAGGGTTTAGATTGAGGTGTTTGAAATCAAGCGCAGGAAAAACGCTTGAAAACTCCGTTGAATAAAAATTTTTCTCCACGAACAAGGAGCTCTCAATGGGTCACGAGGAATTTGAACACGTAACAAAAAACATGAGCCCGGAAGAATCCCGGATTCATAGTATACGTCACTCGCTCGCACATGTTCTGGCTCATGCCGTGCTTGACATTTACCCGGGAACCCGGTTCGGTTTCGGCCCTGCCATTAACGACGGTTTTTACTATGATTTCAGTTTTCCCGAAGGGGTCAAGGTGGGGTCCGATGATCTGCACGCCATAGAAACGAGAATGACGGAGTTGTTGTCCCAAGATCTGGAATTCAAACAATATGATCTGGATCCGGACGCAGCAGAAAAATGGACAATAGAAAAAAATCAGCCTTTTAAGAAAGAACTCATAGAAGATCTCAGGGAAAAAAACCTGGAAAAAATCAGTTTTTATGAAAGCGGGGGATTTGTAGACATTTGCCAGGGTCCTCACGTGAAAAACACGGCTCGCATCCCCAAAAAAGGATTCAAGCTGGATCGGGTCGCGGGCGCCTACTGGAAAGGCTCGGAAGACCGGCCTATGCTGACCCGTATTTACGGACTTGCATTCGACAACGCAAAAGACCTCAAGAACTTTATCAAAAAACGAGAAGAAGCCCTCCAAAGAGATCACAGGAAACTGGGCGCTGAACTGGATATATTTCATATAGAAGAAGAAGTGGGCAAGGGCTTGCCGCTTTGGTTGCCCAACGGCGGGGTTTTGCGGCATGAACTGGAGAAACTGGCTCATGAGTTTGAATTCAGGTACGGCTACAAGAAAGTTTCCACTCCCGAAATAACAAAAGAGGGACTGTTCATTCGTTCCGGCCACTTGCCGTATTACAAGGAATCCATGTTTCCCCCGATGGAGTTGAGGGAAAAAGCGGGCGACGGCACAGAAATCAAGGAAACATTTTACCTTAAGCCCATGAATTGCCCGTTTCATCACATGATATACAAGGCGCGGCCTCGTTCTTACCGAGAACTCCCGCTCCGCCTTGCTGAATACGGTCATGTTTACAGGTACGAAAAATCCGGTGAATTGGCCGGTTTACTGCGCGTGCGCGGTATGACGATGAATGACGCTCACATTTACGTGAGCAGGGAAGACGCAAAAGCAGAGTTTATGCGTGTCATGCAGCTTCACCTAGACTACTACAAGTTGCTTGATTTCAGTTCCTGGTACATGCGCCTTAGTTTGTCCGACATGGAAAAGTCATCCAAATATCTTCCAATGCCGGAATTGTGGATGGAAGCGGAAACCCTTTGCATAGAAGCGATGAAAGAACTGGAGTTGGACTACGAAGAAGTCCGTGGCGAAGCAGCTTTCTACGGACCCAAGGTGGACGTGCAGGTGAAAAACGTGGTAGGACGCGAGGAAACCGCCTCCACAAACCAGGTGGATCCCATGGCCGCGCAGGAAGATCGATTCGATATGACATTCGTGGGGCCGGATGGAAACCTTCATCGTCCATGGGTGCTGCATCGCGCGCCGCTGGGAACCCACGAGCGTTTCATTGCATTCCTGATCGAACACTTCGGCGGAGCCTTCCCGACATGGTTGGCCCCCATCCAGGTCAGAATAATACCGGTTTCGCAGAGCCAGTTCGAGTACGCAGGCAAAATCGAAAAAGAGCTTTTTGAGCAAGGTGTCCGCTCTGATGTCGACGCCGGCTCCGACAGTTTCAACAAGCGAATCCGAAACGGCGTGACCTGCAAGATCCCCATACTGTTGGTAGTGGGTGGACGAGAAGCGGAATCAAACACCGTCACCATCAGACGTTACAAGATCAAACAGCAACAAAACATGGATCTGGATGTGTTCATCAAAGAACTCTCGGAAGAAATACGCACCCGGAAATGGACAAAACCCACAGAAAATGGATGAACACTTGGAAACTTGTTTTTGAGTCGGTCTTCTTCACGGCATTGTTCCTGTCTGTTGGATGTTGCACACCAACGCTGAGTGACTCAACCGGCTTCGAGCAAAAACGGAAAAAAGAATCGGCTCCCGCTTCATGGACAGCGCAACCCTCAAGAACCCGATTTCTGCGCCAATCCGGGTTCAACCTTCCTTGGATATCTTATGGACATGACGTGGGTTGGCCCCCGCGTCCGGGTACCCCTCAACAAATGGGTTTCGGGTTCTTTGGACCGCTAATAAAAAGCAGGGCCGTACCCGTAAATAAAATGGGAGCATTGAGGGTATGGGCTTTCGCGGACAACAGGTCCGGATTCCTGGGCCCCCGGGTTCAACCCGGATTCACCGCCCGTTGCATCCGGGACATGTCGGCCTTCATGGACTCGACACCCTCCAACACCACCATAATCTGGGTGCTATACGACTACATGATAGCCGACGGAATAGGTTCAGAATGGGGAGGAAGAGCGGGAGAAACCCGCAGATCCCTATCTTCGCCGGATGGATGGCGCGAAGCATGGAGCCGCACGGCGGACTGCCTTTCTTTCATGCAAAAACGATATGGGCACAGAATAATCTGGGATATCATCAACGAACCCTTGAACGGAATGCGCATGGTGGTCGACGACAAGGATTCATACAATATCAAGGGGTTTGTATGGAAGCACATGAAAGAGTTGCTGGCCATGGGGGGCCGCGTGAGTCTGGGCGTTCGCAATCTGGGAACCCTACTCCATTTCTGGGCGCCGATTATGCGAAAAGCACAAAGAGAGATCAGAGCAAACAACCTGCCGACAAATCATTTGATTGTACAATTCCATCATTATCCGGGACATGAACTCTCCAGGGAAAACGGAATCAAAGGTTTCAGCGCGGAGACTCTCAAAAAGGAAATGAACCTGGATCCAGACACCCCGGTATTACTCGGAGAATGCTTGCCGAATAACGGTTACACCTTGTCCGATTATTATGAAAAAGGGTTTTCAGGTGTGCTTTTCTGGCAAGACGCATCGATCAAAACGAATTACAAAGAAGTAAAAAGACAGATCCGAGAGCTTCCGGCCCAAAGAAAGCGAACGCCTGGGGATTTTCCACTAAGGGCTCAACCACCACCCCCGGCTACCGTTTCCGAAGAGCCGGGAGTTTCTCTAATGGCTGACTCAAGTGTTGTTCTTTCAACATGCAGAAGTGTAACAAACGGACCTCCGTACGACCGGGAGTGGTTGGAAAAAATGGGCGGCGGATTCCAATCTTTCCAAACACCGCTTACAGAGGAAAATGTGGGTTTACTCATCCCGATGGACGTGGACGCACATAGGTGGACCCCGGACGAGCCTTTTTGGACACAAAAAAAAAGAAAAGGAGAAATTCTGTGTTCCCCCTTATCCCAGAGCCTTCCGGTGAATCTCCAAGATACTGTTATCGAGATCGAAATCACTCCTCCTGTTGAAGCCGTAGCCCACCCATGGGGATCCGGTGCGCAGATCGTGCTCCAAGACGATTCCGGCAGGAGGCTCCACGGTCACTGGACCGGTCTCTCAAAACTGTCCGGAGGCAAAAAACAGGTTTTGCGATTAAGACCCCCCACAAAATCTGTTCCGGGAATGGGTGCGAGACACAAGGGCTTTCGGTTGGATCGTGTATCACACGTAGGGTTTCTCTGGGCAGCAGCAACGTTCGCGGAGATCAAGTTCACCGCTGAATTCATACTTCACGCAATAAGGATATTTCCATGCGGGAAAGCGGCAGCGGACGGTGAAATCGGTTGCAGCGGCGATTATCCCACCTACACTGCTGAATCCATCAACATATGGAGACCGAAAAAAACCAAGGATTTGTCTCTCTGCATGTTCACCCGCTCGAATTACCCCTATTATTCCGCTATCACACGTTTGTCTTCCGAAGACACTCTCCCATGGAAACGACCACCGGCTCCCCTCCTTGAGAAACGAAAAAACCACTTGTCCGGCGAAACCATAACATTGCATGCGTCCATGGATCCCGAAAACCCCTTCCGCCAGGCAGGAGCCATATCAACCAACGTTTCAACCGATTGTCCCGAATTCAAGGGAGGAGCGCTCAATTTGTTGGGCTGCTCATTGAGTGTCAAGACCTCCTCTACGCAATACAAGGGCATGAAAATCCAGTTCACCCTGAGAGATCTTGACGGAGTCGTCTGCTACACCCGATCCACCGCCCGCCCGGGCGAAATCTTCACCGTACCAATCGGTTACGGCCCTGAAACTTGTTCGGCCGGAAAGGGTGTCGACTTTAAAAGAATTCAAAACATCGGACTGGTCTTTAACCGGGATCCCGAATGGAGTACTACTATGGACGAAACTCTAAAACTAGAACGTTTCACAATAACGCCCGCATCGCTATGATACTCAATTCCGGAACCGGGGTATCAGATCTCATCCGGCTCGTCTCGGTCGGAAAAACGATCATAAATAACCTGAGCCCGCTCTTCAGCCTCCGCGCAGACTCCGTCATCCAGATCCAGCGCCTCACGGAGCCTTTCCAGCATTTCCGATTCCTCCGGATCCTGTGATCCGTCCATCAGGGCGACAAGAAATGCCGACTCATAAGCCTGGCGCCTGTCTTCAGGAGACGAAATGCTTTCAGCCAACTCGTAAAGATCGATCTTCCCGCTCTTTTGCGAACGAACCTCTTCTTCTTGTTCTGGAGTAAGCCCATAGGAATCTATTAGGAACTCCACAAGACGACCCTCGTTTTCGGAATAATCCCCGTCCACGAAAGCCATTCCCAAAAGAATTTTCAGTAGTTCTACTTTCCCTTCTTTCATCGACTCTCCTAAGAAGCATCTTTGGACAACTGCAAAAAATTCATTGATGCCCATTGATCAATTTTTGGAATCTAGCCATCAAAGGGTCAATCTTGCAAGCTTTTCTATTATATAAATTCGCCGGATCAATCAATTTTTTCGCTTTCAGGGCGAATAAAAAAATCTCCACCGATCCTGTGATGCCGGATCAGGCCAGCCAACCTGTTAATATTATTAACCTTTAAGCTAATTACAAAAACCTGGAATATGATGACTGGTCAGATGGTTATGAAGGACAGCAGAGGCCTCTGACGGGCGGACCGAGACAGATTCGGCGTAGCAGTGCCTCCCCCCCTTTGGTGACACCTTCCGCTTTTTCTCGCCGTCAGGGGCCTCGCTTCATTTCCTACTCTTTTTCCATTTACCCTCCGGTTTCGCGCCCCTCCGTTTTGATCCTGTTTTTCAGAAATTCCCTGGCTCCCCTTTCGGAAACTTCGAAAACTCTCAGCCCGCAAAAAAGGGCCAACCTTCCTTCAAGACACCAATGCCCATGTATTAAGTACATCCTGCCCGGATGCAGCCTTCCGGGCGGAAAATCGGTCTTGACCAGCAACCTTGCCCCCACTTCTTTCAGTGGTTCATCTTCAAAAGGCTCTGCATCACCAAAGGTATGATACGGTGGTGGACACGATCTGCCGTGTTCATGCTGTTTTTGAAGGCATTCAAACGCCTTACGAGTGTCGCTTAATAAAACAGCCGCAACCAGATGATTGCCCTTGTCGGAAACCATGCTTCGGACATTTTCTACGCTTTTTGCTTCCCCGGGGACAGCAAAAACCAATTCAGGTTCGACAATTTCAGAAGAATCCTGCCCGGTTGCATCCTTTTCCGCCTTAGTGCCGAAGGTCTCCACCACCACTTTTTGCGAAGACTTTTCTTTATCACAACCAAATACCGCAAAACCAACGAAAACAACCCCAACAAACAAAGTATACAACCGTTGAAAACACACCCTTGATTCTCCCTCGGTTTGAATCGAATTACTTCAAAGCGGCGGTGCCTCGGCCCTAGGGGGAGACGGCACTCCCAAAAGGCGAGTCAAAGTCGATGCAATGGAAAACACTGAAACCTGTTTTTCAACCTTGCCGGATGGCCGCCCCGGTTCGTAAACCACAAGCGGCACGACCCTGTCATACATGTGATGAGAGCCATGGTTGATGATATCGTAATCATAGTTGGCGATATAATAATAAGGCTCCACTCCGAAAACTATCTCTCCCGGCGCATCTCCGGGAACAATGAGACAAAAGGCATGATCCACGCACTCCCTGTCGTCGCAATTTCCGGAGATTTCATCCGTTCGCCGCACATATCCAATCCCTTCGACCCGGCGAAGCGAGTCCATCACCCCGGTGATTAAATCGTTCCTCTTGTCTTCCGGCAAATCCATCGCCTCTGCGGTCAACGTGACATAGGGATTCGCCACCGCTTCAATCCACCTCCCCTTGCCGGCCGTATCGGTCGCCCCTTTCGCCGCGGCTGCAGCGATTGTTTGGGGAGGGACGCGGACGATTCTCTTTCCTTTGACGCGGGAGGGTGGAGCGCCGTGGTCGCTTGTAAACACTACGGCATAGCTCCCTTTTCCGACTTTTCGATCCAGTTCTTCCAGGAATCTGCCAATTTTCACATCCAGCCTCATCATAATATCCCGCATCTCGGGCGATTCCTGCCCCCATTTGTGCCCCACGTAATCCGGCGTGGAAAAACTGACGGCCAAAAAATCAGGAATGTCGTCTTTTCCCAGCTTTTCACCGTCAATCGCGGCCAGCGCCGTCTTGAAAACCAATCTGTCACCCGCGGGAAAATTCCTGATTTCCCTGGCCGGGTTACCCGATCTAAAAGGACTGTGCTCAAAAGCATTTTGCCTTTCTTCAATACCGTCTTTCCCGGCTCCCTCGGTTTCAGAGGCCAAAGGCCTCCACACGCGACTCAATTTCCCTTTCATGTCAAAGCGTTCATTCAACACACGCAACCACTCGGGCGGTACATTCCTGTAATAAGCGCTTGTGGTCATAATGGGAGGATCGACTTGGTTTGAATACCATATAGCCAGGTCGGCCTTCTTTCCTCCGGTCAGAACAGCGGCTCGGTCCTTGAGACTCACGGCCACTACCTTTCCCCGGTTTTCCGTATGCTTTTTAAGCATGTCACCAACTGTTTTTACCCTCAGCATACTCGGGGAAACACCTGGGGCCATCACGGGCTCTTTCGGATTCAACGTAAAAAGCTTGTGGTCGGAGTCAAAAACCGAACTTCTCACAGCCTTTATATCCCTGTGATACCATCGGTTGGACAGGATCCCCGACACAGAGGGCCTTGCTCCTGTAGCCAAGGTCGCATGTCCCACGGCCGTAAACGTTGCTGCATGGGGAAACACAGCTTCCGGATAATAAACCCCCGCATCCAAGAGGCGGCGAATCCCATGTCGAAACATGCTCAAATTCTTTTCAAAAAACCACGAGGGCAATTGATCCGCCACGATCAACACCACAAGGCGCAAGTCTTCCCTGGGTTCTTTTCGGCTCTCTTCAAATCCTGAAATATCTTTGTGTACGCGGTCGGGTCCGTTCGGCCCTTCACTTGCGGGTGCCCGTTGAGTCTCCACGCGTTTTTCTGGGCAACCTGAAAGAAAACACGTTCCACAAAAAACAACGGAAACCAGAACACCCACAAAACTGCGGGCCGCGGCGGATCGAATCCTTAAAAAAAGCTTTTCAGAGACCAAAACCTTCCCTTTCTTTTCGCTGGATCACCCTCAAATAACTTTCAGCCTTGTTTTGATAATAGTCCCTGTCGCGCGGCGACCATGGAGCATCCTCGTCGGCATCCAGCACCTTTCTCAACTCTAATTTAGCCTTACCATATTGTTCGTCCTTGTAGTACGCTTCCCCCAAGTAAAACACGTTGATTGGATAATCCGGGAAATGGGCCACCGCCCTCTCCAAAATCTCGATTCCCTTGTCTTTGTCTCCAATGCTTCCCACCTCGGGCACTTGCACATAAAGCGCCCCCAAAAAACGAAGCGGCCCGGCAAAATCATGTTTCTCATCCAGCGCTATGGCCTTTTCAGCGAGCTTTACGACCTCCGGAAGTTTTTCCAGCGCTCCCTTTGTTCTGGCCTGTAGAATCATGGCCATACCCATCCCCCGGTAATAAGGAAACTCAACCCTGGTCGAATGGAGCGACATCCCCGTCGTTGCCCACGATTCGGCCTTCACTCCGTAGTCGGCCATCACATCGTGCGTTCCCGCCAGGATCGCAAGTCTGCAAGCCGTCTCCACGCCGACCACCAACAGTTCGACGTTTTTGGGATCCATCTCCAACCCCTTTTCCACGGCTTGTAGAACCGTCTTCAACACCCGTTCATTGTCCACACTTTTGGCGTGTTGTTTTGCAAAAGAGATCAACTCATTCAATTCATCCGGAATAACAAGTTCCACCCCTGGACCGTTGTTTTCATCCACTTCCCCCGCTTCGCGGGAATCTCCGTTTATTCTCCGCGTACCTGTTCCATGAGGACACCCTGTTGAAACCACCAGTGTTCCGGCGATGATCCAAGACAAAAACGGTCCCATAAATTTTTCAAACAAACAAGATCCTACATTTTCAGGCTTCATTTTTTCTCTCTTTTATGAACAAAAAGCTGCTTCCGTTGGACTTCGTTTTATTCGCAAAGAAATTCATCTTTAAAGTTGTTTTACTTCAAAAACAAGTTTTCTTCCTGAATTTATTCACTTTCAACATTCTTCTTGTCAAGCATCCACTCATCCGGACCGCAGAATCGCAAATCGATCATCGTTGTTGCAGTCTCCGTAAGATCGGCTATGAAATAGCAACCATGAGGGCTTATAAAAAAACCATCTGTCTTGGAGCCATTGTCGTGATTTGTCTTCCTGCCGCGCTTTCAACATTGTCGGCATGTTCCAAAACCACCACCAGACGGCTTGGACTCCCGCCACTTCAAACCGTCGAAAAGG
Source organism: Myxococcales bacterium (assembly GCA_007131745.1). The sequence goes on from SLPX01000166.1 coordinate 58,858, forward strand.
TAGACCTGGAACGATACACTGGAACCTGGTACGACATTGCGAGTTTTCCGCAGCGATTCCAAAGAGGTTGCACCGGTTCCACTGCAACCTATACTCTTCGAAAAGACGGCTCCATTCGGGTCGTGAACAAATGCCGCAAGGGGTCACTTCAAGGCCGAAAAGCCGTCGCAAGAGGGCTTGCGAGGGTAGTCGACAAAAACACCAACGCAAAACTGAAGGTATCTTTCTTTCGTCCCTTCTGGGGTGACTACTGGATCATCGAACTCGACGAAAACTACGAATACGCTGTCGTAGGACACCCCAGCCGCGACTATCTCTGGATCCTGAGCCGCTCCCCGACAATGGACAAATCGGTCTACTCACATATTGTGGAACGAATTCGTCTCCACGGCTACGATACCCGTAGGCTCAGGAAAACACTCCAAATCGAACAATCACGATGAAATCCCCCCTGGAAAAAAAATTCAAAGTGTTGATGCTGTTTTTGAGCCTGCTTTTTTTCGCGGCGGGGGGATACGTGTTTTACACAATCTTTCAAACCGGCAAAGATCTCTCTGTAAAACATATCATGGGTGGAGGTGCGTCGGTGCTCATAGGAGCCCTCATTTTGAGCCGGATCCGTGTTCATTGTTGCCGAAAATGCGGAAAAGAACTGGTCGAAGGTTGCTGGCTGTTTCCCCCGGAGTTATTGAATGAAATCACCGGAACGCTCGAAAGCGAAAGACCGGATGCATTGGCCGTGCTGGTTGGAACCTCTCCTAAACCACTCCCGCCGACGCTGGGTGGACTTTCTTACGCGGCTGTGGATTTTGAAATCTGTCCGGATTGTTTGGAAACAGGACGGTTTGTAGCTGCGAAACGGATCTTCGGACGGGCCGACGGAACCCGGGTGCAGGTGACGCGAATCGGAAAGTATTGTGTTCTGGCCGGAAGGGGCGTAAAAGAGGCGATGGAAAAAGCGGAAGGAATGGGGCGAACCAGCGTGTTGGATTTTCCATCCGAAGACTGACCGTACTTCGACCCCACGGAATGGAGAGTTGTTTTGAGAAACATCGAAGACATTCGTGCATTTTTGCTGGACATGGACGGAACCATATACGTGAGCAACCGTCTTCTGCCGAAAGCCCGCAACTTCATCGACATGCTCAGAAAACAGAGTTTTCCTTTTGTTTTTCTTACCAATAATTCGGCCTCCCGCTCAGAGGATTACCGAAAAAAACTCTCCCGCTTGGGTATAGATGTTGAGAGAGAAAGAATCCTTACCTCAGGAGAAGCCACCACCCGTTTCTTGTTGATGGAAACTTCCCATCGAAAAGTGTGCCTGCTGGGAACCCCCTCTCTCGAACAAGAGTTCCGGGAATCGGGATTTGAGCTTGAAAACGAGAACCCCGATTGTGTGGTGCTGGGCTTCGATATGACCGTCACCTACGAAAAACTATCGAACGCGGCCCTCCTGCTGGCAAAAGGAATTCCTTACTATGCCACGCATCCTGATTTCACCTGTATAACCGACAAGGGGCTTATTCCGGATACAGGAGCATTAATAGCGGCCCTTGACACCGTTGTGCACAGAAAGCCTAAAATAATCGGAAAACCATATCCTGAAATGGTGACAGCGGCTCTTGAACGTCTGGGTTCGACCGCCGGCGAAACCGCTATTGTGGGAGATCAAATGGATACCGATCTCACAATGGCCGCTTCATCGGGTCTTTACAGCATACTTGTACTGAGCGGGGAAACATCGCTTGAAAAACTTGAATCTCAGAAAAAAATTCAACCGGACATGGTTGTCCAAAACATCGGGGAACTTTACGATATAATGAGCCGACTTTGATGAAAACCGCGCCCGCAAATGCTGTCATCGGGTGCCGCGGACGATTCAAGCCTTCTTGCGGAAATCTTTCATAAAGCCGACCAGAGTCTCAATGCCTTCGAGCGACATCGCGTTGTACATGGAAACTCTTATTCCCCCAACCGAACGATGTCCTTTCAGTCCGACAAGGTTATTTTCAGCCGCCTGGGCGATAAACTTCTTCTCGAGATCCTCCGAAGGAAGCCTCATTACGGCATTCATATATGACCTTGAAGTTTTCTCCACCGGTCCCCTGAAGAAATCCGCATCTTCGTCCATCGTCGAATAGAGGAGTTCCGCCTTCTTTCCGTTTTCTTTTTCAACTGCTTCGAGTCCGCCTTTCTGCTTCACCCATTCCAGCACCAAACCGACCATGAAAATTGAAAACGTGGGAGGCGTATTGTACGCTGAATCTTTCTCCACGAACACCTTGTAGCTCAACATCGGCGGCAACTCGGGTGGACTCTTTTCCGCAAGATCCCTGCGGATGATCACAACGGTCACCCCGGAAGGCCCCATGTTTTTCTGCGCGCCCGCGTAAATCAGCCCGAACTTGGAAACATCAAGCCTATGACTGAGTATATCGGACGACATATCGCAAACAAGCGGCTTATCGCCCGTTTCCGGAAAAGTGCGGTACTGTGTCCCGTAAATAGTGTTGTTGGAAGTGATGTGAACATAAGCAGCGTCGTCGCTCCATTTGATATTGTCCAACGAGGGCAGATAAGTGTATTTTTTGTCCTCACTGGACGCTTTTACGCAAGGCTTGCCTTCCAGCTTAGCTGCCTTGATAGCTCTTTGCGACCAGGTTCCGGTGTCGACGTAATCAGCCGCCTTCGAATCCCCCATCAAGTTCATCGGTATCATGGAAAATTGCAGATTTGCTCCACCCTGGCAAAAAATGACTTCATAATCATCCGGAATACTCAAAACCTCTTTCAACCCTGTTTTGGTTTCTTCCATGACGGCCAGAAACTCTTTTGACCTATGGCTGATTTCCAAAATTCCCATGCCGGTGTTTGCATAGTTCAAGATTGCGGCCTGTGCCTTTTCGAGCGCGGGCAAAGGAAGAACACCAGGTCCGGGATTAAAATTCCATTTTCTCTTTACAGTCATGTCGTCTTACCTCCATATCCGTGTTGAAACGTTTCTTCAGGTCTGCTAGGTGTTAGTTTTGCACATCCAAACAGAAGACAAGTCAAGATAAAAGGTTTTTCAGTTATGCTGAATGTGAATTCCAAGCAAAAAATCGGAAAAAGACAAGAATCGGGAACATAATTAAAGACGGAAACAAGACACAGAAAAAAGGGTTTTCAATCATGAAGGAAGAGAGATTCGAAGGGAAATTCGAGCGTGAAAGCGAATATGCAAGGGTTCCACTAAAAGGCATCCACGAGTTGGATCCTACAATGGCGGAACTCATCGGAGCCGAAGCGGAACGACAGGATCGCAAACTCATATTCATTGCATCTGAAAGCATCTGCCCACCCGCAGTCCGTAGAGTAATGGCAAGCCCGTTATGTAACATCTATGCCGAGGGTTATCCGGCTCCCCGAATGAACGTTCTCACCGAAGAAGAACTTGCTGATTTTGACGATGCTTTCGTGAATTTCAGAAGATATTCAGATCGGCGTTATTACAAGGGAACTGACTACATGAACGTGATCGAATCCCTGGCCAAGCGGAGATGTTCGGATCTTTTTGCAAATGATAGAGTTTCTTCGGAACAAATTTTTGCGAATGTACAGTCTCTTTCGGGCGCCGCTGCCAACAACGCGGTCTATCAGGCGTTTCTCCAAAACGGCGATAGGATCCTGGGAATGAGCCTTGTTTCCGGCGGACACTTGACTCATGGAAGTCCGGTAAACCGATCGGGTCGCACCTACGAAGTGGCGAGTTATTCAGTTGGAAAAGACGGCAGGCTGGATTACGACGCGATCGAAGCGCAGGCGAAAGAATTCAAACCCCGTCTAATTGTGGCCGGGTTTAGCGCCTATCCGTGGGACATTGACTGGGCGGCCCTCAAAAAAGCGGCTGACTCGGTCGGAGCAATCCTGATGGCGGACATCTCGCACACTGCGGGACTGGTGGCCGCGGGCGCGGTCAACAGCCCGGTGGGCTTTGCCGATGTGATGACTTTTACAACCCACAAAACACTCTGCGGACCAAGAGGAGCGGTGATTATCACCACCGACGAAACCCACGCCAAGGCAGTCGATCTTGCTGTTTTCCCGGGAGAACAGGGCGGCCCCCATATGCACCAGATCGCTTCCAAGGCGGTCGCATTCAAGCTGGCGGCCTCCGAAGAATTCAAAACCACCATGAAAAAAGTGGTGTCCAACGCCAATTCAATGGCGGAGAGTTTCAAGAAGAGAGGGTTGAAACTCGCATACGGCGGAACCGACACGCATCTACTGCTGCTTGACCTGAGGAAAGTCAAGACGGCTTCAGGCAAGCCCATTACCGGAGAGATAGCGTCCCGGCTTCTTGATAACCTTGGCATCACGTGCAACAAGAACACGATCGCGGGTGACACAAGCGCCAACAATCCCTCCGGACTCCGTTTTGGAACAGTTTGGGTGACACAAAGAGGGTTCGGCCCGGAGGAACTCGACAAGGTAGCGGATCTGGTCTCCATGGTGCTCCAAAACGCGCATTCCTACAATTATTTTTACGCAGGCGGCGATGTAGGCCGCGCCAAGCTGGATTTTGACATCATGGAGGAAGTCGAGCGGGAAATCGACGTTTTGGTACGCAAAACAGGCGATGTCAAAGGCGACTGGGAATGGGATTATCCCCACTACGGTTCTCCAATCTGCGATGAGGATGAAACACCGATCGCCACGCCTCTGGCCGCGCCCGCTCTGGAAGGGGGCCTGAAATCGTCCAGATCGGGAAACATTCTCATGGTCGAAAGCTACGGCGACAACGAAAAAGAACATGCTGCCACAGCGGAATCGGCCGGATTGCTGGACTTGGGCAAAGCCGAATGGACACGTGTAACAGGACGAAGGGCGGCCCTGTTCCTGGAATCCGCTTTGACCGCGGACATTGTTTCCCTGAAACCGGGTGAAGGAACCGCTGCTCTGGTGCTCAACGCACAGGGCGGAGTTATATGCGACGCTGCGGTGTTATGCGAAGATTCTTCCAATACTTCAAGATCATGGAGCGATTCCTTTCTCGTCCGCCTGGGACCGGTGGGTGACGGCCGGCGGGGCCTCAGATGGCTCAGGTCCTTGAGCGACGGCTATGCATATCACGACAAAGACATTTATCTCAAAGCAGAAGGGCCGGCGGTTTTGTCATCACTGAACAAGGATGGTTCCGTTTTCACCGCTCTCGCAATAATGGGTCCCGATGCGGTTAAGACGGCAGCGAAAGCGCTTGGAAAAACTGAAAAGGACCTTCCCCGGCCGGGAGGTCATCTCCGGCTGAAAATCGAATCAGGCGACCACGCCCGGGATGTACATGTTTTCAGGCGACAATTCAACAAACGAGAGGTCATTGAAACAGCAGGCCCTGCTCAGACCCTTGTAAACTTCTGGACCCGCCTCATGGAAGCCGGTGGAACAATGTGCGGCTCCCAGACCGGAGGAGAATCGTGGACCGGAACCAGGCTGTATGGATGTGGTTATGAAACATGCGATCCGGCCCGCGCCCAAGTCGGCCCCGACAAGGTGATAGCTTCTCCGATGATGGAACTCGTGGACGCAGACAAACCCTTCTTCGTCGGACAAAAGCCGTTCCTGGAAGCGGCCGAAAAGTCGGAATTCGCCGAAATCAAGAAAGCTTTGAAACCCATTGAAAGAGAAGATTGGGCGGGGGTTTTAGATGTGAAACCCCAAACCGATCGCACAACATGTCTTTACGAAGAACATCAGAAACTGGCCGGCAAACGGAACATCGTTCCATTTGCCGGTTGGAAAATGCCCGTATGGTACAAAAGCATAAGTGCTGAACACGAAGCAGTCAGAACAGGCGCGGGGCTTTTCGATGTTTCTCACATGGGTATTTTATCTTTTACTGGAAAACACGCTGAAAAATTCCTGGACCTGATCACCACAAACTACGTGCCCTGGTTGAATCCCGGTCAGTGTCAATACTCGTACCTGCTGGATCCTGAAGGCAAAGTGCTCGACGATATAATCATTTACCGCGAAAGCCGGGATCGATTCATGATGGTGGTCAACGCGGCCAACGCTGAAACTGATGAAACATGGATACACGCGATAAAAGAGGGCATGGTCCCCCTTGACCCCTCTTGCCCACATAGAAAATTCAAAGGCGAAGTCGAAATCAGGAACATGAAGCTGGATGAATCACTGGGTCAGGAACGGAGGGTCGACCTTGCACTGCAAGGCCCGGCAAGTCTTGTTACCCTTCATGCGCTCATGTCGGACGAAACCGAAAAACGCAAACTGGCGGAGTTGCCGTCCTTTCACCTGATGCAGGTAAAAATTCATGACATGCGGTTTTGGATCGCTAACACCGGTTATACCGGTGAAACAGTTGGTTTCGAGTTGTTTCCACACCCCGACAACGCGGTCGAATTGTGGAACATGATACTCGAGGCCGGAAAAGAAAGAGGGGTCGTTCCCACTGGTCTTGGAGCAAGGGATTCCACCAGATTGGAAGCCGGGTTTCCGCTTCACGGTCATGAACTTGCCGGTTCTCACAACATAAACCCACTAGAAGCCGGTTATGCTCCGTTTGTAAGATTGCACAAGCCATATTTTATCGGGCGTACTGCTATGTTGGATGCATATGAAAACTGGAACAGAACGATTGTCAGGCTGCAGACAACACAAACCGGAGGAAGAACCATAAGGGCCGGCGCTCCGGTGGTGGACGCTCGTCGGGGAACATGCGTTGGAACCGTGACATCCTGCGTCACCATCGACCGTTACCAGGTGGGACTCGCTCTGGTGGATCGCAAAAAAACCAAACTCGGCGATCAACTCCTGGTATACCCGGTTTCGGAGGGAGCAAAAAAACAAACCCCCAAAGCCCCGGAAGAACTCGAACCGGGAGATCGCACATCCATACCGCTCGAAGCCAAAGTCATATCCCGCTTCATGGCACCCGGAGAAACAAGATCATCGGCGTTGGAGGACCAATGACCTCCCGCGATAATAACTCGGACCGGAATACGGCCCATATTTCCTCGGAAAAGATTCTTGAGGCTGAACAAGATCATTCGCCCGGTCTTTTACACAGAACAACTATTCATTCCGGACGTGTGGTCAATCTTTCAATAGACCGAGTGCTTTTACCGAACAAGAAAGAGGTGAGCCTGGAAATGGTGTGTCACCCCGGAGCCGCTGCCATGGTTCCGATAGACGACAAAAATGGGATATACTTGGTCCGCCAATATCGTTACGCTACAGGCGGTTTCATCTATGAAGTGCCCGCAGGCAAACTGGATGACAATGAAGATCCAGCGGAGTGCGCCCGACGGGAACTCGTGGAGGAAATCGGCATGCAGGCGGGAAAACTCGTCTCCATGGGTTGGATATGGACATCTCCCGGGTTTTCAAATGAAAAAATTCACCTCTTCCTGGCAATGAATCTCAAGGACGACAAACAAGCTTTGGAGGAAAACGAGGTTTTGACGGTCCAACGCATGGACATGAATACCGCATTCGAAATGGCCCGCAGCGGTGAGATCACTGATTCAAAAACAATCTGCGGACTAATGAGAGCGGAAAGCTTTCTGCAAAAGATCACCCGCCCCTGTTGAGCGAAATGCGAAATGCCGGGGGCGCGTTCGGAAGCGAAACTTGCGTTGACATAAACCTGGAAGACGGAACTTTGTTCACGGTTGCATCATCAGCCACGACGCCGTGCGAATTGGATGTTTTGCAGAGGTCCATCGCTTTTTTCTTCGCTCCGCCCATTAGAATATGCTCCAAGTGCCTGGGACAACCCACCACACCCCAAAGTACATTATCTGAAGCAAGAGCCACGCAGATTCCCTTCTTCAAACTGCTACGGCGCTTCAACACATTGTCGTAATAAGATGCAAGCTCAAAAGCGGCGTTCATCGCCCACTGGGCGTCGGTCCTGGCCGGGTTGTACAAACCGAAGGCTATCGTTGCAAAATCTTCGACCGTATTTATCAAGACCCCGCCGTTTCTGTTGACCACTTCAATGAGCATATTATGAAAGTCCGCGAATATCGAAAGAAGACGATCAGGTTCCATAGTCTCGATTATCTCGGGAAGATCCAGGAACCTCGCCACAATCACGGTAATTTCCCGGGTTTCCAAAACCACGGGATTCGCCGGATCGGCCGCCACCCGCTCCCTCACTAAAGGACTGATCAGATTATCAAATCGTGATCTGCGCTGCTTTTCCGCCAGGATTTCTTTTTTCAAGCGAGCGCTCAACATGATGCCCGAAACTATGCTTGACATCACATGGGCCACGTTCACCTCAAAATCGGTAAAAGTTTCACCCGCCTTCCTCGCAAAGTAAAGAACCCCGACAACCCTCTCTTCCTGCATAACCGGCAAGGCCAACACAGCCCCGACGCGATACATGTTTACGGAATCCTTGGCTTGGAAAGCCGGATCCGACACCAGGTTCTCAGAAAACACGGGTGCCTTTTCGCGCACGGCCCGCGCTACGACCGATCTACTCAAAGGCAACTCACCTTTTTCAAGAAAATCGGAATGCCTGATCGCCAAAACATCGTAAGATCCGGCCTGATTCACTTCCAGTACGACAGCGGTGCGGCTTTCCAAAACTCGGGAGATCTTTTCAAGCCCTTGTCTTAAAATCTTGCGGCGACTCTCCCCTGATGCCGATAGATCAGCGAGACTGCGCAGGACTCCGAGCGCGCGACGATACATTTCGGTTTTTTTCAGGGCCTTGCCTTCGGTTTCCCCGATCAAACCCTCCGCTCCGGTTGTGAGCACTCTTGCAATTGCATCACTTCCCCACCCGTCCACAATGTGTACGTCTACCGGAACTTCGTCCGATCCCTCGTCGGCTGGTGTGTTCATGCCGTGAATGATGGTGGTTTCGTCAGTGCTCATCCAGTCGGCGGGCATGCCCTTGTCCAGAATTTGAGCGTTTCCCATCACTACGTGCACCCGCGATTGGGGTCCTATGCCGAATTCGCCGGTTTCCGCCATTTCGAAACTATCTTGATCATCGGATTTTACAGAGCCCGGCGGTTGCCTTGACCCGTGGTTTCCCGTTTTCACGGCTTCAATCGGCAGAACAACTACCCTGAAAACCCCTATATCTATCGAATCTCCCATCCCCACCCTCTTTTTCCTGATAACCGACCCGTTCACCCGGGTTCCATACGTGGAATCAAGATCCCTTACCGTCAATATTCCGGAATCCAGATCAAAAAGAGCATGGTGCCTGGAAACGCCTCTACCGGTCAACAGGAAATCATTGTCCGAACCTCTGCCCACACGGCTCTTACCTTCCCTGAGTTCAGTCCAATGGGGAACTCCGTCTGCATCGATGATCAGTAATGCCAAGCTCAAATCGTCACCGCTTTTCTCACTCCGAATACAAACATCGTTTCACTGTTTACTATAAATCCTCTGGTTCAAGTCAAGGAGTCAACTATATCATCTTGTTTTTTTCAAGGGTTCTCTTGTCTTCCATAGGGTCTTATCCCAGGAAACGGGTGGAACCGATTATATTGAGAGCACTGTTGACTCTCTACTTCGTCCAATACGAATAAAAGAAGTTCAGGCTACATTTTTTCGCGTTGCTGAATTATAATCCGCAGATTATTACGGAATGAATTGCAGGATGAATATGGCTGAGTATCTTGAATGCAAAATCAAGAGTGTTTTGATAATTGAAGACTCGGACACCACGAGAGAGCTTTTGAAAACCGGCCTGGAAGCCGAAGGTTGTGACGTTTACGACGCTTCAACGGGCTTCCTGGCCCTGAAGGAACTCCAGGTCCGGCTCTATGATCTAATCATAACAGACATAAACATGCCGGATCTCACGGGGTTGGAAGTAATCAAGTTAGCGCGTTCCAGCCCGATGCATCGGAATACGCCTATCATAGTATTGTCCACTGACAACCGAAAGAGGGATCGTGAAAGAGCCCTCGCCCTGGGGGCAAACATGTACGTCACAAAGCCGTTCGAACCCGACAAGTTCCTGCAAACATGCCTGGAACGGTTAAATGAAAACAAGTCGGATGATCCGGGGGAAAAATGACCGACGGCTTTAAAGACAAAAGGCTCGAAGAGTTTATCGGGGAAACACAGGAACTTACGGAAGCATTGAGCGGCAGCCTTATGAATCTTCACAAAACCCTTCAGGCGGGCCAAAACCCTGATCCGGGCGACATCAATGGAGCTTTCCGCGCAATACACACGGTAAAAGGTTTGTCCTCTCTTTTCGGCATCGATGAGATGGCCGCCCTGGCCCATGACCTCGAAGAAATTTGTGACGATCTCCGCATGGGTCGAATCCAATTGGACGGAGATTACCTCGACCTGCTGTTTCAAGCGGTGGACATTTTCCAAGCGATCCTGACAAGTATGGCTGAAAAAACGTCTCTCCCGGCACAGGAAGTCGAATCATTCATCGACAAGCTGCGAAAAAAAAGCGGAGCCGGTCCGTGTCTTAGCGAGCCGCTATCGCAGAATCCTGAAATCGACCCCGAAGTACTCGCAGTACTTACCGAATATGAAGAGTACCGACTGAAAGAAAGCATGGATAAGGGAAAAAACCTCTTTTTCGTATCCGCGTCTTTCCCTGTAGACAATATTGAAAAAGACCTTGAGACCCTGAAAGAACTTCTTCAAAAACACGGTGAAATCATAACTTATCTCCCATCCAACCAAGCGGAAGATGAAAACAGTATCGATCTCGACATACTTGTCGCAACCGATGAATCCATCGAGAAAATATCCCAAACGGCAAATCTCTCTCATCCCGAAAACAAGATCGTAGATGTGCTGAAAAAACCCATTCCCGCCTCAAATGCAAGAAATGAATTGTGGGCTGAATTTGAAGAAACGCAAAAGACCCAAGAACTCTCTCACTTGTCGCTCAGAAGCCTGACCCAGACGGTAAGGGTGGATATCCGCAAGCTGGACAACCTTATGAACCTGCTGGGCGAAATCAATGTCTTGTTCGGAAGAATTAATGAGATCGCCGGAAAACAAAGTGTTCAAAGCAATTCCTCTGGCCTGGAATTTGCGCGCGTTTTTCGACTTGTAAAGCGCCGGCTTGACGAACTCCGGGACGGCATTTTGGACGTCCGAATGGTTCCCCTGGAACAACTTTTCGACAAACTGTCTCGAATAGTGCGGAAGATGTCACGCGAAGGGGAAAAACCCGTTGAATTTTTTGTCACCGGCGCGGACACGGAACTGGATAAACTCATCGTTGAGGAGTTGTCCGACCCTCTTATGCACATTATCCGCAACTGCATGGACCACGGCATCGAACCGGCCGAAGAAAGGCGGCGAAAAGCCAAACGAGCGGAAGGCCTGATCGCCCTTAGGGCATACCAGAAGGGAAACCACGTAATAATAGAAGTCGAAGACGACGGCACGGGCATCTCGAAAGAAAAGGTCATCTCAACTGCCCTGTCAAAAGGAATCATAGACGACAAGCAAACACACGAAATGAGCGACCGGGAAGTTTTGAACCTCATTTTCAAACCCGGTTTTTCCACTCGTCAATGGGCGGGAACCAACTCGGGCAGAGGAGTGGGAATGGATGTTGTAAAGACCAACCTGGCTAAACTATCCGGCCTCATCGACATTCAATCCCGTGAAAATATCGGGACAAAATTCATACTCACGCTTCCCATAACACTGGCGATAATCCGAGCGCTGATTGTACGGGTCTCGGACCAGCTCTATGCAGTGCCGTTGAACTCCGTGCTGGAAGCTCTTGCCATATATAAGAACCAAATCTCAACCATTGAAGGAAAAGAGGTTATTTCCGTCAGGGGATCCACCTTTCCACTGTTGAGGCTTTCGCAACTTTTCGGCATTCCTGAAAAGGAAAACCCCAATCGCCTGTTCGTCGTCGTGGTAGGCATGGCCCAACACAGGGTCGGACTGGTCGTAAATGAACTGAAGAGCCGCCGGGATATCGTGATTAAACCGCTCGGAAAGGTTCTATCATCCACACCGGGCATTGCGGGCGCAACTGAACTGGATACACAGAACATAGTTCTTGTTTTGGACATAGCATCTCTGGTGGACGATAATATTGTCGCGCCTGAAGCAAATAAATTGGGATGATTGTTACATGTTCTTTTCAAACAATTACGTTCGAGCGAACGCTCGAACGTCTAAACGGAAATAAATACCATGGAAAACAACGAATCTGACTCAAGCGCATGGGAAGAAATATTTGGTTCTACCGGGGACGGAAAGATCAAGTTTGCAACAGCGGACACCTACCTGGACGCCTACAGGGCAAACAGAGAGGAAAAAACCGGCAGGAAATTCCTGGCTTTTTTTCTGGGCACCGAAGAATACGCTGCCGACCTGCGCTCTATAAAAGAAATCCTGAAGTACCAAGTTCCTACATACGTGCCCCGAACCCGGCCTTTCCTCCTGGGAGTAATTTCGGTCAGGGGCGAAGTTTTGCCCGTCCTGGATCTTAAACGCAAAACCGGCATGGGAGAAACCAGGATAACCAACAAGACCCGAATACTGGTTGTGGAACGCGACAATGAACGCTTTGGACTGACAGTGGATGAAATAAGTTCGGTCGAGGTTTTACCTCCATCTTCCATCCAGCCGCCACCCGTTTCCAGCGGACGGGAAAAAGAATTCGTCGAAGGAATCGGTCGAATAGGAGAACGGTTGTTGATCTTGATCTCTATGGCTGAAATCCTGGATTTCGGCGATTGTTCCGAATCGGAGGTACAATGAATCCGGGTGAAACACTTTTGAAAATGGCTGCCTTCCGAGTTGGAAAGCACGAATGCGCTATCGACATAATGTCGATAAAGGAAATCGTGAATCCTTTGGACATAACCCCGTTGCCCCGCGCTCCGGCTTTCCTGGAAGGCGTAGTCGAACTGAGAGGCGCAATAGTGCCGATCGTCGATCTTCGCAAGCGTTTCGGCATTCCCGCTGAAAAAACACCTTCAATGAAATACATCATAGCCAGCCGTGGAGGCCGAATAATCGGTTTGATTGTTGATTCAGTAACCGAAGTGATAAATGTGCCGTTTTCGGATCTTCGTCCCGCCCCCGGAATAACAAAAGATCCCGACGTTCAACCTGTTTCAGCCATGTGCCGCTTTGGAGGCCGCCTGATTCTGGTGCTGGACCTGAACGTTATGCTCTCTTCGGAGGAAAAAATGGAATTGTCGGCCGTAGAAGAGAGGACTTGATTCATGATGAATCTTTTTCAAGACGTACAAAGCGACTGCAAAAGAGCAATCCTTGTAGCTTATGAACCCGGCGAGGTGAGTGTTGAATTGACCCTTCTCACGACATCGCTGGGATACGACGTAGAAACAGCGTCGGACGGCGATCAAGCCTGGATTCTTCTCAGGAGCCGCGGATTTGATTTGCTGGTTGTAGACGCAGGACTGCCGGGAAAACCTTCTTACGACATATGCGATTCAATAGCCGAACACAACATGAAAACCAAGGTTGTGTTGGTCGCCTCCGTGTACAGGAAGACCCGCTACAAGCGAAATCCGATATCACTGTACGGAGCGGATGACTACGTGGAACAACATCACATTCATGACAAACTGCCCGGCAAGATAGCCCGCCTGCTGGGCAACACTCATTCCGGAGATCCGCACAAAACAGCGGATCCTGAAAAAATCCGGATAGCGGGGGATCTCAGAATTGAAAACCCCTCAATGATTCAATTCGACAAAAACAGGTTGTTGCGCACAGCGCGCATTCTTGCATCGGACATGGCCGTCTACAATCCGAATTTGCTGAAATTAGATTTTCAGAAATTTTCAAAACAAGAACAGAAAGACTTGGAAGACGGTGCAGATTTTTTCAGCAAACTGGTTCCGGACTTAAAAAAACCCCATGCCGAAACCCTTCTCCTCGACGCACTGGCATTTCTCAAGACGCGCGAAACCGAAGACGGAACAGGAAACACATGAAAGAAAAACTTTCGTCATTGTTTCCGCACAAAAGTGAAGAACAAAAAATAGAAATCCTCAAATCCCTTCACTATCGAAACCCGGAATCTTTGAAGATCCTATCGGATGCTCTCGGCGACAACAGCCGTCGGATCAGGAAGCAATCAATCCGCA
>SLPX01000402.1 GCA_007131745.1 Myxococcales bacterium
AGTGAACAAGGGTCCGGTTCTAAACGAGGACGAAGAGGCAGCCTTTCTGGAGTTATCCGGCGGCCAAGCCGACGCAGCGGTTTTTACTGACGCAGGAACGGGAAAAATCCTTCTTAAGGAGATACCCATGTTGCGTGATTTGCCGGTTCAAGCGTTGGAAGAACTAGAAAAAAAAATGATATACAGGAAAGAGGATGCAAACCGGATTGTTGTAAAACAGGGTGATCCGGGAAATGCATTTTTCTTCGTATTGAGCGGACGCGTCAGGGTGGAGAAGAAGGTGTCGATGAGCGGCGGGACAATACAACTGGCCAAGTTAGGCCCTGGAGCCTTTTTCGGAGAATTTGCTTTGCTGAGCGACCGAAAGAGGCATGCATCGGTCATTACCGATGTGGAGTCGGAACTGCTCGAAATATCAAGGAAGGTCATAGGGCGTCTCGCCGGGAAATATCAGCCTGTTGCGAAAACGCTTCGGCGTTTTTACAGAAGAAGACTTCTGGATACGTTGATGCGTTCCACGCCGTTTTTTCATCCCCTTTCCAAACAAGAGCTACACCGCTTGGCAGGGCGGCTCAGGTTTCGGAAGTTCGGGCCCGGAGAAGTTATTTTGCAAGAGGGGAAAAAGGGCGGTGGGTTTTACCTCATTCTCATAGGGGAGGTTAAAGTCACCAAGGAACCTGGGAGTCAGGAGTTGGCCAGGATGGGCGAAGGGTCATACTTCGGGGAAATGTCGCTGCTGAAAAAACGTCCGGTGGCGGCCACGATTACGGCATTGGTGCATACGGAAATTGTTGAGTTGGATGCTTTGGATTTCTACAAAATACTCAGCGAGTATCCTGAGATATGGGAGTTGGTCAATAAGTCGGCGCGGCGGCGGGAGTTGGCCAATTACGCTCTGATGGCCGGGGAGGCTGATAGAATAACGACGCCGGGTGGTGGAGTCGTTATCTGACAACAGCGCAGAGAGGAACGTTTTAGGGTGGGATGGATCCGAGGTGGATGTTTAGCGTGTTTAGAGAGGATTGATGCGAGGAGGAAGCGGATTGCTATCTTCCACGGGGTCTGATGAAGCGGAGCCGTTCGTGTTTATGTTGGTGGAGGAACCGTCATGAACGAACATCACGTTACTGATTCCTTTTTTTTCTGTATCCAAAGGTGAGCTTGCCGCACTATAGACCGGGTTGCCCGTCACGTTTTGTTTTCCTTCACTTTCGTACGTGGTAGGGACGAGGTCTTCACCGCTGGAAGACACATCGTTGTGGATCGCATAATCCGGCAAGTACCATTTGCCCGTGGTAAGCCAGAGCTGAAGAACCATGTATTCACATACGCAGATTTGTTCATCTTCCGTGGTCAATAGACCCAGTTCCGGCACTTCGACGATCCGATAAAGATTGAATAGTTCACCTGTTTCCAGGGACGGATCTGCAAGTGCTTCTTCGCAACTCGGCAGGTCGGGTTCCAATTCAAATGCCCTGACCATCGGCGCTTTCATCATATCGAGTTCAAAACTCGCTCCCGGATCTTCTGCAAGGTAATAGTTTTCCGATGAATACTCGTCCGATTCCATCGAACAACCGACCCCCGGCAACATGGACACGGGAAGCATGAATACAACCCACAACCAGGCCCTGATGTGCTGTTTATGGAGTGTACAGCGGGCTGCTTTTATTTCTTTCGACATCTTTTTCGCTTTTTTGTGTTTCATGATGGCCTCTCTATTGTCCATTCAGCCCGTATTCTTTTACCAGTTGGCTGAGACGCGGTCGTTTCATACCAAGCAACCCGGCTGCTTGGGTTATATTTCCGTCGGAACGTTCGAGCGCTTTTTGAATGCACTCCAGTTCGATTCGTTTTTTCATGTCCTTGAGCGATATGCCCTCGTCCTGCATCACAGCGAACCAATCTGCAGATTCCGCACCCGGATTGTGTTCATCCTTGTGATCATTGTGGATTTCTTCTTCTTTGTTTTCAGGCTCGTGTTTGAGGTGTTCTGTCTTTTCTGATTCCATTGTTCGGTTGATAAATTTTGATACAAGCGAACCGGGAATCTTGTTTCCTTCGCAGAATATCCAGCAGGACCGCAGTACGTTCTCCAGTTCCCTGACGTTTCCGTACCAAGGGTGGGAAAGCAGAAGGTTTTCAGCTTCCGGGGACAAGGTTTTCAGACCACCCCTTTCATGCGCCCCGATCTTCCTGCAGATTTCACGGGCAATCAGGATCACGTCTTCGCCTCTTTGCCTGAGCGGCGGCAGTTCGATCTCCAGGGTCTTGATTCTGTAGTACAAGTCCTCCCTGAAGGTGCCGTCTTTGACCATTTGCTCCAGGTTGCGGTTCGTGGCCAACACGATTCTCACGTCGGCCTTGATTGATTCCGTGCCTCCCACTCTTTCAAAACACTTTTCCTGAAGAACGCGCAACAGCGCCACCTGTGTTCTTTGGGAAATATCTCCGATTTCATCCAGGAAAAGGGTACCGCCCTCAGCAACCTCGAATCTTCCTTTTTTGCATCTCGTAGCGCCGGTGAACGCGCCCCGCTCGTGACCGAAAAGTTCGCTGAGCAGAAGCGTTTCAACCAATGCCCCGCAGTTTACGCCCACAAGAGGTTTGTCCGCCCGGTCGCTCAGTAAATGGATTGCGCGGGCGGCGAGCTCTTTGCCTGTTCCGCTTTCACCTCGCAACAAGACCGTTGAATCAATGGCAGCTACTTTCTTCAACGCTGTTACAACCCCAAGGAAGTTTTTGTTCTTTCCCACCATTGCAGCGATAGCCTCTGAAGCTTTTTGAGAAATTTCTGCCCCAGCGGAATCTTCATCTTTCCGTGCAGGCAAAACAGCTTCAGACGAAAGCGTTGTGTTGTGGATCGTTGTATCAAAACTGTCCGGTTCTACGGCGCCAATTCTTTCCAGGTAAGGCCTCCTTGCCGCGGAATGCAGGTACGATTCAAGAAATTCATCAGGAACCGTAGAACGGATTTTCGACTCCGTTCTTTTAGCAGTTCGTTTCCACTTAGCGGCCTCGGCCCTGTTTCCGCTTTTCAGCGCTTCATCAAACAGAAGAACCTGGGTTTTCCACAACCCGTCGGGGTCTTCCACCAGTTCGAAAAGCTGCAGAGTTTTCAGGAGCTTTGTTCGGCTGTATTTTCCCTCGGTTTCGTACTCCAACTCGGATTCGAGCCGGAGTTTCAGAGCATTCAGTTTAGGTGTAGCAGGGACTCCCATGTCGAGCATTATTTCATTGGCTGCTTCAGGGTTACCGAGAGACAACTCCATCCGGGCCAGTTCGATCGCTGCGATCGCTGCGTCTTCATGTCTCTCCGATTGTTGAGCGGCCTTTCGAGCGCGCAGAAACTGTTGTTTTGCTTTCAGGAAAAGTCCGGAATCCAAGGCGATGCGCCCATCCAGCAAGCTCCGGAATATTTCCAGGGAACCGTGTGCCGGGTCAGGAGACAGGTCTCTGGAAAGTTGCAACATGGCAGCGCTCCGGCCGTTGTCCCCTAGTTGAAGGTAGAGTTCGCCCAAATCCAGCGCAAGCAAGGCTAGAATCGTGGTATTGCCCATCCTCTGGAATACCGCCACTGCTTCGTGAAACCGCCTCAGCGCGGTTTCAAAGTCTCTTCTCCAGTGGGACAAAACAGCAAGGTTTTGCAAGCAAAAAGCCTGATGGCCGATATCCTGACCCGATACGGACGCATCAAGCGCGTTGGAATAAAAACTCCTGGCTTGCGCGTGCTCGCCTTTTTTCAGGTGGCAGATTCCCATGTTAATCAAACTTCGAATTTCCTGCCTCACCGATGATCCGGCACGCGCTCGGCTGAGCGCTTCATTGAAATGCTGGGAAGCTGCCTGGATTTCGCCCTCCTCCAATGCGGTTTTTCCGGCGACAAGCGACAGCATGCTCCGCAGTTCGTCGCATGCAGCCGACGGAGAGCATTTGTCAACGAGGTTGTTGGCATGGATGCACTCCGATTCGACTTCACTATGTGAACCCTTTCTGAAATAGACCTCACAGAGTTCGGCGCTGAATTGGGCCTCCATGAAAGGATCCTTCATTTCTCGCGCCGATTTTTTTCCAGCCGATAAACAGTGTTCAGCCTCGGCGCCGAGCCCCTTAAGGCAGAGGAGACGACCGTATAGTCTCCCGAACTCCAGGTTTTCAGGGTCGCTTTTCCGCGCGTTTTCCAGGATTCGAATTGCATCCGAATAACGTCCTTGCAATTCCAGGATCCCGGCCAGCCTCATGCACACGTCGTTGACCCCTTCCAGCGCATCAGCTCCCTCAGTGAAGGGACCTGTTACCGGTAAGGTATCAAGAGTTCTTTCGTATATCTTGGCAGCGCGGTCGGAATCTCCCGATACTTCCAGCATGTTGCCCGCGTCCATCACGAATTCGTAAAATTGTTTAAGAGTTTGATGGTGCTGCGCTCGAAATTCGGGCGGCGCGCCTACGGCCGCAGACAGGATCTGTTCCACCGCGGAAACCCTGTCACCGTCTTCAAGAAGCACTTCCGCTATTCGCATACGCCATTTTCTCAAATCTTCCGGAGGAGTCGCTTCGATCACCGTATCCTGGTCCCCTGAGTTGCAGAAACTGATCTGCAATTCACCAGTCACAATGGAATGTTTCATCAGACCCGAAGATAGGAGTTCTTCAATGGAAGAGCCGATTCTCTTCGAATTGAACCGGGTTAATCTCTTCAAAAGAGCGGGACCGACAGGACGGTCGGCCAGGGCGCAACATGAGGCCAGCGCACGGGCGTCATCGGATATCGGAATCAACCGCGATCTTATAACTTCGTCTGCATCGGGCGATCCCCAGGTCAGAAGTGATTTTAGATTTCTGGGGTTTCCTCCTGTCAGCCGGGTGAACCGTTCAACCGCTGCTTCGGATCTCAGAAAAGCCGCGACTCCATCCTTTTCAAGCCCACCGAGTTTCATAATCTCATGTGATACACCGCCAACCCAGAAAGGAAGATCCCGTACCGTGACTTCTTCAAGTTCGGTCCCCACCGAGAACAGGAAAAAACCTCTGAAAAAAGGATCCTTATCCGGTTCAGAGAAGTTTTTCACGCATGGTAAGGACAGCGCTGCTACAAGACGTTCGATTTCTCTCACAACCGAAGAACCCGCTCTGTCAAGGTCATGGAATATTATCGCGGGCGGGCTGACTTCAGATGCGAACATCAGGAATCGGACGGCTGTTTCAAAAAGATCGGTTGATCCGTCTACGAACCCTCCTCCAGAGCATTCTTTCGTTGTTCCTGCTGTTTCCGAATGTAATGTGTTCGAAAAACCGATACTCTGCAAGGAGGCAGCCAGGCGGCTGACTTCAAACCCTTGAGAATTCTCAAAAGCATGAGGAGCAGACTCTTCCAGGTATATCGACGCCTGTCTCACAAGCGCGGCGGTGGTTTCAAAAGGAGCGGTTCCCTGCCTGCAGAAAACCTCCATTACCCCGATTCCGGAACTGCGGAGCCGGCGCTTCAACTCCTGGAAAATGCTGCTTTTTCCCACGCCTTTGGGACCGCACAGAAACAACGAGTGTCCACCTCTCTTTTTTCCGGTCTCGTATGCACGAAGAAGCTGCTTAAGCTCTGTTTCTCTTCCGATGCAACCCGGAGTTAAAGATTCGGTGCGTCCATTCAGACCCTCGCCTTCGTGCCGGCTTGTGGGGTTGTTTCCAAAATGTGAACGATGCATGAATTCTCGACCTCTTCAGGGGGCATTTGTCTTTATTTATGCAAATATCGAGCCCTACCTGCTACATTACGAACGTAAAAAGTAAGAAAGTGAAAAAATCATTGATTCCAGAAATTTATAGAACTGCTCACGTCCGTCTGTTTGGAACACTGTCACTTTTTTAACGCACTTACAAGAAAATTCTTCGCCACAGCATGGCGTGAATGTCATACCCGGCTAAATCCTCTCGAAAATTCGATACATGCGAAACCTGCGAAACCTGTTCCTTGACCCTGTGGAGGGTCAGGAAAGAATCAACTCTTTGAACAGGTTCCAACTTTGAGGTTCGGTGTTGGACGAATCAGCTTTTTGATTGTTTTTTTGCAAGGAGTAAACGTTCGTATGCCCTTTCAGCATAGATCAACAATTCGTTGAGTTCCAGGGAATCGAATTCCGGACTCAGACGATCACCGTAAAGTAGCGCCACCACCTTGTTGCGTAGGTTGATCGGGAAAACAACAATTATACCGGGCGTGTAACCCAACGCACCCTGGAGAAGCCT
Organism: Myxococcales bacterium; assembly: GCA_007131745.1. Next base: position 6,241 of record SLPX01000402.1, read on the forward strand.
GTCCGATCCTTGATTGCCTGGGTTGCCCCGGTAGGGAACTCTTGAATCCACTGTCTCCTTCAAAGTCGAAACTTCGTTCAAAGGCAGGTGAAGTTGTTGTATGGATGTTTTGGGGTTCAAAGAGCCGCGCATCTCCCTCCCGCTCAAAAATCCTCTTCTGATAACGAAAAAAACGACTCCCTTGCAGAAAAGGTTCATGTAGTCGCACAATATTTTGCCGACTTCGTTCTTGCTGGAAACTTGTTCCAAAGCTCCCACCGCGGATTCGAATCCAGCGCTTCTCTTGGGTCCGAAAGGAAAAGCAGGCGCTTTGGAAGTTTTTCGAGTTTTGATCGGCCCGGGTTTAACCGTGACTGGAGGAATTCCCGTCAATGTTGGAGTTTTTGAAAACGTAGTTTTCTTTTTTGGTTTTCTTTCAGACGCCTTTTTCTTCGAGCCTTTGCCTTCTGAAACCGCGAATTTTTCTTGTGTCTCAAAGTCGCTATGATCTTTCCAGTCGTTTGCAGGAAGGGAACGACTTTTCTTGATTTTTGTCAGTGAAATCACGTTTTTCGATGCTTCAACCGGATCCTTGCCGAATTCTCGGTCTTCGTCCCGTTCGTCGTCCGTGTCCATGGTCTTGTTGTCTATGTCGGGCCTAAGCGTCGGACGCGGCCGGATGACCTTGGTCAACAATACGATTTCTTCGGCATTGTCTCCGTACAACTTGTCCAGAAACTCATGGATCAGGGATTTTGCAGCAACGCAGCGAACCACGTACAGCCGGGTTCGGCTGACAAGTTCGTCGGCTGCATGATTGTCCGCGGGGTTTGCCATGGCCAGAACGAGATGGCCGTGTAGATCCAGTCTCACCGGAATAATCCGAAAATCGATCGCCATTTCGGCAGGCACGAGATCTCGTATTTCAGGGGTTATGTTTTCAAGATCATGACGCATGATCTCGGGAAACATCATGTCCCTTCTGTACACCCGCACCAGTTCATCTTCTTTGAGGAAACCATGTTCGACCAACACATCTTGAATCGGTAGACCGGTCGATTCCCGGAGCTTCAGCGCTTCCCGAAGACGACCTTCACTAAGAAGACCTCTTTTGACCAATAATGGGCCTACAGATTCCATGTCCATGTTTTACCGGAATATTCGATCATTGTGAAACAAATCCGGGATACGGTCGGGGCTTTTATTCCTCTCTTGAGGGGGCATCTTTTTGGCTTGACACCGCGATGTAACTTTTACACTTTCTCCTACATGGACTTCTCCAGTGGAAAATACCCCTTCCTGAAACGTTTTTGCTCGGCCGCGGAGATTTTTGGGGCGGCTGTTTTCTTGGTGAGTCTGATGAGTGGAGGATGCCCGTCCAGCAGGACCATCAATCCCAGGCTTTCAAGAAATTTGTATCACCTTGGTCAAGATTATTACGAGAGAGCCGTTAAGGCCAAGACCCCGGCTGAAAAGGACAGGTTTTTGGAGGAATCACTGGTTCAGCTCAGGAATTCGGTTAAACACGACCCTCAGAATTACCTTGCCCGTAATCTTCTAGGGTACCTTTATCTGCAAAGGGCTGATCAGGAACTCGGCATGAGTGAAGTTTCGCAGTGTTTGCGAGGTGAGGATGCAGAAGAAACCAGGGCGAACGCCGTCAAGTTGTTCAAGATGGCCGAAGAGCAATTCAGGGGCGTTGTCGACATTGAGCCCAAATGCACGAATTCATGGCTGGGGTTGACAAACACGGCCATGTTTTTTAATAGTTACGAGCTTGCAATCAAGCATGCAAGAAAGGTGATAAATACCTTGATCGAAGGCGGCGTTGAATCAGCTTGCAGCTCGCCGGGCGATCAGGCTGTTGCATGGGCGAACATAGGTTGGGCGCATTTTCAAATGGGAGACAAAATTAGGGCTTCCAAAAATCTTCGCCAGGCGATATTCTTAGCCCCGAAATTTTACCTGGCGCATTATTGGATGGGCCGGGTTCATTATTCTGAAAATAGGTACGAAGACGCTTTTAAAGAGTTTGAAATGACGGCGAGAGAGTTTGGCCTGCCCCAGGCTGTTCATCAGTACCTTGGGTTGACCAAGCTGAAGCTGGGTAGGAAGGAAGGAGCGAGGAAGGCGTTTTTGCGGTGCGTTGAGCTTGCGCCGAGAAGCTGTACCGCAGAGGAGTGTCATCGGTACTTGAAGATCATGAGGCGTCCGGATTAATATCCGGCAACGCTCCCCGGGATCCACTGCCGGGATTAAAGATTTGGACCCGCTGGAAGTACGGGTGAGTGAGGTTGAGGCTGAGCGGGTGCAAGTAAGTAAACAAAGGTGAAAAATTGAGGCGTAAAGAAAAAAAGACACAGAGTTTCGGTTTATTCATGCGACAAGCACGTGAAGACCTCAAGCAGTCACGGGAGAGTGTTTACGAATCGACCAGGGTTTCGGTTGCGATGATAAGGGCGCTGGAAGACGAAGATTTCAGGAGTCTTCCGGCCGATGTTTACGTTAGAGGATTTTTGAGATCGCTGGCGGCTCACTTGGGGCTCGATGGAAAAGAGGTCTTGAACAAATACTTCGAAGCTAAACGGGAAGGTGATGCTTCCCGAGCTTTGAAGGAGGGGGGGAGAGATCTACAACCTGCAGATGAAGAAGCAGAACAAGCGAGTCCGGTGGGTGCAAACCTGGCTCAGAGGGTGAGCGAGGAAACAGCGATAAAAGCCTGGATGGTGGCAGCTCAGAGGAAACTCGATGAGCGTTCAATGAAGAAAGCTAAACCGAAAGAAAGAAGAGGCGGTGAGTCCAGGAGCACCGGCGGTTTCGAAAGCTTGTCGAGTGGAAGCTCCAAACGAATCAATTTGGGTCTGGTTCTACTGCTTCTCATAATCGCAATTACATTGACACTGTCGTATATGATGAACAGGTCACCCAGTTCAACTCAAGATGTGGATACCCCCGCTGCATCTGACACTGCCGTCCAGTACGATTGGAAAGGCTGACCCCTTCCGCCTGACCAGGCTCCTCTACATCTACATCCGGCCAACGTCGGTATGCCTTTGACCCCCGAACTCACTTACCAAGGCATCGTCATAAAAGTCAGCGTAGTGTCCCACTCGTTTGATCATGTCTCTTACTTCGGATTCATCCAGGTCAATCGTGCTTCGCTCGGTCACCATGATCACTCGTTCGTCCGTGATGCCGAAAGCCGCTCCCACCACTACGCCTGCGTTCAAGACCAGAAGACGACGATAGAGCCGAAGCTGGTCTCTTTCATTTGTGGGCAGGGTAATCACCGGAGCGTTGACGCGGATGTAATTCTCGCCCTTGTCTTGTTTCAGAGTGACGTAGATTTCGGCCGAACCTTTCATGAAACCCCACGCAATTCTCTCGTCGCCGGGCGACGCCACCCTGGTTTCTTGTGGGTCCAGACCCAACTCGCCGATGATCTTTTCCACCATTTTAATGGCGGATCGCATGTTGCTTTCTTGTTTGTTTCTAAAAAGCTCCATCCGGTTCTCCTGAACACAGATGCGGATAATACAAGAGTTTGATATGGAGGTCCAGATGTTTGAAATCAGCCTCAGGTGATCTGCCCTCAGCCCTTCGGGCAGCGGTCTTCGAACGCCCGCTATTTTTAAACCTGCTTCAACTATCGGCCTCGGCACACCAAGCGCCATTCGGCTATTTACAAACCGCGGAAAAGATCGACGGTATATCTTTGCGAAAGGGGGAACAAATGTGATATCTATGGTTTCGATATGAATATTGATCAACCGGCAGCGGCGCGATGCGCCTCGGGGCGAATGGAATGAAAACGAGAGTTTTAACATTTGTGTACCTTACTGGGTTGGCCGTTTGTTTAGCTGGATTCATCGCCGTTGGAACTGGGGTTTGGGGTTGCGGGCGAACAGTGGCAGGGGAATTGAGTTTTTGCGGTGACGGTGTGTGTTCGGCCGACGAGGGCTGCGAGGTGTGCCCCGAAGATTGCGGGGAGTGTCTCCTTTCATGTGGCGACGGTGTGTGCGATTCAGGGGAAACCTGCCGGAATTGCCCGGAAGACTGCGGTTATTGCGAAGGTTGCGGCGACGGGGTGTGTGAAGGGTTGGAGAATTGCCGGAATTGTCCCATGGATTGCGGCCGTTGTCCGATGAACTGCGGTGACGGAGTCTGCGATCCCGAGGAAACTTGTCGAAACTGCCCTGAAGATTGCGGGGAGTGTTCCCCTGATTGCGGCGACGGAATATGCGGTGACGATGAGACGTGCAAAAACTGTCCCGATGACTGCGGCCATTGTTCCATGACTTGCGGAGACGGAATATGCAGGGAACATGAAGACTGCAAGAACTGCCCCGACGATTGCGGTCCATGCCTTTTAAACTGCGGCGACGGGTATTGCGACGTGGAAGAGGATTGCATGAATTGCCCCGAAGACTGCGGGACTTGTCCTCCCTTGTGCGGGGACGGTGTGTGCCAGCAGTTGCTGGGTGAGACATGCGCTAATTGCCCCCAGGATTGTGAGTGCGGCACTGCTAACTGTGCTCAAGTGTTGCAATGCGTGATGGGCTGCAGCGACCTCCAATGTCCCAACGATTGTCTCGAATCGGGTTGTTATGAAGCGCAGAAACAGGCACAAGACGTGCTGACCTGCCTGATTACCAGATGCGCAATGTCTTGCATCGACCCGAGCGCGCCCGATTGCCAGGTTTGCCTCATGGAGCAATGTGGAATGGAACTCATGGTCTGCATGACCGGTACTTGCTCTTGATTTGATCTTCGATAATTCCGGATCCGCGAAAATTTTCTCACTTTACTTTTCCAAGAATTCGTTTATCCCATGTTCGCCTATCAGGAAAAAAGCAGCATGTGATGGAGGTAGACCATGAGAGGCAAACGTTTTTTCATAAACATGAACTTGATGTTTCTGCTGGCGGGTTCTTTTTACATCGGATGTTCCGGAAAGGAGAAGTCCCCGGATTGCGTACCCGATAATTGTGCTAGTTTGTGGGTCGAGTGCGGAAACCACTTCGATAACTGCTCGGAGTATATAAATTGCGGAGAGTGCAACACGGGGTATCAATGTGTCGAGGGTTTTTGCGTGGCCGTGGAACAAACCTGCGCGGACATCGAACCTTGCGACGATCCTCCTGCCGATGAATGCACCGGAAACGTGCTGGTGACTTATCCTGAAACGGGCGACTGCGAGGAAACCGACGCGGGTCCGGTGTGTGTGTACCCGGAAAGCACCCATGATTGCGGCGATTCGCACGTTTGCGTGGAAGAGGGAACCACTGCGTACTGTGAACCGATCCAAATCACTTGCGCGGACATCGAACCTTGCGA
>SLPX01000294.1 GCA_007131745.1 Myxococcales bacterium
CAAACATTCTCTGAAACTGATTGCATCCGGATTTGTTCACGAAATCGTTTGAACACCCCCACTACTTCTGCTAAATCCTCGAATATGAATAACAGATCCCCAAAACCCCGATTCGGGGTCATATCTTGGCTTTTCTTTTTTTCGCTTCTGTCGGCCGCTCTGCCCGCGGTTGCTTATGGGGCCCCCGAATCATTCCAGCAAGCATTGAACAAAGGATGGGGATGGGGTTATGTCTTCGCGTTCGCGGGCGGAATGATGACCTGTTTCACTCCTTGTGTTTACCCTCTTGTGGCGATAACCATGAGCATTTTCGTGGGAGCGGAAAAAACCGGCAAGCTTAAAAGCATGGGTTTAACGGGTCTCTACACGTTAGGGCTGGCGGTTACCATGTCGGTACTGGGCCTTGTCGCAGGCATGGCCGGTGGAGTCGGACTCGGGGTATACATGACGAAACCGTATGTCGTCATTCCCCTCGCCCTGTTGTTCATCGCGCTGGCAGCATCCATGTTCGGCGCGTTTGAACTCCGCCTTCCGTCGTCGATTAACGAAAAACTGAATCGAATAGGCGGAGCCGGACCGCTCGGAGCGTTCCTCATGGGATTGGCGGGCGGACTCGTGGCCTTGCCGTGTACCGGCCCGGTTCTTGCGGGTATTCTGGCCTTTGTAGGAGTGCAGGGAAATCCCTTTTTGGGGTTCACCCTGCTTTTCACCTACGCGATAGGATTCGGCCTGATGTTTTGGGTGATCGCGACCTTTTCCATGTGGATGCCGAAATCAGGACCCTGGATGGAGGGAGTCAAAAGCTTTTTCGGAGCGGTCCTGTGCGTGGCCGCCATTTACTTTCTGGGTTTCATGTTCCCGTCGCTCAGACGTTTTGGATCACACCACGTCTGGTTTCTGGCCGCGGCCGTGTTCGTGTCCATCATCGGTGTCACGGCGGGCGCGCTGCACCTGAGTTATCATGCAACCAATACGAAAATCCGGATACGGAAAACAGCGGGACTCCTTATTCTGGTCGCCGGAATGACGGGTATACTTCATCACTTCATCACCCCTAAGGACCTTCCCGCACATAGATCGGGCATTGAAGAAGCCATGACCGATGCTAAAGAGAAGAGCAGACCCGTGATAATGGATTTCTGGGCGATCCATTGTTTGCCGTGTCTTCAAATGGACCGGGAAACATTTGCACACCCGGAAGTAAAAAAGATCATTGAATCACATTTTGAATTCGTAAAAGTAGATTGCTCCAACGACACCCCCGACATCAGAAAAATCAGGAAAAAATATAACGCGATCCAGCTTCCGACCGTTGTGATACTGGATCCGGAAGGCAACGTCCTTCATCGGTTACACGGCTTCACCGGACCGGAGAAGATGCTGAAAATGCTGAAAAAAACGAAAAAACTCTACAGGTGATAAAGCTTTCCTACTATATGGCCTGAGAGTCTGTTTCTATAAGCCCGTAGTTATTGTCTTCCCTCCTGTATACAACGTTGATGGCGCGCGAGACAGCGTTGGTAAAAACCAGGAACGCGCTGTCCCGAAGATCCAACTGCATGATTGCTTCCTCGACCGTCATCGGCTTTGCCTGGAATTCAGAAGACCGCACCACTTTGGGGATGCCATGTTCTTCCCCGAGCGCGGGTTCCATTGCGACATCGGAAAGCTCTTCTTCCATGGCCTGCAAAATATTGTGTCTCACGGGTATGGGCACTCCATTTTGCGGCTTGTGCCTGCGAATCCTGTCTTTGTACTTTTTTACCTGCCGTTCAATTTTGTCTACGGCCCTGTCGATAGAACTGTAAACATCTTCACTGGAATCCTTGCCCTTCAATAACAAGCCGTTGTGCAAAGTAATGTTGATATCGGCACGTTGCCTGAATTTCTCCTTGCTCAGAACCACCTGTGCATTTATCGGCTCAGGAAAAAACTTCTTGATTTTCCTGACCTTTTCCTCTGCGTAGGATTTCAACGCCTCCGTAGTATCCATTTTGCGAAACGTGACTGAGCACTGCATGCATTTTCCTCCTGCTGCTTGGGACTAGAAGTACTGCTTTCTCTTTGACGATGAGCGCAAGCCCAACTGTTCTCTGTACTTGGCTACCGTCCTGCGGGCGATATCTATTCCCCCGTCTTTGAGAATGTCAGCTATCTTCTTGTCGCTGAATGGTTTTCGAGGATTTTCCTTGGCTATGATCTGTTTGATCTTTTCTTTTACGCTTTCTGAAGCAACCTCCTGTCCGTCCGTTCCGGACAACCCGCTGTTGAAAAAGTATTTCAACTCGAATATGCCCTGCGGGGTGTGTACATACTTGGCCGTGGTGACCCGGGAAATGGTGGATTCATGCATTTCCACATCATCGGCCACATCCCTCAAGATCATGGGCTTCAAGTAGGCCACACCCTTGTCGAAAAACTCTCTTTGAAACTTAACTATACTCTCGGTAACCCTTATGATAGTCCGTTGTCTCTGCTGAATCGACCTTATCAGCCACTGAGCCGACCTCAACTTCTCCTGAACATATTGGCGGGCGTTTTCACCTCCCTCCTTCATGGCCCGCAGGTAATACCCCGAAATTTTGAGCTTGGGCATACCGTCATCGTTCGGCACCACAAAATAAGAATCACCGACCTTGTGCACGTAAACATCAGGGGTTATGTAGTGAGGATCCTCTGTCGAGTAATGTCTGCCCGGCTTGGGATCCAACCTTGAAATGAGCTTTGCCGTTTCATAAACCTCTTCCAAGCTGACCCCCAAAGCCTTGGCTATGGCGGGATAGTTCCTCTTTTCCAGATCTCCTATGCGTTCGGTCACCATTTTAATCAGGAGATCCGAATCTTCTCCCATGTGCTGCGCCTGTATTATCAAGCACTCACTCAAGTTACGGGCCGCAACCCCCACGGGATCGAAACTTTGGATCTTTTTCAGAACCGATTCCGCCTCTTCCATGTTCACGCCCGCTGTCTCAGCTATGTCCACAATAGAAGGCTCTCGAAGATAACCGTCAGGACCCAGGTTTCCGATGATTTCGGAGCCCACATCATATTCTCTCTCCGAAAAATTAGACATCTTCATCTGCCAGATGAGATGTTCGGCCAATGAAGGTTTGCGGCTGTATGTCGCCTCTATGCCCGGCAAATCCTCCGCATCGCTCTTCATCATGGGCGCCCGGGGAGACATTGTATAATTCTCCAGGTACGCGTCCCAGTCAACTTCCCTGGCTGCGCTTTCGTCTCCCTTTACCTCTTTTATCCTGTCTTCTCTGCCCAAGTCCGGGGCCTCATTTTCACCAGAGGAATCCATCCTGCTTTCGCCGCCGGATTCCGTTGATTCTTGCCCTTCTTCCAAGACAGGATTTTCCAGCATCTCCTTGTGCATCACATCTGCAAGCTCCATACGGGAAAGCTGCAAAAGCTTGATGGCCTGCTGCAGCTGCGGAGTCATCACCAATTGCTGGGTGAGCTTTAATTGTTGCCTCAATTCCAACATAAAACCATCTCCTGGTATTCCCGATCTACGACGACGCCTCGTGTCACATAATCCACGCTGTTTGGGAAACTAAACGAAATCGTAAATGGGGAAACTCGCAAATGTCCCCTCCGGCGATGTGCTGACTGCCCGAGGTACGTCATCTGTGCCACACTTGATAATGTAGCACCCCATCCAGATAAAGGAAAGACGTTTTTGTAGTGCTGTAACAATAAAAACAAAAATTCCGGATATTTCAGCACCACAATCATCCCAACAAAGCTTACCGGCAAGACAAAATCTTAACTTGAAAGAGGCGGCGGCTTCTTTGTATGATGAAATAACTCATGCGGAAATCGGATACGACGAAAATGGATATCCACGCAAAGGTTTGAACAACAAAAACAATCAATAAGGAAGAACCAAGGTTGGTCTCCAGGATATGAACTACATGATGGCGAAAATGAAATTCCCTGCAATTTTGATGTGTGCCATTGGTTTGATTTTTACCGGTTGTAGATCCGAAAGCGACTCAGGCTCGGCCGAATCTGTTGAAGATCGTTCGGAAAAAGTCCAAGCAACCGAATCATCAGGCACGACCACCACAAACGAAAAAACGGATGGGGTGCAGGATTCCACCGGCAATGACAACATTGAGCAGCCTGAACCGGGTGATCGGAAACCCGGTGTTGAAAACGAGAAAAACGCTGAACATCAGCCCGTCGAAACCCAACACGCCGCGGATTCTCGTCCAGTAGTTGAGCTTTCAATTCATTCCGCGGGCGACAAACCGAGACACCTGCTCAGGTACAATCTCCGACAGGTGACTTCCGCTGTCTATTCCGGCGAAATAAGGCAGCTCACCGAAGCTCCGCACCCGGTAGGAGCGTTTGAAGTGATCTACCGATTCAAACTGCGGCAGACAATCGGTGAACCCAGGACGGTTGATCTTTCAGAACTGGATCTGGTCATTGATAAAGACATTTCATCGAAGGAATCCACGAAACTTGTCGATCCCGGTGATTCAAGACACAGAGAAGGCTTTTCAGTCCGCTACGACCTGGAAGACATCAAAATCGAATTTCCCAAGAGACTGGAAATGGAAACCGGGATACTCGAACAAACTCTCGGCCGGATCTTTTTTACTGTGCTGCTGACACCGAGAGGTTTGATGACGGAACTTGAACACGCGCCATCCGAGGATATTCGGAAGAGCTACATGGAAGACTTGAGCCGATCGCTGCCGAAACTTCATCCTGTCTACCCTCTTCAACCCATGGGCACGGGCGCCGTATGGGAACAGACCAATGCATTTACAATGCAACAGGATGGTGGCCTTGCCCGATCTCTCCTGAAAACAAACATGTCAAACCGCTATACGGTGGTATCCGTTTCAGAGGGAAAATTCGGACCCGCCATGGAATTGAAAGTCAACACGAAGATCAATACAAAAGGGACTTCTTCCAACATGGACGTTGCAGGAGAAGGCGAAGGTGAAGGCAAAACCGTTGTCCTGCTGGGAACCGGCCTGGTTTCATCATACAGAAACCTTGTGAAAGTGGTTACAAGGGTCAGGGACCAGAAAGCATCCAACACCACCGCTGTCCAACTTCAACTCATCGCGCTCCAATGACAACAGTTATTCAAGCCCCATCCGACTACAGCTGCTGCACAACCCGGCATGCAGCGTGCGCTTTTCAACAACCGGCAGAAAACCGATTCATGGGAGCATGAATTTTTGCGTCACGAAAAGTTGGATGGAACCTGCGTCAGTTTCACAAACAACCACCCCGATTCCCACATGGGTCAGTTTAGGATTGAGTATATTCGCCCTGTGGCTCGGGCTTCCCATCAAAGCGCTGTGAGCGGCTTCTTTGGAGCGGGCCTGGGCCACGTTCTCCCCAACCTTCTGCGGCCGATAACCCGCTTCGCGCAACCGGTCCGCCGCGCTGCCGGTGTCGGGCGAGTAATGCCCGAACCGCCCGGTCCTGCACATTTCCGCGCTGTGATTCCTTGCCAGAAGAACAAGAGTACGTTTTCTCTTCAACAGCCTGAGACCCGCCTTACTCCTCTCCCGGTTGGTCATGTCAAACAACCATGTCTCAATGTCCCCCGGCGACTCGGAGCCCGGTTTTTCGGTTTTCTTTTCTTCCTTTCGTTCAGGAAGCTGAATGCTTGAAGGCGGATCCAGCCCGCAAAAAACCGGAAAATTGGCCAATACCGTAGGCCCGGCCGAACCTTCCGCCAGCAACTCGACCTGGTAGCGGCCTGGGCCCTTGTCCAGGGTCAGCGGGATACGAACCCTCCCCTTTCCCCGCAATCTGAGCACCTGGTGCCAGGTTTCTCCATCAGGCAAAGTCACGAAAAGCGATGGTTTCTTAAAACCATCGTCAATCCTTGCATCAAACTCCACCCTGGCGCCGCAGTCTATTTTGCGGGGTATGGGATCCGTGGACACATAGGATTCCTGAAAAACAACCACCAGCCTGTATCCAACTCCTTCAACCTGAATAAACGCCGCCCCCATCCCGGCAAAACGACGTGAAGCCAGAATCGATGAAAGTCTCTTTTTCAAAACACCAATGGAGGCTTCCCCAGTGGCGTCATTAGCAGATACCATCAATATCAAGGGTGCAGGTTCAACAAGGCCACGGCCTGAATTCAAGAAAGCCAGCACACTATCCGAGTTCTGCGCTTCTCTCGGCAATCGTGCGAAGTCGGAGGCAAATGTCGCCAACCTCGGGTCAACAACCGGTCCGCGCTTTCCAAGAGCACGCGCTTTCCGGGCCGCCATTTTGTACACCCGCCGTTCCACAGGCCCTTGTATTCCCGAACTCATACCCGAACCCCTTCCACTGTCGGAAGGATTGTACATGGAAGCAGGATTAGAGAGTACAAACACCGACCCCGCTATAGAGGACGAAACATTACCCTCCAAAGCGACTTTTTCATCACTCCCTACCGTCTCTTGATTCGCATTTCCTGCAGGTCGATTTCTACCCGGACAACCTCCAAAAGACAGCACACCCGCGCTAAATATAATCACAAACAGGAAGTGTTCATTAACTGCCTTACGTATTCTCAGAATCAAGCCTCCTTTTGGCACGATCCACAAAGGATCGTTCCCGACATTTTGTAACTCATCCGTTCCAATGTCCAGCTAAATGGTGTGCACTTTCAGCAGGGCCTCCGAATCTCTCCTCGCTTCAAGTGCATCAAATTCTGTTCTGAACCGGGTAGGCATGCTGAATGCTATTTCCGGAGGGACAAACGCGGACGTGAAATCGACCCTGCGCTCAGATCGGGGCAACCGTCGTCAGGCCATTAAAACAAACGCTGGAAGCGCCATTGCGGAGACCTGGTTTGATTCGGAAAGTTTTGTAATTGAAAAGCAACTTTGTTTTTCATACTCTTTACATGGGTTGAACAACAAAGAGCCCTTTTAACAGAAAGAGGAAATATGGTGTCATCAAAGTTGGCCGTGCTCGCTTGTTTGGCGATCACAGCCTGCGGTCAAGGGGCGATCGAGCAACAGCCCGGCAATGGCGACGCGGGCACGACTGACGGGGGCGATGCTGCCCCACTGCCTGACGGTTCCTCTTGCCAAGCCGCCGACTGTGCCGAGCTCGGTCATGAGTGCGGCATCTGGGACGACGGCTGCGGTGGAGAACTTGATTGCGGACCCTGCCAGGCGGAGGGCGTCACCGATAGTCTCTCGCAACATGGCATCACTTGGCACTTCGCCGCCGAGGTGCCCTACGGGCGCTTCGTAACAGGCGACTACTGGGTACAGGGGCCGATCACTGTCACAGCGGTAGAGCCCGGTGCCACCAGCAGTAACGGCTGGCAGCTCAACGGCTCAATGCTAAACCCGCCCAACGGGCGCCAGGCCTACGATTCCCGCACCACCCACTGGAACGTCGGCTATCACGAAGACTATCGGGCACACTTTCCCCTAGACATCGAGCCTGATGCATCCTTGGTGTCCACCATTTCGCGCGAGCCTTTCGACGAGCCATTGCGTCCGGCTCTGCAGACGGCGGCGGTGCTGACCGTGCTATCTGAGCCACCTCGACCAGGTTCTTTTCGGCCGGGTCTCATAGGTGAAGATAAGTACATGTTCAATTATCACGACATCCGCTGGGATCGTTTGCCTGGATTGGCGGTCACGGCCTCGGCCCCTGACCCCATCGCCTTGGCAGGCCGCTTCGAGCGACCATGGCTGCTGCACGGCGCAGGTTGGACGCACCGCCACATCATGCCTCTCGAAAACAGCCCCTCTTATCATCAGGACGTGGCGCGTCTGCTCAGCCATGCAGCGGTGGTGCTTTCATCGGATATAGCGGATATTGAAGAGCTGGTGGTCAACTATTTGCAGGTAGCGATCGACTACTACACCATGCAACAAAGCCCGGGCGAAGGAGCATATAACTATTTTTGGCCCATCGTCTTTGCCGGCATCATGTTCGACAGGGCCGACATGCGCTCGATGTGGACCCAAGGAAGTCACAACAGCCCTGAGTATCACCAGCACAAGGTCTATTTCGGGTCGATTCGCAGCCAGGGAAGCGCCGTCTTTGGAGAGGAAGGTATCCTCAGCCGCACCGGAGTGCTGCTCGGCGGGCCGAGCTCTTTTGATGAACAAGATACCTGGACAGGATATTATGCTCGTACCGGAGAGCGTCCTGTCTTCTATTCACCGGGCACGGGGGACACGGATGGTCACGAGGAGCTGCATCCGAGCGAGTGGGATGCATTGCAGCAAAACGCACCCAATACATACAAACGAATGCACAGTGTCTCAATGGTGGGATTCAGTTTCGCCTCATGGGCCTTCGAGGCCCTCGACTCCGTACATATCGAAGCTTATGTGCCCTATACAATCCGGTGGATGTACGAGGACGAGAGTATTATTCATGACTCCTATGGGCCCACCGGGGGCGCCCACCCATATGCCACCTCGCGCAGCGACTTCGTGGATGAGATGTGGCATACTCACTGGAACTTTTAGAGTCACAATTTCACTCTTCTCCCCCTTTTCTCTAATTGAAAAGCAACTTTGTTTTTCCTACTCTTTCAATCATCATCGTGTTTGAGTGAACGAATCCTTCAAAGTTTAACATGGTATGGATTTTAAAACTCGAAAATGCGATAAAGGATAAGCTGAACATCATGGATAAATCTTTGAAAAGGATGATTCGATGAACTCCCTCCGATCTGTGATCAAAAAATGGGGTTTTGCTGTTGTCGCAGGATCGATGCTGTGTTTTTTCAATGGATGCGGCGGCGATGATGCAGACGAATCACTTGTAGACGGCAGTATCGGCACAATCGACGGTTCGCAAACGGATGGTCATGCCACGGGTCCCGATGCAACGCATGTCGGACCGGACGCGGAAACAAACCCATGTGAAAGCGGTCCGCTTGCAGAGCCGATACCGGGTTGCCAGCCCATGCCGGTTCCGGACACCGGAGATAAATACGCGGACTGTGTTGCCCGGATAAACCAGTTCAGATGGGAATGCCAGTGTCTTCCTCCCCTGGAACGATGGCCCGAAGGGGAAGCGTGCGCGGACGAACAAGCCGAGTACGATTCCACCCATGGACCGCACGCGGGGTTCCAGGCCAACATCTGCAGCCCACGCGGCTCCGCCCAAAACGAATGTCCCGGCTGGGGTTCTGTGAGCCAGGTTCTCCAAGGCTGCCTGCAAATGATGTGGGACGAGGGCCCGGGTGAACCATTTTCCGAGCACGGTCATTACATCAACATGTCCAACACCAATTACAATAAAGTCGCCTGCGGTTTCTACACGACTTCGGGAGGAGCGGTCTGGGCGGTGCAGAATTTTTCTCCCTGAATGCGGTATTTCTCGACACAGATCACTGCACATAATGAAACAAGAGAGAATAAAATGACATCTGAGCTTGCAAAATGGAAGGGACGCACAGCGGTTGTGACGGGAGCGTCCAGCGGCATTGGAAGACAAATCGCTGCCGACCTCGCAGTAGCCGGCATGAAGACTGCAGCGGTGGCCCGGAGAAAAGAAAAGCTGGAAGAAACAAAACGATCTCTTGGAGAAACCGGTGAGCTTTTTTTTCCTTTTCCCTGGGATCTGAGGAACGCGGAAAGCATACCCGAGCTGTTTTCGTCTATAGAGAAAACTCTCGGCCCGGTCGACGTGCTCGTAAACAACGCGGGCATCGGATACCGGGAGCCCTTGATTTCCGGCGACACCCTCAAGTGGAAGGAAACACTGGATGTGAATGTTCTGGCGCTATGTGTTTGCACCAGGGAGGCAGTAGCATCCATGGTCAAAAGGAAAGCGGATGGATACGTCATACACATCTCATCCATGTCAGGCCATAGAATCACTTTCGAAGGAGCTGTTTACGCGGGCGCTAAGCACGCGGTCAAGGCCATGACCGAAGGACTCCGCCGGGAACTCCGGGCAGCGAAAAGCCGAGTACGTGTCACAGCGCTGAGCCCAGGGTTCGTGGAAACCGAATTCGCCGGAAAGTTCCACGAGGACGAGGAAAAAGGACGCGAAATCTATTCTGCCTACCCTTGTCTTCAACCTGAAGACATGTCCCGGGCCGTGCTCTTTCTCCTGTCTCAACCGGACCACGTGGAATACCACGATTTGCTTTTACGCCCCACAGAGCAACCCACCTGACAATCACATATCCGGGTGCCGTGCATTTGGAAAAGATAACTCAGATGCCTGCATAGCAGCCTGTGCAGCCGGACATTCGGAACGGTCAAAAAAACGGACCCAAAAGATAGCGCATACCGGCGAAGACAAGAACAGACGCCAGCATCCACTTGATGTATTCGGCTCTTATATGTTTCTGAACGCGTGCGCCAACGTACATGCCTATCATTCCTCCCCCTCCCATCAAGAGTCCGAGCATCCAGTCGGGAGCCGCTCCGGCCTCCGGATAGAAAACCGCTACAAGCTGGTATAAAATGACCGCCGCTACGGATGTTATAAAGGTCCCCATCAAGCACGCCCCTGCAATCGTGTATATAGGCATCCGGAACACGGCTACAAAAAAGGGAGCGATAATCGCTCCACCGCCTATTCCGTATATACCACCGACGACGCCCACAACCGCGCTGAGCGCAAAAATGCCCATGGTCGGAGCGCTCACGTTTTCACCGCAGAACTCGTAATCAATGCTTTTCAATCCGAAATGTTTCAAAGAAACCGAAGGTAAAACCGCTTTCTCGTTCTTTTCGTTGCTTTTCGAATCGCTCACAAGTTCGCGGAAGCGTTTTTCGGAACACACCTTTTCCAAACCCGAAGGTGTCCTCCTCAGCAACGCACGAACCAGCATATAGCCGATGTATAACAATACAAACCCGGCGAAGACTTTGAAGTGCGTTGGATCGGCGAGGTATTTCACCCTGAATATAACGCCGATAAATACTCCCGGCAATGTGCCGGATATTATGACTATCGTGAGCGGCCAGATCATCCGGCCCTCTTTTATGTAACGATAAACCCCGCTCGGAATAGCGGCCGCGTTGAATATGTGATTGGTGGAAGTCACGGCCGGAGTCACAAAACCCAGCACACTCATCTGAAACGGCAACAACAGGTTGGCCCCCGAAAGCCCCCCAACCGAGCAAAAAAGCGCAACCGCAAAACCGGCTGCAAAGGGAATCCAAGCGGAAGTTTCGATTCCGGCTACCGGAAAATACATGTTTGGTTATCCTTTGACCCGGCCCCTGTTTCGATTGTCCGTTTTATCACATCACTGAAATCCCCACCAGTAGTGCGCACAGAATTCCAACACGTACCCCTCGGGGATGTCTTCCGGATCGACTTCGATATAGCTGACATGGTCTCCGATCTGGTTATTGTAGTATCGGCACTGCTTGGAATACGACATGCCTGCGGCTTCCCAGGGTTGGACATTATTTCGGCCGATATATCCAATACTTGTAACGGTCCAGTAACCAAGATGATCTCCTTCGTTCGGATTACCTGTCAGAAAATGATTGGTGCCGTTGAACCGTTGAAACAACTCCATAGTGCCCGGAACATTGGTCTTGTATACATACCATCGGTTGAAGGTCTCGCTGACATAGCCGGGATCCGGTGTTGTATTATTGACCTTGTACATGTGATCTCCGGTGTCCGGGTTGTAGAACCTGTAGACAACATTCATACAAGATAGCATATCGGTCATGCCGTCACAATCATCGTCCACCCCGTTGCACACTTCAACCGGAGGATAACAATAACCCCAACTGCATGACTCACAATACGTCGTGCCTATCGTGCCGCACGTAGTCATGCACGAAGTGCTGCCCCATTCGCACTCCTCCCAGGGGTCAACCACGCCGTCGCCGCAATAAGGCAGAACACAATTCGTGCGGCACGCGCCGGGTTGAGTGTTCGAGTTGTCCGGCCCGTCATCGCATTCTTCACCCGGATCCACCACGCCGTCGCCGCAACGAGCAAGGGTGCAATCCGTGCGGCACGCCCCCGGTTGAGTGTCCGAATTATCCGGACCGTCATCACACTCCTCCACGCCCTCCCATACGAATCCGTCGCCGCACACCGCTCTTCTGCAATTCACCAAGCATTCGCCTTCATTCGAGTTATTCTCCCCATGATCGCACTCTTCCCCCAGATCCAGAACCCCGTCGCCGCAATGAGGAAGAATGCAGTTAAAAGTGTTCAGGCGGCAGTCTTCCGTACATGAAAGATCCCCTCCCGAAAACCCCATGCCGAGCGATTCGCAGGTCTGCCCTCCAAGGTCCACCCCGTCACATTCCTCCCACTCCTGTTTTATCCCGTCGCCACATGTGTACTTGCAGATGCTTGGCTCCCCCTCGCAAAGCCACCCCACCTCGACCCTGCAAGCCGAATCGCAACCGTCATTGTCTTCCGTGTTGCCGTCGTCACATTCTTCGCCTTCCTCGATAACACCGTTTCCGCAGACCGCGGAAGTCGCATCCGAACCTCCGTCCCCATGGTCATCGCCTTGGAACATTGTCGTACAACCTACAAAAAACCCACAACAAGCAATCAAAAAACATGAATAAATGGAGGCGCGGTCCACCATGCCATCACCATTTCACATAAGCATTGAGAAAAAACACAATCCCTTCACATAACTATATCTTTTTTCGGGTCTGATTACCAGAGCGAGCTTTAGGGCTGACTCAACCGGAGCACAGCAAAGAGGTAGAGAAAACCATATCTTCCTTGACTACTCCGGGACGGCTACACGCGGCCCAATGACTTCGTCGTCGCGTTCCTCGTTCACCTCGCAACAAGTAACGCACTCGCTTTCCACACAAGGCTCGCATACATCTCCGTGGCAAAGCGGGTCGCATTCAACGTGCTTCGGATCGTCACCACCGCACGCTCCCAACGCCGTTATAATTCCACACAGTCTTTTCATTTCAGGTTCACCTTTCTATGCAATTTTTAGTCGTTGAAAATTAATTCTCACTTTTTTGCGTATTAATTCGGATTCTTTCCAAACCCCTTATACTAGCAAGCAAACAAGACTCTTTCTTACTTCAAAAAAAGTGACACGCAGAAAACAATCAACATTATAATCCACCGACTGAACAGCAAAACCAGGCTGAATGAAAATTGTGTGATGAGACTCAACATCGACAGTGCTTCGCTCGACGCTTTTTGCGGAGCATCTTTGTCTTGAACATGGTCCACAATATCTTGACAACTCATCCATCTCCGTGAATAGGTTTGACTTCGCCGGAGAAAACCATGAATTGCAAATCCGAGAATGTTTTCAAAAAGCAGGCCAGAGTTTTAAAGGCACTTGCCAACGAATCGCGTCTCAAGATCATCGACCGGCTCTCCCGGGGAGAATGCTCGGTTGGCGATTTGACCGCACTGGTAGGAACGGACCGGTCAACCGTATCGAAACACCTTGCCGTGTTGAGAGCCCACAAAATAGTGGATGATCGGCGTGAAGGAAACATCGTGTATTATAGCCTGCTGACTCCGTGCGTGGTGAATTTTTTCGGCTGCGCCAGCCGCCTGCTCGAAGACTGCGCGGATTAATCGTATTCCGGATCCATTGAGGCTGTTCCATGTTCGGTGATTTTCTGTCCAATATGAGCCAATACATACATACAAACCCATGGCTCGCTCTTGCCGCTGTATTCATGGGAGGCGTGTTGACAGCGTCAAGTCCCTGCGTTCTCGCCATGATTCCAATGATGATGGGCCTCGTAGCCGACGATGGGGAAGACAAACGAAAAGTTTTGAGATCTTTTCTCCTTTCCGGGACATTCGTCTTGGGTTTGTCGATTACCTTCACATTGCTTGGAATATTGGCCGCTTCCGCTGGGGGTCTGTACAAAAACATTTCAGGGGTCTGGACCTGGATCGTGGCTGGAGTCTGCGTGTTGATGGGTCTTCACTTGACGGGTCTTGTCACGATACCGATACCATCACTTGGAAACAAGGTCCCGACAAAGACGAAAGGTTTTCTGGGCGGGTTTGTCATGGGACTTATTTTCGGGGTAGTTTCAGCCCCATGCATAGCGCCCATACTTGTCGTTTTGCTCACTTACTTAGCAGGTTCAGGTTCTTCACTTTGGTGGGGAGGCCTTCTCCTCTTTGTTTACGCGTTGGGCCACAGTATACTGATAATGGCGGCCGGAACTTCCATGGGCGCTGCCAAATCTCTTGTAGAAAACAAAAAAACCGTCCGCGTAATGGAATACATGCGCAGAATTACCGGCGTTATGATCATCCTGGTCGGTTTCTATTTCGGCTACAGGGGATTGCACTGAACAATCCCGCTTCGACCCGGAAACATCCTGCAAAAACAAAAAGACCGATTTATCCGGAGTTTCCGTTCTTTCTCTTAGCTCCAGTCGTATATTTGAGTTAAAATAATTGTTGTTTTTTTGAAGCTTGTCATTGAGTCAGCCCTACAGCGGACTCCCCATTTCGAGGTGGTTTATGAAAAAGCACAAACAAGGCAAAAGGCGGATACATTTTGTTCCGGCGTTTTTCATCGCCGCGTGCATTGCTTCCGTGCTTATAGTTTCCGCGATATCCTGTAAAAGCTCCAAAGACGAATGTGCGCCCGGCACTTTTTGGGACGGCGCGGAATGCGTAGACTCTTTGCGGGAAAGACAACCGTGTACGGGTCTCCCAGAGGGCGCCTCCTGGAACACCGCTTCGGAAATCGACCAAACTTGGGACGGTGAAGAGTGGATACCTTCCGCCACGGGTGTGTACAACGAAGAACCTTCTTCAACCGAGTGCAGATTCATCTGCAATGAAAACCATACGTGGGACGGCTCGGAGTGTTTGGTCGGAACAAGGTCGGGACAAGAATGCTCCGGCCTTCCCGCCCATGCTTCGTGGAACACTGCTTCGGAGATCGACCAGACTTGGAACGGCGAAGAGTGGATACCCCCCAACACGGGTGTGTACAATGAAGAACCCTCTTCAACCGAATGCAGGTTCATTTGTGACAACGGTTACTTGTGGGACGGCGAGGATTGCGTCCAAGATCCTGATTCACCTCACACGGATTTTGAAGAAACTTGGTGGCTTGCAGCTGATGCTCATATCGGCTCACACCGAGACGGCGAGTTAAACGCTCTTTCAAATCTTTATGCAGCCGTGGACGATATCAATGACTTGGGAATTTCCTCGTGGGCGCTCATGCTGGGGGATTTCGTTCACGACAGCCCGGACCATCTTGAAGACTACGAAGACGCAATGAACGAATTGAACCATCCATGGGAAGATGTCTTGGGCAACCACGATTTCGACAGGCATGGGACCGGAGCGCGGGTAAAGGAAAGAACGTATTTCTCGTTTATCGCCGGAGGCGTGCGGTTCATTGCTGTTTCCGACGACGGCAGCTGGAACAACGGAGACGTTATAGAAGCCTACCAAACCGAAAAGAACTTGATGCAGGATCAAAATGACTGGTTCAAAGCGGAGTTGGATGGGGATCCCGGCATACCGACGGTTCTCCTGACCCACCAGGGGTTATGGCGGTATTACGAGAATCCCAGCGACGACGGCCCTTGTTTCTGGGATCTGAACAGACGAGGATGGCTTCAGGAGGATTGGGACAACTACAATATTCCGCTCTGGATCCGCGGCCATAACCACGCATGGAGGCTGAACGAGAACTACCGGGGTCTGGGCGTGGTGGATGTCAGCCCGGGAGCGGTCGCAAACGACACCGGCGGTGGAATATTCTTGACGATCAAGCGGGAAAACGGAACCACCACGATTACGCTGCGTTTCAGAACTCATACCGGAGAGTGGAGAGAAGTTGCCGGATATTCCGAATACGTAATGGAAATAATAACCGCGGTTCATGACTGGCACGATCTGAACAACGTGCGATACAATCTGGATGGAAATTTCATCTTGATGAATGACCTCGATGAAAACACCCCCGGATACGACGACTACAACTCGGGAGACGGATGGGAGCCCATAGGCGAAACAGAAGCTCCTTTCACCGGCTCACTTGACGGCAGGGGACACTCCATAAAGGGACTTAGAATAAACCGTTCGACCGCGAGGGTCGGTTTGTTCGGACACGTTGAAACCGGATTCATCTCCAACCTGAGCCTGTTGGATGTAGACATCTCGACCACTGGAAGTCGCGCGGGCGCTCTGGCAGGAGAAATCGAAAACACATACATTTCCGATTGCCGTTCAACAGGGAAGGTCTTTTCGTCCGGGCAGTACAACGTGGGCGGATTGGTCGGCCGGGCCGGCGGACGATCCTTGATCATTCGAAGCAGTTCTTCAGCCGACGTAACCCATGATTGGTCGGACGGGACTGGTTCAAACTCGGGCGGACTGGTGGGCAGGACAGGTGACCATACTCAGTTAATACAAACTTTCGCGAACGGCAGCGTGAACGGAGACTCCAATTCAGGGGGGCTGGTGGGCCGATCGGGCGGTGAAGATGAAAACACAGCGGTTTACGATTCATACTCCAGAGGTGAAGTGCAAGGTTCGGGTTCCAGGATCGGAGGGTTGGCGGGAAGAAACTACGGAATTGTTTTCAATTCCTATGCCACGTCCAAGGTAAGCGGAGGATCGGACACCGGAGGCTTGATAGGCGCGGATGAATCCACCGCGTCGGTACAGGCGAGCTTCTGGGACACTCAAACATCGGGGCTTACCGAAAGCGGCGCGGGCCAGGGTTTAACAACTGAAGAAATGAAGAATCAAGTTGTCTATGAAAACGCAAACTGGGATTTCGAAAACACCTGGTCAATAGAAGCTTCACTGAACGACGGCTATCCTCATCTGCTCCATTGCCGGTTTCAATGAAAAAAGGCAGGCCGGTCTAAGGAGTATCGGTCCAAACAGAAACCGCCCCAACACAAAACTTCCATTTACTCGATCGTCAGTTCAATCGGTCCGCAACCTGAATAGGAATCAGCAATGATAAATATGGTTTTCGTATCCCCGGTGTTGTTCGTCCAGGTAAGGGTTTCGGCTTCACCCCCAAAGGTGTCGTCAGCGCCTTCGAGACAGGTCAAGCCGTCCAAATCTATACATTCTTCTAAAATGTACAGAGAAGAGTCCTGATTGTTTCCATGCACGGGGGTTTGTGTAATTACAATGGTGTCCCCGTCAGGCACGGCCAAACTGTACACAAGCTCATGTCCCGCCGCCGGGTAACCTGTACAGGCAAGGGATACATTTCCGTAAATCTGACTGCCGTCGCAGGAATCTCCTGTTCTGGTGATTGTAGTTCCATCCCAGGTTCCAAGATCATCGGCATCGCAGACAAAAAGCACACAGGATTTTGTCTCATCGTCCCAGAAATATCCTTCGTCACAACCGCACTGATAATCGTCTCCCACATTGAGGCAGGTTCCGTCGGAATCGGGAACACCTGCGCAAGGATCGGCCAAGCATCCGTCAAACCAGCACCGGCCGGAATCAGCACAGTACATGATTCCCGCTGCGTCGTTGCAACCCACATTTTCACAATCAGTGATGGGTATACAAATGGTGATATCCCCGGTCATCGTGGCATCCTCGCAGCGGTAACCGGGACGGCAATGGTTATCATCATCGCAGCTCTGAACACAGAGCTCATAAAACACACCATTCGACTCTTCTATGAAACCGATACTGGACGGATCGCCGGCACAGGGATCACCCTCGGCCACGAAGTCCGGGCCGTCCTCCTGTAAACAAAATCCGCCGGTAAACTCTAAGCAGAATGTGTCCTCACCGGGCATGCCGGTTCCGGGACAATCAGCGTCCTTTTCGCACGGTCCGCCCCAGTACGCGTCAGCGGGATAGCAATGATTGTCGGACTCCACGTAATCGTTGTCCAGGCATCCGTCGCACAAAGCACAATTGCCTTCACAACCACCGGTGGGATCACAAGTCATGTTCATGTTTTCGCATGCCAGGTAATCACAATCGTTGTAAGCACATTCAAGAGCATCTGTGTCGACGTGAGTGCCCTCCGGGCAATCGCAGTATCCCGAATCATCGTCCGGGTCGTAGTTGCAAAAGCCCGTCCAGGTGCACTGGGAATCGTTGTCGCAGCTACCCCAGCAAGCTCCCATGCCTTCTCCCACATCAAAGCAACGGTACCCATCGCGACAATCCGCTTCTCCCGGGGTGCACAGAGGCATGCACAGGTAAAACCATCCTACGGCTATACACTCGCTCCCGGCAGGACAATCCATGTCAAAGCAATCCCTTGTGCAAAAACCTCCCGGAAGCCCGGAAAGCAGCTCGTTCAAGCAAAACGCTCCTTCATCGCTGCAATGATCATCTTCCACGCAACGTCCGCCGATCTCCGCTTCTCCAAGATCCACGCAATTTCCTTCGCCGTCGCATTCCTCGTCGAATTCGCAGAAAGTAACGCACTCTCCTTCCACGCAGTGCTCGCAAGCATTTCCGTCACAGGGCGGATCGCAAAGCTCGGTTATGTCAACGCAATTTCCTTCCCCATCACAGACTTCATCCCCTTCGCAATAAGAAACGCACTCTCCTTCCACGCAGTGCTCGCAAGCATTTCCGTCACAGGGCGGATCGCAAAGTTCGGTTATGTCAACGCAATTTCCTTCCCCATCACAGACTTCATTAACGCCACAATAGGACACGCACTCGCCTTCCACACAGTGCTCGCAAGCGTCTCCGTCGCAGGGCGGATCGCAAACTTCGGTCGGGTCCACGCAATTTCCCGCGCCGTCGCAAATCTGATCACCTTCACAAAAGGTAACGCACTCCCCTTCCACGCAATGCTCGCATGCATTTTCATCGCAAGGAGGATCGCATTCAACCGTCTTCGGATCGTCACCCCCACATGCTCCAACGGTCATTATCAATAACAACGCTGTTAAAAGTCCAAATAGTCTTTTCATTTGATGTTCTCCTTTCTAGGCTATTTTAGTCGTTGAAATGTTATGCTCAAATACTAGCGGATTTGTTGATATTTTCGTCGAACAACTCACAGCAAAAAGCGAACAAACATTTCATTTATCTAAAAATAGTGAGTGATAGTAAATTAATCAACCCTAAATCTGGACCGGCTTGACAATAAAATCAGAGCAAAAGCCAACCGTGTGATAGGCCACAATGTTTAGCACCGATGAAGAGAACCTGCATAAGTGCATATTTATTTTGAGGACCTTGATTAGCGACAACCCTGTTCATGTCACCTTGCAGACTTGATTTTTTGTCTTTTTTCGGCGTTTTATCTACAGATATGAATCAAACGGTTTTTAATGAACCGGATGAACCGAAAGGATAAAGAATTATGAACGTCACCGGAACAACCGGCCGGCATTTATCTAACCGTGGGATCCTCGGGATCGACATAGGCTCCACCGCGGTGCATGTGGCCCTCGTGGTCCAAGACGAAGAACAATCCACCAGCTCTCCGACAGGAAGAAGGTTTGAAACGCCGATTCACGGATCGCGGTCGACAAGAGGCCGGCCCCTGCTCACGTTGGCGCGGATGCTGGAAGAAGACATTTTTTCAGGATCGAACCCTAGCGTGGATGAAATCATGGAGAAGTGCGGACACAAAGTTCATTGCGCTGTTACCGGTTTTTCCGGAGATCTTTTCACCAACAGAATTCCTGCCGAGAGGATAAACGAGGTCCTGGCGGTTTCAACAGCAGTCCGCAGGTTTCATCCCAAGGCAAGAAGCATTCTGGATCTGGGAGGACAGTTCACCAAGTTTATCAAGCTGGGTCGCACGGAAGAAGAAGGTCTGGTCGTTGATTGTGCGCTGAACGGACTTTGCGCGGCCGGATCAGGGACATTCCTGGAACAACAGGCGGCAAGGCTGAAAATGTCCATCCGGGAACTCGCGCAAGCAGCGATGCTGGCCGAGCGCGGCGCGACCATAGCAGGTCGATGCTCCGTCTTCGCAAAATCCGACATGATCCATTTGCAACAAAAAGGCGCTCCGGTTGAAGAGATTGCATACGGACTTTGCCTGGCGCTTGTAAGAACATTCACCTCCACGGTGCTCGGACACAGAACGGTTGATTCCCCGGTTGCCTTTGCGGGCGGAGGATCCGCAAACCCCGGCCTTCTGAGAGCTTTTCGCCGCGTACTGGAACTCGAGGAAAGCGGGATGATTGTGGATCCATTGCATTCAGTGTTCGGCGCCATAGGTGCGGCAATGCTTGGACAATCGGGACCTCCGGTTCCGCTGGACACTCTTGTCCGGAATCTGACCTCTTCAAGCAGTGCTGTATCGATCTCATCCCCTCAAAAGAAACCGACTCCGCTTTCATCTTCTGCAATGCTCTCGCAACACTCCACTTATCTGAACGATTTGAGCGTTTCGGATTCCAAGATGCAGACCATGGCAACGGGTGAAACGAGAAGCGACCGGACTGTATCAGAAGATGTTGGTGAACATGAACCGTTGGACATCAGATTCGTCAAAAAGAACAGGGATGATGTAGTAGCGGAGGACCCCGGAATCGGAGTTTTGGACCATGGCAACGAGATTTCTGCGTTTCTCGGCATCGATGTAGGTTCGGTCAGCACCAATGTGGTCGTGTTGTCGCCGGATGATGAAGTCTATCTTGGAATTTATCTCCCTACGAGAGGACGACCGGTAGAGGTGCTCGCCGAAACGATGAGAATCCTCCGGGACAGGTTCGAAGATAGGTTGCGGGTGATAGCATCGGGTGCAACCGGCAGCGGAAGACACCTTGCGGGACGAGTGCTCGGTCTCGACGTCGTACACAATGAAATCACAGCCCAGATGGTTTCAGCCTCTGCTTACGTTCCCGATGTAGACACCATATTCGAGATCGGAGGACAGGATTCAAAGTACATCGGCGCGCGTGGCGGAAACCTGGATGCATTCGAGATGAACAAGATATGTTCCGCGGGCACAGGATCTTTTCTGGAAGAACAGGCCGAGCAACTCGGAGTCAAGATCATCGGGGAATTCTCCCAACGGGCTTTTCGATCGAAGCGGCCACACGATCTCGGAAGTCATTGCACGGTTTTCATGGAAACTGAAATCGTACGGGCCATGCAATCCGGCGCTGAAGTAGACGACCTCTGCGCGGGACTTGCATATTCTATAGCAAAAAATTACCTGGACAGGGTGGTCGCCGGGCGTCCAATCGGCGAACACATCGTGTTTTCAGGCGGCACAGGTTCCAACGAAGCCGTTGTTGCTGCCTTCGGCCGGATTCTGGGCCGCTCGATAAACGTGCACCCTGCAAACCGGATTGCCGGCGCCATCGGCGCTGGTTTGCTGGCAAAAAGGTTTTACAAGTCGCACATCATGCGCTTTCCCGAATACAAATCGTCTTTCCGCGGATTGGATGCGATCGAGAATTATACGTTGAAATCATTCGAGTGCAGTAGATGCCCGAACCTCTGCCAGGTAAACCAGGTAATCGTAGGCGACCGGAAGGCTCATTTCGGCGATGCATGCGAGCGGTTCGCATCCAGGGATGCATACACCGAAGAGAAAAAAACCGGAACCACCGGGAAAACCATCCCCATTTCGGCGACTTCTGAACATGACAAGGCGACCGAAAGAGAAGCAACGGACCTCTTCGACCTGAGAACCGAACTTCTTGCGGATCATCTTCCTCAATCCCGTCCACGAATGATGGACCGGCCGACAGTCGGGCTTCCCATGGCATCGCTTAACCTCGAACTTGGCCCCCTTTGGGCGGCTTTTCTTGATGAACTGGGTTATACACCAGTCCTGTCAGGTTCGACGACGCCGTCCATGATGAACAGCGGAAGCCACGGCCTTCCTTCCGAGGTTTGCCTTCCACTCAAGTCGGCCGCGGGACATGCAGCCGACCTGGTCTCAGGCGGAATCGAAAGGATCCTTCTCCCCAACGTACTGGAACTTCCGCCGAGAAACGAAAAGGACTCACCTCACACATGCCTTTTCGCACAAAGTCTCTCCGACATGTTGCGCACCCTGAGACCTTCTGAAATTTGGGCGCCCCATGTCTGTCTTGCACACGAGGAAGGCATAAACGAGACCGTTAGGGAATTTTCCACCATGCTGCAAAGGCCTCCCGAAGAAATCCGAAGCGCTCTTGAAAAGGCGATCCGGATTCAAAACAATTTCCGCGACAACCGGGAAGCGATCGGAAGAAAAGTTCTTGCAGACACCGAATTCGATCGCGCTGTCGTTGTCATGGGAAAACCCTACAACTGTCACGACCCATATTTGAACCTGGACCTGTCGCGCCATCTAAGACGACTCGGTCTAAAGGCGATTCCGATGGATATGATCCCTCTCGGCGATATCGAACTGGATTCCAGGTTCAACGTACTGCCCTGGGCGTATAACAGGGATCAGATCCGAGCCCTTCAGAGAATTGAAGAGGATCCAAGGTTGTATCCCCTCGTGGTAACCAATTTCGGTTGCGGCCCGGACGCTTTCACACTGAACCACTTGAACGAACTCATGTCGCATCGGCCTCACCTCGTGCTAGAATTCGACGAACACCGCGGAGAAGCCGGCCTGGTCACCAGGCTGGAAGCATTTTACGATGAAATTGATCAACACATCAGGCGCGGTAGGAAAAACAAAAAGAAGCGAAGCATTGTTTTGCGCAGACAGCCAAAAAAAAAGGGAACGTGTCATGTTCCGCTCTTTTGCGACCATTCACACATTTTCGCGGCCGTGTTCCGGGGAGGTGGAATGGACGTCAAAATGCTGCCTCCCTCGGACGAGGTCACGGTCAGAAAAGCGGAAACAGTAGGATCGGGAAAAGAGTGTCACCCCTACAGGCTCGTGGCCGGCGACCTGGTCAAATTGGTCGAATCCGGCTTGTATTCCGCGGGAGACGTTTTTTTCATCCCCGGAACGGTCAACCCTTGCCTCATGCCCCAGTACGGAGACGCAGCCAGGTACCTGCTCAGGTCGTTGGGGGAATCCGACCTCACGGTGTGGGATCCTCCGGTGCACGAAATGGAATCAATGTTCGGAATAAAAAGAATCGTTTCTTTTTACGAAGGATTGCTGGCCACCGACATGCTGATGATCGCATCCTGCAGGTTCCGCCCGTACGAGCGGCACCCCGGAACCATTGATGCCGTGCATGAAGACAATATCCGTCTCGTAGCCAACACCGTTGAGCATTGTGGAGACATGGCCGCGGTCATGGGAGACTGTATCCGCAGGCTACGGCAGGTCCCTATGACCCGCCGTTCGAGGCTGCCGGTCGTCGGAATAGCAGGAGATATCTATACAAGAATCAATTCCATCGGTAACGCGAACTTGTTCCGGCGTCTCGAAGAAATGGGCTGCGAAGTGTGGCCGCATCCATATTTCGCCGGCTATGAAGATTTCTGCCGCTACCGGGAAACAGTGCGTTCCTGGAAAAGAACAGAGCTTGGATCCGCTTTTTATTTATTGCTGACCAGCGGAGGACTTCAAAGCCTTGCCAACGCAATTGGAGAGCAACTCGGCCCGGATCTCGCAGCTCACTGCGTTGAACCTTCGCCTAGCCGGCTTTCCGAACTCGCCGCCCCTTATGTAGGTCCTCTGGCCAACCCGCTCCTTCATTCAAACGTAGGAAAAATAGTTGATTTCATCAACAGAGGAGCAGCAGGAGTGATAAACGCTGTCGGGCTGAACTGCATGGTGGGCATCGCCAGCGACGCAGCCGTCAGGGCAATCAAGAGAGATGCTCCGCTTGTGCCTGTCATCACGCTCGTGTACGGAGGAGCGGAAGGTCCTTCTCAACGCATTCGGCTGGAAACATTCATCCACCAAGTCGGCGGACGACTATCACCGAAACCGCGCGATGACGAAACGTTCGCACCCGGAAACCGGGGTTCGGATTTCGGATTTGTTCGCAACACCACGCCCTGAAACAAACGAAAAGAAAATCACGGACAAACCTCGGAGTTAAACCATGAAAGGCGATTCTTCGAAAACAATTCGGTACCCGTTGTTTTCAAAAAACGACATCAATGGATTTTGGGCGCTTTTCGCCGACAACCTGGCCAACATGGTGCTTGCGGCGTACATCTGCATGAACGTGATCGAAATACCCTCTCAAATAGTTTTCGGCCGCATCCTTCCTGGACTTGGAATCGCTCTTTTGGCGGGCCTTTGCTTCTATACCCGCCAGGCCCATCGGCTTGCACGAAAAGAAAACCGGTCTGATGTTACCGCTCTGCCCTACGGCATCTCGACGCCGATCCTGTTTGTGTACCTGTTCGCGGTGATCCTGCCGGTCAAAATCATCACCGACAATCCCTTGACGGCCTGGCAAGTCGGAGTAGCCGCTGCATTCATCGGTGGACTCATTGAAGCTTCCGGAAGTGTTTTGGGACCGTGGTTGAAAAAAGTAACCCCGCGTGCAGGCATGCTGGGAACCCTTGCCGGCATAGCGCTCGTTTGGATCGCTGCGGTACCCATGGCCGAAATACTCGAGCATCCGCACATAGGGCTCCCGGCACTTGCCCTGATTCTCATAGGGCTTATCGGACGTCACAAACTCCCGTTCGGCATTCCTGCCGGGTTGGCCGCCATAATCGTCGGTACAGGGATCGGACTCATATCCGGCGAATCGGATCCGAGCTTGAAGACCATTGCATTTCATCCTCCCGTTCCCGTCATTGGAGATTTGTGGGCCGGATTGAAATTCATGTTTTCCAATCCGAAAATATTGTTGGTGGTGGCGCCGCTCGAGATTTACAATTTTATAGAAACCATGAACAACGTGGAATCCGCGGAAGCAGCGGGTGACAAGTACAACGTAGGCATATGTCAACTTGCCGACGGACTGGGTACGATTGCCGGCTCTGTTTTTGGAAGCCCGTTTCCCACCACGGTCTACATCGGGCACCCGGCATACAAAAAACTCGGCTCCCGTGCAGGCTACACCCTTGGTGTCGGCGTAGTGTTTTTCATCGCTTCCATTTTCGGGTTTGTGCACATGATTCACTCCCTGGTGCCCATAGCCGCGGTTGCTCCCCTGCTCATATTTGTCGCCATGGCCATCTGCGCGCAGGCCTACGGAGCGGTGGAAAGCAAACACATGCCCGCCGTCGCCCTGGCAATGCTTCCACACGTCGGCGACATAATCTATAAGAAGGCTCTTGGTGTAAAAGCAGGTGTGGCGGAGTATCTCTCCTCCGTGCAGTCGGAACTTCCCGAAGCTCTGCAAACACGACTGGCGCATCTGCGGTTGCCCAACCCCGAATCAGTTCCGGAATTGAATGAAGCGCTGATGAAATCAGGGGGAGTCCACTTGGCCGGCCAGGGATTTCTTTCAAGGGGGGCGATAATAACCGGGCTATTGTGGGGTGCGATAACGGTGTTCGTTATCGAAAAAAAGTATTTGAACGCTTTCTGTTTCACGCTTGCAGCGTCATTCTTAACTCTGTCGGGATTCATACATGGAAGCGCGGATGCGAAACTCCACTTCAACACTTTGACGCTCGGCTACTCTATTATGGCGCTCCTGTTTTTTGCCATATACTTGGCCGACAAATATAAAAAACCTCCCCTCCCGCCCGGCGGTTAACAGAAGTTGATGAAACAAATTCAAGCTGCCCCGATGTTTTATTGCAAATATGGTTTCGCCATTTCAGCTACATAACGAGCAATGGCAATGGCCGCGGTAAGCCCCGGCGATTCAATTCCCACAAGATTTATGAGTCCCGGAATGGAACGATCCGCCTCGTCTCGGATGATGAAGTCCCGAGCGGGTTCGCCCGGACCATATATCCGAGGCCTCACCCCTGCGGTATCCGGCTGGAGATCTTCCAATCCAAGATGCGGAAGATAGCGCCGAGCTGCAGCTACAAAATCATCTGCAAGCTCCTCATTCACCGAGTAATCGGGAGGGTCCTCCCGTGGTATATAACAGGCGTCGGGACCAAGTTTGGCGGACCCGGCCAAGTCCAACGTAAAGTGCACTCCCAACCCTCCTGAAAGATGACGAGGCACCGGGTAAACAAGTTTTTCAACGCCCTTGATCGAACTCTTTCTCAATCTGAAATATTGCCCCTTGCAATACTGTTGCCTGTATCCGGCGCTCTTGACATCGATACCTGCAAGAGAAGCCAATCTATCGGCGTACAAGCCGGCCGCGTTGATCACAAGCCGGCACCTGATTTTTTCCATGTCCCGGGAAGCCGTTTTCGCAGTCACCTCCAACCCTTCCCCAAGAGATCTCAGCCCTATCACCTCGGTCATGGGCGCCAATACGCCGCCGTGTTTTTCCATCTTTCCCTTGAGATACATCATGAGTTCCCAGGAATCCACAATGCCCGTGTCCGGGGAAAAAAGAGCGGCCGTTCCCTTGATTCCGGGCACGTGTTTTTTCAGCTGCGCGCCGTCTATCATCCGCAACCCCCGTACGCCGTTCGCATTCCCCCTGAGCGACAACTCTTCCAACATGCCCACTTCCTGCTCATCTGAAGCTACAATGAGTTTTCCGGTTATCTTGTGAGGGATCCTTTCTTTCGTCGCCAATGCCCGAAGCGTAGCGGCTCCTTCAACGCAAAGGGTTGCTTTCAAGGACTTCACCGGATAGTAAATTCCAGCGTGTATCACTTCGCTGTTCCTGGATGATGTCTCCTGCCCGATGCGGGAGTTACGCTCTACTACAAGTATTGTGGAACCCTTGGACCCATACCTGGCTGCAAGTTCGGCGGAAACGGCCAACCCCACGACTCCCGCTCCCACAATCACTGCATCCGTATCGATTATCATATCTGAATCGTACATGTTTCGGCAGGATTCATGATTCTCCGGCGAGCTTTTGCAGGGACCTGAGATCCATCCACGTTCCGCCGTCTCTGATTCCGCTCACCCGGGGGGAAACCAAGAGAGGATAGACCGGAGGGTGCAAGGGAAGCACGACAGCCATTTGCCAAATCCGCTCCAGGATTTCCGATGTCAAACCGACCCTTTTCTCCCTGTCGGGTTCAAGTGCCCATTTTTCGAGCAAACCATCCAGAACACTGTCTTCCACTGTTCCGAATCCGGTGATATGGCTCCGTCTTGAAGAGTGAAAACCATCGTACAGATCGGTCCAAGGGGATAAATGGCCGATCTGTAAAGCAGTAACCGCTTTTTCACCCGAGACATTCGCCCAGCTCAAGGCCTGGGCCGCGGACGAATATCTTCCGGGAACTCTTTTCCCGGTGAGCCCTGAAATAAACGAAACATTCGGAATCGTCTCCACATCCACTAAAAACCCATGTTTTTTCAATTGGGACGCTGTTTTTTCAAAAATTTCTTTGAACAGAACCGCTTCCTCGGGAAGAACCATTTTCAGCCTCAACGGGGCCCCATCGCGTTTCAGAATCCCCTTTTTCCCGCGCTTCCAACCTGATTTTTCCAGCAAATTCAACGCATCTTCAGACTTGCCGGAATAATGGACACCCCCGAAAATAGATTGCTGAAAACTGTCGTGTGATACCGGATGATTAAGCAAGGCTGATGGTGATTCCCCGCCGAAGGGCACACGCTCAAGCAGATCCCTCCGATCAATTAACATCCAAAGCGCTCTTCGTAGAAAACGGTCCCTGGTACCTCTCATTATCATGAAAGATACGCCATGTGGACGAACCCCCTTTACGCTGAACATGCCACCACCTTTCCGATCCGCTGAAATCCTCTTCCTGAAATACTCAAGCTCCTTACCATCTAGATCCGCAACCACGTCCAGTGACCCGTTTTTCATTTTTTCCCAAACGATTTCCTTTCCGGTCAAAAAGTGAAATTCCACCCGCCTGGATTGAGGGCTTTCACCCCAATAAGTATCATTGCGCAGAAAAATCAATTTTTCCCCCGGCCACCACTGCAGCAACCTGAAAGGTCCGGTGCCCACCATGGTTTTTCCTTCAGCTCGACAAGCCGGGGAATCCAGGACAAGAGAACAAAACCTTGGTTTCAAATCGTCAACTTTTTCATCGGAAGCATCGCACTGTTCTTCAAACCCACACTCCTCGAACAGGTGCGCCGGAAGAATCGGAACCTGAGCCAACCTTTCAAGAAACGGCCCATATGGAATGTTCAACCTGATCTCCAAAGCGTCCCGGCCCAAAACAACAACATCGGCGACCGGCAACCGCCCTGTTTGCAGGTCAACCAGCATGCGGCCCGCCGCCTTTTCGATGTCGGCCGGCACAGCCGCTCCGTTGGTGACAAGCCCCATGGTAAAACGCACATCTTCGGGGCTCAGGCGTCTGCCGTCATGCCAATAAACATCAGGTCTCAGCCTGAAACGATAGGTCATTTTCCTACCGTCTTTTTCCATGGCACTCCATGACTCTGCCAAAACCCCGGTCAATCTCCCGGTGGATCTCTCGATCTTCACCAAAGGCTCCAAAACCCAGGGAAACGCAATGCGCCACACATCAAAAACCTGCTCATCGAGTGGATTCAAAGTCGGCAATTCACGGGAAAGCCTTATTCTTAAAACACCATCGGAATCCTGGGTTGCCACACCGGGCGGGCCGGCGCTCAAAGAAGCTGTTTCCCGGACTTTGCAAGCCCCTGCATACACAGCGAAAAAACACCAGCATAGTGCACCAATCGTAAAGCCAGGGCGGAAAAAAAACATTTTTACCCGGCAATGGAAAAACCTTGTAGTTGTAAATCCTCTTTTGATTTTCATGACTACGGATTAAGCCACACCGCCGGGCGGTTGGCAAGATAGCCGGCTAACTTAACTCCACTCAGACAAAAGAAAACGTTTTTCATCCATTCAACTGCTTCGAAGAGCATGCCTCGAATTCAAAAAGCATCCTTGAGACATTCTGCATACTTCCTGCAGTCCCGCTCTTTGAAGCAGCGCCTGAACTTTTCCAATTTATCTTTGCCGTCCTCTTCTCTCTCGCTCTCCAGGCACATCCTTCGGAACAACGCGCCCGACATATTGCGCCTGAACTCCTCGGTGAGTTCCTTCTTTATTTTTTTATCCATGGTTTCCGCCCCTTCAATCATGACATCCACTATCTCATCCATGCATTCCAGGTTTTTCTTAGACATGTTTTCACATGTAAACCTGTCAGGACATCCCGCCGACCCGGCTGCAACCACGAAGGCTGCTGTCAACAAGACAGGGCAAGCACGTTTTGTGCTCATCAATTCATCTCCTTGATCACGCAAATCTCATTCCGTTTTAACTACAACCTCCTAAATTTCAGAACAATTTGCAACATCACAAAAAAACCGGTCCTGACACCAGGACCGGTTCATTTGCACAAAACCAAGGCGACAAAGCAATCTACAAGATTTACTTACCGCCCTTCATGGAATCCTTCAGACACTTTGCATACTCTTTGCAATCCGATTTTTTGAAGCACTCCTTGATTTTTTCGTTGTCGCCCTTCTTGTCATCTTTCTTCATGTTCTCTTCGCACATCTTGATAAACGCATCACCCGCCAAGTTCTTCTTGAACGCTTCGGCCATCTCTTTCTTCATTTCTTCGGGCATTTCTCCGGCGCCTTCCAGCATAACCTCCATGATTTCATCCATGCACTTTTCGTTCTTTTTTGACATGTTCTCGCAAGTAAACTTGCTGCCACAGCCCACAACTCCCAACATCGCCGCTACAAAACCAATCGTTACAGCTTTCTTCCACATAACATTGCCTCCTCTTCGTTTCGTAATTTTCCAGCAACCATCTGCCGGATCGTAGTTAAAAGAAGAATATATAAATACGTCCGGACTCCTTTTCTAATCCAGGAAACCTTATACCGCTAAAGTCTCCGAATCTTCCCTTTCACCGGCAAATTCTGAGCCTGACTCAGAGAAGAGTCAACAAAGATCTACAGACATATGCCGATAATGGACCAAATCCCAAACTCCCCTTAAATATCAGACCTTTACATACCCGAAAACAATCGAGCTGGTAAATACAATCAAGTACTTCCAGACCCGAACATCCCACGGCTCAACATCTGTTTCCAGTCTTCCAAAATCGGAAATGTTTCTTCTTCAACGGCCTCCCTGATCTCCGGTGTCACGTATCTTATCCTATCCCTCAAATCACCCTCTTGCACGTCGCTCAGACCGGTCATCATTCCTCCTATGAGCCCGGCAAAAGAATCTTGAAGCGGCTTACGGGAAATTACCGACCATCCGAGCGTCCACGCCTTGACAGTGGCTTCAACATTGTACCCGCCTCCACCCACCACGATCCACGGCAACTCCAATTCATCCAGCATTTCGAGTGAATCAGCCACAGCGTTGTTGGTCATGCACAGGTTTGTAAGGGGATCCACTGCAAGAATATCCGCGCCCACCTCAGTTATCAAAACATCCGGACGATATTGAACCAGCGCGGGAACAACCACCTCCCGAACTGCTTGTAGAAAGATCTCGTCGTAGGCTCGCTCCGGCAGCGGTATATTGATGTTGTAACCTTCTCCCGGACCTTTTCCACGCTCTTCCGCCCATCCACCCCAGGGAAACAGTGTCTTTCCGGATTCGTGTATGGATACCGTCAACACTCCCGGATCCTCGTAAAAGGCAACCTGAGTGCCGTCACCGTGATGTCCATCGAGATCCACTACAGCGACCCTCAACCCCCTCAGCTTGAGTTCCATCACCGCCAGCACTACATCGTTAATATAGCAAAAACCACCCGCCAGTCGACGATGTGCATGATGAAGTCCACCTGCCGGATGAAAGGCCCTTTGAAAACCGCCCCCCCCTACAAGACGGGCTGCCTCCAGGCTTCCGCCTGCCACGAGCAGAGAATAATCCCACATTCCCCGAAAAACCGGGCATTCCGGTTGACCCAGTCCGTACTCAAGCCACAAGGGCGATACATCCCCTTCTTCCGCGTTTCTCAGCATATCCAAGTAATCATCATCATGAAAACGCGCTACATCATCCCTGGAAGCCGGATATGGTGTTATGTGCTCTGTATTCGGGCCGAAAAGCTCCCTTTCACGACACATGTCAAGCGTCATGGACGAACGAGCCGCCACAAAAGGATGATCCGAACCATATGAGTATTTACTCACCTCGTCATTATGAATAAAAGCGATCTTCATGAAAAACTCCATTCATATTGTCGAGTCTCATCTCAACTCGGGAGAGACTCCGTTAAGGCCCGCAGATGGTACGCTGATATCGTACGCTTGTCCACGCCCCCCTTTTTTCTTGCCATTCATGCTCCCTACCACCTAACATCCCCGCAAATGCTTGAAACGAGCTTTACATCCGGTCCGGAAAACCGACTGCCCGGCATGGAACTTGTAGCTTCCGAGATTCAGGCCGTGGAAACGGAACTGAAAAGAACCATCAGGGAACTCGACTCCATAGACCCCATCCCGCAACTGCTGGATCACCTCATCGGAGCAGGCGGTAAAAGGCTCCGTCCCCTTCTTGCTCTCCTGGGCGGAAAATCAGCAAAAATCCCCGCCCAAAAATCCGTTCGGATCGCGTGCGCCGCAGAATGGATCCATTCGGCCAGCCTGCTCCACGACGACATAGTGGACGACTCTAAACTCCGAAGAAACCGGCCGGCAGTACACACAGTGTGGGGAAATAAATATGCAGTCCTGGGTGGAGATTACTGCCTCTCGATGGCACTAGACCAGATCGAAAAAACCGGTGAAACAAAGGCTTTTTCCAGCCTGAACAAGACAGTGCGCATGATGGTCGAGGCAGAAATCCTTCAACTGAAAAACCGAAACGCGTTAAACTTTGCCATAGACGATTATTACCGTATCATCGAAGGAAAAACAGCTGCTCTCATGGCATGGTGCGCTTCTTGTGGAGGCATCGGAGATCCATCCGCTACCACGGCGCTTCTGGGTTTCGGCAAACACCTGGGTCTTGCCTTTCAAATAGCCGACGATGTTTTTGATCTAAGAAAAGACAGGGTCCCGGCAGGAAAATCGGTCGGGCAAGATCTGAAAGAAGGCAATCTTACACTCCCTGTGTTATTGGCAGCAAAACAGGATCCTCGACTTCAAGCTCTCATACATTGTTTTCTGGAAATGGAAACAAATCCTTCACGGATAAAGGCACAGGATGAAGATGCATGCTCCACGAATCGCCCGCTTCTCCAGGAAGAAATCACCGCGATCGTCAGAGAGTCAAGTGCATTGCAGCAGTCCATGAAAGAGGCCGAAACCCACGCACGCAAAGCCGCAAAACACCTGGACGATCTGGACGCCGGCCCGGTTAGATCCGCACTGGCCCAAATGGCCTATTTTGCATTCCGGCGAAGCTACTGACCATCAATTCCGCAATACATACGCCCATATCGAGCCAGGCCGATTAACAATAAGATAATAAACAAAACGGGCGGTTTCGAACCGGGACCGTGTCCGGTTCGGCATCCGCAGCCGCTTCCCCCATCGTCTTCCGCAGAAACGCAACGATTCGCCTTGCAGATTTCCCCGCCTCCGCAATCGGTATTTGCAACACAGAAAACCACGCAACGCCCCTCTTCGCACACCTCGCCGCCGCTGCAATCCGATGAAAGGGTGCATACCGGGACACAGACACTGTTATCGCAGATCTCTCC
>SLPX01000081.1 GCA_007131745.1 Myxococcales bacterium
ACAACCTGAACGTAAATGACAACGTCAACAACAATGAAAATAATAACATTGCTCCGGTATGCGGAAACGGTGTGATCGAGGCGGAAGAAGAGTGCGACGACGGAAACACCGAACCGGGCGATGGTTGCTCCGAGCAATGCGAGGTCGAACAAGGGTGGGAATGCACGGGTGAGCCATCGGTGTGCAATCCCATCTGCGGGGACGAGGTTCCCCTTTTATTGGACATTGATCCCCCCGCTGTATATGGAGGGATGAACACGATGTTGAACCTGTATGTGGCCGCGGGGAGCGGGGGGCAAGGTGAAGACGCGGGCGATGTCACGGCTGTCTATGTTATTGATGAGGCGACGGATACGCGCACTGATTTGACCTATCACATTGATCAGGATTTGCCCGCAAATGTTTTGCAAGCTGAAATTCCTGCTTTTGAACTCAATCCCGGCGCGTACTCGGTCTATATCGAGGGTTCGGTGACAGGCTGCTTTTCTTCTCTCGAATACAGGCTGGATGTTAATGGTGAACTCACCGTGGCCGTGGAGACGGTCTTCCCCCATTTCGGGTGGAGAGAAGAAAACACCACCGTTGAAATCACCGCGTTGGATCCGCCCGGGGAATCCATGGTTCAGTTTCAGGATATTGCGCGGGTGTACCTGAGTTCTCAAGACGACCTCGATGGTTATGCGATACCACTTTTCAGCGTGAGTTATTCGAGCCCGGTTGAACTGGCAGCGGTAGTTCCTCAGGGTCTGGAGGTCGGCGCTTACGACCTGGTCGTGGTCAACCCGGATGGAACCGTGGGCGCGGCCCCTGAACCATTTTATGTCACCGATGAAGCGCCTCCCAGCATAAAGGATGTGACACCAAGCCGGTTTCCACGACATGTTGATCATGCGCTTACCATCACAGGCCGGCATTTTCGAAATGATGCGGTTGTGAGTTTTGAATGTTTGCCTCTTCTTCAAGATCAGCTTGTTATCGTGGAATCACCCCAAACCGATGTCGACTCTGAAGAGAAAATCACAGCGCTTTTCCCTTCGACACATGAAGATATAGCCGGGGGTGGGGTTTGCGTGGTGATCGTCACCCAGGAAACAGGGGCCGGAAACCACACAATTTACAGCCGTGATGAGTATTCATCGGTGAGCGTCGTTACGCCGTCCGGCTACCTTTCGTCTCACGATACGGGTCCGTCCATGACGGTGGAGCGGCGCAGGCTGTCGGCAGCGTCGGGGCGTATTTCGAACACGGTGAGGTATCTCTATGCAATCGGCGGTGATGATGAAAATCCAGGTGAAGGCGGGGACCCTGAGGTTTATGGTGTGATTGAGGCCATAGCCCTGGATCGCCACGGCAAATTCGATGTCAATGGTTGGAGGGTTCTGCACCACCCCATTCGTGTGCTGCACTACGACGGTTTCTATGAATACATCCCCGTCGCTCGAACAGCGGCGGGTACAGCGCGTATTGGAAGGTTCATCTACCTGATTGGAGGTTATGACGGCCAAGAAGTCGTGGATAACGTGTTGCGGGCCAAGGTTCTGGATCCTTCGGCCGCGCCCGTTCCGAGCGCTCCCGGGATTTCCTTATCGGAGAGCGACGGACTTGGAAAAGGTGTTTGGAGCTACCGCGTGTCAGCCGTTTTCCCCTATGATTACATTACCAACCCCGGAGGCGAGTCATTGCCCGGCAGGCCGATTGTAGTCAGCGCGCCTGATTTGAGCGCAATGGAAGGCGGGTCGGCCGGTATACACGTTCATCTGAGTTGGGAAGAGATTGATCATGCAGCAGCCTATCGAATCTATCGTACCCCCGGCCCCGGAGATTCGAGTGGTTCCGAAACCTTGCTTGCCGAAGTCCAGACCAACAGTTTCATCGATGTGGGCGACCCGACGTATTTCGATCCGGACGAACCGATATGTGAACCAGGTTTGCATGATTTGTGCCCGCGCTCACTGGGAGAGCTGGGCGAGTGGGCCGTGGTGGCTTTGCTGCCGGACGGTGATTTTTTTGAAGCAGGCCGAAAATCGCCCGGGGTTGAAGTGATCGTTGATTCAGATGATCCTGATCTTCACTACATCTACGTCGGGGGAGGGCTTGATGGCTCATATGAAGCGCGCTCGACCATAAGTATTATTCCGGTGTGGAGTATAAACGAGCATATACAATTGGTGGGGGTGCCCTTTAAGAGTTTCAACGAACTTAGTGAGCCAAGGTGGGGATTGCAAGGATTCAGCGCGGGCGGCTGGGTGTATTTCGGCCCGGGCAGCCTGGACTACGCCGATTTGGATATGACCCGGGCAATGGAAACAGGCCGGCCCATCAGCAGCGGCGAGTGCGAAAGATTGTTGACCGCTTGTGTGAATGGCGACGGCTCTTCCTGCTTTACGAACTACTCGGTTTGCTTGGATGATTGCGAAACACAAGAGGAAGAGGAGGATGTCAATGACTGCAAAGACTCATGTTACGACGATGAACTAAACGCGTGCAATGACCTCTTCCCTCCGGGTGAACTCTTTTGCGGATTTGAGATTGACCCGTCCTCATCGCCGTTGCCTTGTCTGCTCGATAATCTCAACAGCGCTTGGAATGTGCATTACGGCGGAGGATCGACGAATTCTTATCTTTACATGTTCGGTGGAACAACATTGGCCGGAAACAACTCGGCCAATATCTCGATGTCCGAAGTGCAGATTTCCCGGATGTTGGGAAACTGGAGTATTTCGGCGGAACAGTTTAGCGAACCTCTTCGCTATATGGGCGTGGTACGGGAGTCCGGGATGTTTTATGTGATCGGTGGAGAGGTGCAGGTAGGAGGTATTCGTCATGCGGCCGGCTCCGCACACAGCAAGATGTAGCCGACAGGAATTTTGAAGATCAAACTCGAGGTGATTTTTTCGGTTTTTGAGCGTGTGCTCGGAAAAAACCAAAAAATTATATCGTCGCGTTTAG
The DNA here is from genome assembly GCA_007131745.1 of Myxococcales bacterium. The sequence continues at coordinate 2,950 of SLPX01000081.1, forward strand.
TGTAGGTGCTACAATCATTCAATTTCGCATGGAGGCAGAAATGAGCGGAAAAAAGATTGCGGTTATTGGTTCGGGACCGGGCAGCCTGACTGCTGCGATGTTGCTGGCGCATCATGGTTACGAGGTGGATGTTTTTGAAAACCAGTCTTACCTGGGGGGCAGAACCTCGGATTTTATGCTGGATGGTTATCGTTTCGATCTCGGACCGACCTTTTTGATGATGAATTACATCATGGAAGAGGTTTTCGAACTCACCGGAAGAAATGTCCACGACTACATGGATATTCGATCGATCGACCCGCTGTATCGTTTGAAGTTCGGTCGTGAGATCGAGTTTTTTCCCACGCGCGACAGGCAGTACATGAAAGAGCAGATGGATAAGCTCTTTCCGGGCGAATACAAGCATTATCTTGAATTCCTGAAGTACGAGAAAAAGAAATTCGAATTGTTGGCGCCGTGTCTGCAGATTCCCTATTCGAAACTCAGTCAATTCATGAGCCTGAAACTTATGCGGGCCCTGCCGATCATAGACGGACATCACAGCCTGTATCGACATCTGGGAAGGTTTTTCAAGGCCGAGCTATTGAAATTGGCGTTTACTTTCCAGGCCAAGTACCTGGGGATGTCGCCGTGGGATTGTCCCGGAACATTTTCGATGATTTCGTATATCGAACACAGCGGAGGCATTCATCACCCGATTGGAGGCTTGAACGAGATTACAAAGTCCATGGCCCGGGTCGTGGAGGAAGAAGGCGGGAGGATTCACCTTTCAAAGGGGGTCGATGAAATCCTGGTGCGAAACGGAGAAGCGGTGGGCCTGAGACTTAACGGCGGCGAAGAGGTCGCGGCGGATTCGGTGGTCGCGGGAAGTGATTTCGGCTACACCGTGAACAATCTTTTCAAGCCGGGTGTATTGAAAAAGTGGACACCTGCAAAAACCGCGACAAAAGGTCTTTCGGTTTCAACGTTCATGCTTTACCTGGGTTTGGACAAGTTCTATGACATTCCTCATCACAACATACTCTTTGCCGAAGATTACAAGAAAAACGTGAACGAGATATCACGCGGGCTGGTAGCGTCAGAAGATCCGTCTATCTACGTACAGAACGCGTGCGTGACCGATCCCGGACTTGCGCCGAAAGGAAAGTCGACTCTCTACGTTTTGGTTCCGACAGCGAACAACAGGAGTGGAATTCCATGGGAACATGAAAAGCATGAATACAGGGAAAAGGTTTTGGATGTTCTCGAGACCCGCGGTGGGTTGACCGATCTCAGAAAGCACATAGTCACCGAAAAAATGATTACCCCGACCGACTGGGAAGAAGACAAGCATGTTTACAGGGGCGCGGTGTTCAACCTTGCGCACAATATCGGGCAAATGCTCTACTTCCGTCCCCACAATGCTTTCGAGGACGTTCGGAATTGTTACCTCGCGGGCGGCGGCACCCATCCCGGCTCGGGATTGCCCACCATCTTTGAATCAGGCCGGATATCCGCGGGATTGATAATGCAAAAAGACGCTTGGTTCCTGTACTGACGGGATCATTCGGCCAACCGTTGAACAAAGCGGATGAGTTGTTCGCCGCGGCGTTTGTCCAACTTGCCTGAAGTGCGCCACCGTAACCGGCGCTTTGAATCCAGAACGTATATGTTGGATCTCCTGTTTCTGAATCCCCACAATTTTTGCATGCGTCCGTCTTCATCGCTCAACATGAGAGCCTTGGTTTTTTTTGCTTCTCTTCTTACATGAGGGCGGACCAGCGCTGCGGGAGCGGTTACCTCTTGGAAGTTGACGATTCCAATGAGACTCATTTTCTTGGGGTCGATGTCCTTCCTGTTTCTCATCCGTGTGAGTTCCACCTTGATCCATAGATTGTCATCTTTCGTGTCCCTGCCTTCATAGAAAAAGACCAATACATCTTCGGAAAAACTTTTCAGCCTGTAGGTCTTTCCGAACGGGGTATCCAATTTGAATTCCGGCATCTTGTTTCCGATCCTGATCTTGGAGGAATCCGCCCATGCAAAAACTCCGGCAACGGTGATAAGCGAGACCAAGATGAGGGGGAAAACCAGGTATCGAAAGGTCGAACGTTTGAATGGGTTTATTTTTTTCCCAAGAATCATGATAACTCCTGTTCGTCCGGATTCGTGTTTTGCAGGCCGAAGTCTTCCATGATGACTCCCACCGTGGCTTTCGCGCTGTTGATGACTCCCGGAACACCGGCCCCCGGATGGGTCCCCGCACCCGCGATGTAGAGCCCCGGTATTTTTTTGTCCCTGTTATGAGGTCGCATGTACGCGCTCTGGGTCAATGTCGGGGCCACTGAAAAACCGTTTCCAAGATATGCTCCGAGTTCGTTTTTGAAATACTCGGGCGACACCGTGTGTTTCGTCACGATGTGCTTTCTCAGATCCTCCATGAACTTGTTTTCCAAAAATGACAAGATCTTTTCAGTATAGGCTTCAGACTCGGCCTCCCAGTCCACTTGGGCCGAACCCATGTGAGGCACCGGGCTCAGGACATAAAACGACGAACAACCTTCGGGGGCAAGGGATGGGTCGGAAACGCAAGGAGCGTGGAGATAAAGGCTGAAATCATCGGGCAATCCGGGTCCGTTGAAAACTTGTTTTAACAACTCCTTGTAGCGCGGCCCAAAGATGATGGTGTGATGAGCCAGGTCGTCGTATGTTCGATCCGTGCCGAAATAGATCACGAAAAGGGACATGGACCATTTCATTTTTTTCAGTTTCTTCGCCTTTTTCATGCCTCTCGGGTCATGGCCCAGGAGTTCCGCGTAGGTGTGATACAGGTCGGCATTCGAAACGGTCAGCCTGAAAGGCTCGCGTTCTTCATGTTCGGTGGTGAGATAATGAACCGGCCCGGATGGGGTATCTTCAACGTCTATCCTCTTCACCGGAGAGGAAAACCTTATCTCACCGCCCATGCCCGTAAAGAGATCCACGAGTGACTTTACCAGCACGTTGGTGCCGCCCCTCGGAAAGAAAACGCCGTATTCCCGCTCAAGGTAATGGATGAGCGTATAAATGGAACTCGTGTTGAAGGGATTGCCGCCTATAAGCAACGTGTGAAAAGAAAAAGCCTGCCGCAGCCTCTCGTCATGAATGAATCGACCGATGGTCTTGTAAACCGAGCGGTCGGAGCGAAGCAACATCAACTTGGGCGCTACCTTGGCCATGTCGCTCATCTTTAAAAACGCCTTGGCCACGAGCTTCGTGTAACCGGCTTCATAGTTTTTCCGGCTGAAATCCAAAAACTTCTTGTACCCTTCCACGTCCCGGGGATCCCTTTTCTCGATTTGTTCCAGCATGGCATCCATTTCCACGCCGTAGTCGAAAAAATCCCCGTCGTGCCACTGCAACCTGTAAAACGGTTCCACCGGGATGAGGTCGATGTGGTCTGAAAGCTTTTTGCCCCCAAGGGCGTAAAGTTCCTCCAGGCATTCGGGCACGGTGATCACCGTGGGCCCAGCGTCAAAGGTAAAACCCTTGTCGCGAAACACGGACGCTCGTCCGCCCGGTTGATCCCGTCCTTCGAAAATCACCACATCAAAACCTGCCGCTTGAAGTCTTATGCCTGCGGCCAGGCCGCCGAATCCGCTGCCTATTACTGCTGCTCTTTGTTTTTTCATCTGCACTCCCGTGTGTCGATGTGTTTTCAGCGCAAACCGGTTTTCGGAACGATTTTGAAAAAACTCGGACGCGGAGGATCCTTGAAAAGAAGCTTCCATGGGTCAAGGAAATCCAGGCCGCAACCATAAAACCGGTCGATCAAATCTTCAGGAAAAGTGTAAAATCTTTCCATCAATGCAGAACGCTTTTCCGGGTGGGCCGCGCGAAAAAGCATCCAGTTGAGAAAACGAATAAAGCGCGAATCACGCTCCAGGCCCGAGCGCAATGCATGCACATCCTTTGCCGGAACAGGATCAGGAGCGTATCTCCCCAGGAGGGAAGCTGTTTGCGTACCCTGAACGAAAGAGTAACCTGTTCCCGGATGAAACCAGCCTCCCCGAAGGCCCAGTTCGATTGGGGAACGGGAACGATTGTTCCATCGCCGGCCGAAAAAGCGTTCTTCATGTCCGGACATGGGATTTCCCCAGGGCATGGTCAACGCTCCCCTTTCATCTCTCAATATTTCTTTGATCCGCCAGCCTTTATTGTGCATGTAGCTTTCTATTCTCTTCAATGACGCTTCAGCATCGATATCCGCGTTGTCTGAAAAGAAAGTTTCTTCAACCAGCAACCTGTCAAAAGAAAACGGCAAAACGTAGAAGAAGCGATACCCGTCCCATTGGGGCACCGTGGCGTCCATGAGACAGGGAATCGAGTGATCCAACCCTTTGATGTCTTTGCCCTTATTTTTGCTCTTACGTTCAACCAAAACCTCCACGCCGTAGAACTTTTGCACCCCTGTCCGGCGAAAAACCTCGTCTGGGCCGCGCGCGTCCAGCACAAGGCGACCATTCAAAACAACGCCGGATTCCAACTCCACCCGGTCACTTGTCAATGAAACAACGGGATCTCCGTAAAAAAGCTTGCCGTTTGAAGAGCGAGCAAAACGATCGGAGACCACCTGGTGGAGGTTTTCCGAAGTCACGGACACATATCGGGCCTTCAGTTTCCTGTGAAATCCCGGAAACAAAACCTGGTATCCGTTCCATTCCCCGGAGATCAGCGGTTTCACCCAGTCCGTCGCGTCGGGCTGAATGTGATGCAAAAAAAACGACCAAGTGTGGCTTCCGCCCAGCTTGAGATCCTTTTCTATGAGCGCAATTTTTGCATCACCCGCGTTGTGAAGAATCGCGAGAGCGGCCAGGCAACCGTGGAGTCCTCCTCCGGCGATGATGTAGTCATATTCACCTGGTTGCGCCATGTCGCGAGAACGCTCCTTTATTTTGCCCGACCGGGAACTGTTCTTTTTTCATGTTTCGCCATGCATTCGCAAAACAAATTGTCCAGTGAGTCTACGATAAAGCGATATCGACGCAAGCGTCATTTTTTTATTGGCGCGTTTTCCTGCCTCTGCTAAAACAATACAAATCATGTTTCTGACTCGACACATTGTACAGGCTGTGCCGGATTCGCCGGGATTTTTTTGTGGCTCATGAAACTTTCTCATGAAGATATCGATAAATGCATGAACCATCTTAAAAAGGGGTCCAAGAGCTTCTACCGGGCGGCCCGTTTGTTGCCTGAGCGGCTGAGACCTCCGACCGCGGCTGTTTACGCTTTTTGCAGGGCCACGGATGACATGGTGGACAATCCGCCCGACCGAGAGGAGGCCGCCGCGGCCCCTCAACATGAGACTGTTTTACAAACACTCCGCGACCGGCTGGATAGCGTCTACTTGGGAGACAACCTGAATGATTTTGTGGATCGCGCGTTTTCCTGGGTGGTAAAAGAATATTCCATTCCTCGAAGTTTGCCCGAAGCTTTGCTGGAAGGTTATGGATGGGACCTGGAAAAACGTGAATATCATACCATCTCAGATGTTCGCGCGTATTCCGCGAGGGTGGCCGCTGCCGTGGGCTTGATGATGACCGTTCTCATGGAACGACGGGAAAAAAACACCCTGGCCAGGGCTTGTGATCTGGGAGTGGCCATGCAGCTTACGAACATAGCCAGGGACGTTGGTGAAGATGCACATTGCGACAGGCTTTATCTCCCCCGCGAGTGGATGATAGAAGAGGGGATAGACCCGGATGAGTGGATGAAACAACCTGAGTTCAACAGTGGAATCGGCAAGGTCACTGAGAGGTTGCTCGAAGAGGCCGACCGGCTCTACCAACAGGCCGAAGCGGGCATTGCAGAATTGCCCGAAGACGGACGGACCGCGATTTGGGCTGCACGATTGATATATGCCGACATAGGCCGGGTGATTCGCAAAAACAAGAACGATTCGGTAACCAGGCGCGCGTATACCACCGGACCCAGAAAGGCGCGTCTGCTTGTTCGAGCGGTCCTGAAAGCAAGATCCAAAAAAAACAACGTGGGTGTTTGTTTGAATCTTCCGCCCCTGGAAGAAACGCGACACCTGGTGGAATCGGTCCTTCAATGAAGGACCTCGGTAAATGAAAACATAATGGGTGGTTCTAGATGCATGATTTGATCTTTTTTGAGGAAAAGCTGCGAAAAATAGTAGATTTGATGATCGCGGCTCCTTGTCCGCCCAGGTTGGCCCAAGCCATCGAGTACGCGGTATTCGGAGGCGGAAACCGCTTGAGGCCGAGATTGTTGCTGGCGGTCGCGAGAACCTGCAAAAAGACCGATGATTCTCTCTGTCTTTATGGAGCCGCGGCTATCGAGTTGATACATTCCGCTTCCCTCGTGCACGATGATTTACCGGCTTTTGACAACGCTGAAATGAGAAGAAACGCTCCATCGGTCCACGCAAAATACGGACAAGCTATTGGAGTGCTGGTGGGAGACGCATTGTTGGTGGGCGGGTTTACCGCTTTGTCTCTTGCATCCAAGGAGTTTCCCCAAAAAGCCGGCGAGTTGATACGCATGCTTACCCAGGCGACCGGGTGCCCGAGCGGCATCATCGCGGGACAGGCATGGGAGGAGGAAGAATCAGTCGCGGTGGAAGAATATCATCGTTCAAAAACCGCTTCGCTGTTCGAGTGGGCGGCCATGGCGGGAGCTTTGTGCGCGGGTGAAGATCCCGAGAGCTATCGCGGCCTGGGGCGTTATGTCGGGATGGCGTATCAGATAGCGGATGATCTTCGGGATGAACTCGGAGACCCTTCGGATCTCGGAAAACCTTCCGGCAAAGACAAAGAGCTGAACCGCCCCAGCATAGTGAAAGAGATGGGCGTAGACAGCGCAATGCAGCTTTTCGAGTCCACCCTGGAAAAAGCAATTCATTCTGTGCCGGCTTGCAAAAGCCATGAAGAATTGACGAGCTTTGTAGATGAGCTTTTGGCCCGTTTCCGAACGGCGTTGTCCGGAAAAGCAGGATGAGCAAGGAGGAAAAAATGAAACGTAGAAGCGGGGCCGAGTTGGTTCCATCCAAAAACGCGGGGACAAGAGAATCCCTATCGGAGAAAAAGCAGGCGGTCGTGGTGGGCGGCGGATTGGCCGGTTTTGCATCCGCTTTGGTAATGGCCGAACGGGGGGTCGAAGTTGTGATCCTGGAAAAGAAGCATTACCTGGGAGGACGCGCGGGCGCGTGGACCGAGCATTTGGATGATGGAACCCCGTTTGAAATGGAACGAGGGTTTCACGCCTTTTTCAGGCAGTATTACAACCTGCGCCGCTTCCTCGAGAAAATCGATCCAGGGCTTCACAACCTGTTGCCCTTGGAGGATTATCCACTGTTCGGCCCTTCCGGTGATCCCGAGTCTTTTTCCGGCCTTCCCAACAAGGTGCCGTGGAACGTGTTGGAATTGATCCGTCGCACCCCGAGGATGGGTTTTTTCGACATGCTCGGCGTAAACAAGCGCAGGGCGCTTCAGATGTTCGCGTATGACCCGGTGAAAACCTATGCCCGCTTTGACCACATGACGGCAAAGGAATACCTTGATTCCTTGCTCTTTCCCCCCGACGCACGGGACATGCTTTTCAATGTTTTCGCGCATTCGTTTTTCAACCCGGAAGACAAGTTTTCCGCGGCCGACCTGTTGATGATGTTTCATTTTTATTTCATCGGAAACCCCGAAGGCTTGATTTTCGACGTACTCAAAGAGCCGTTTTCCACCGCTTTGTGGCAGCCGATCGAGCGGTACGCAAAACAACGCTCGGTCCGGATCCTGACCGAAAGATCCGTTTCCTCGATTGAAATGACCGATGACAATCGCTTTCGCGTGCACATGGAAAACTCGGGTGAACCCGTGGAAGGCGATGTCTGCGTGCTGGCCGTGGATGTCCCCTCCTTGAAGTCGATAATTGAAAATTCGCCTGCACTCAACAGCCCTCCTTCGTTCAGAGCATCCATTGATTCCCTGGATGTAACTCTCCCGTTTGCCGTCTGGCGGCTCTGGACGGCCAAACCCCCCAACCCGGACAGAGCGCCTTTTGCCGGCACTACAAATCTCGGGTACCTCGATAACATATCGATTTACGAACGCTTCGAGGGAGAAAGCCGTCGATGGAGCCTCCAAACCGGGGGTTCGGTGGTGGAACTTCACGGATACGCGGTTCCCGAAGAAGCGGATGAAGAAGAAATCAAGGCCAACCTGAAAACCAACCTTGAAAGAGTCTACCCTGAAATGCGGTCCGTGGAGATCATGGAAGATCTTTTTATCCTTGCCCGCGACTGTCCCTCATTCAAACCCTCCATGACCTCGTACAGGCCCGGTGTGGAAACCCCAATAAAGGGCCTCGCCCTGGCCGGAGACTTCGTGCGGTTGGAATTCCCGTCGGCCCTCATGGAACGGGCCGTCGCTTCGGGATTCATGGCAGCGAATCACCTCATGAGCCCATGGAATCTCCGGCCAGAACCCATATACAGGATTCCTCAGAAAGGTTTTCTCTCCTGGATGCCCGGTCTGTAA
>SLPX01000036.1 GCA_007131745.1 Myxococcales bacterium
AGAAACCACCTAATCCTCGCCCTCTCCAACTCCAGGTATCCCGCAGCCCGCGTTCTCGATGAAATATGCACCGTCGACTGTCTCACCCCCCCGAAGATCCACAAAAGCATGTCAAAGAAATGTATCCCTATATTCGTCGCAACCCCTCCCGACTTCTCCGGATCACCTTTCCAGGAAACATGATACCACCGACCCCGAGATGTGATGTAGGTAAGGTCGATATCATACATTTTTTCACCTACGTCAGACTCTTCCACCCGCCTTTTCAGCTCCATCACCGCAGGATGCTTACGAAGCTGCAATATTGTAAAAACTCTTTTTCCAGACTCCTTTTCAAACTTATCCAATGCATCTACGTTCCATGGGTTCAGCACAAGGGGCTTTTCACAAATCGCGTGAGCCTTCGAACGAAGCGCAAATCTGGTATGAGCATCATGCAAATAGTTAGGCGAACAAATAGAGACATAATCGATAGCCTTTCCCGGCCCCTTTCGTCTCAGCTTATCTACATGGCGGTCGAACCGCTCAAACTCGGTAAAAAAGTTTGCTTGTGGGAAAAAGCTATCTATGATCCCAACAGAATCCGCAGGATCAAGCGCGGCCACAAGTGTGTTTCCGGTTTCTTTGATTGCTTTAAGATGCCTCGGCGCTACGTAGCCGCCGACACCGATTAGGGCGAAACGTTTCATGGTTATTTCACAAGCAATATTCTGCCTCTGTGTCAACGGTTTTTCTTGTGCGTTGACACAGGTCAGGCAAAAACAAAACGGGTCTGTTTTGTCAGGATATCGCCCCGACCCCGCCCCCGTCAGGTTCTCTTAAAAAAAATTATGGGCAGGAAAAGAAAGATGCTGCTGCGGCTGCGGTAGCAGCCGAGGGTGGGCTAGAAATCATAGCAGCGATATTTTAGCTAGATTTAGCTAGATCATGTAGCTTGGCTTGGGCTAATACTGGTTGTTTCTTGATGGATTAGCCTGGATTGGACTAAAGGTTTGGTATTCTTTCAACGTGAACTCCGCAAAACCTCCACTATCCTCTCCGCCGCTCTACCGTCCCATTTCTCCGGAATCCGACCCTTTCGGGTATCTCCGTCCAATACCCTCTCAGCTTCTTCCAATAAGCGAACCGGATCGTTTCCCACCACCACGTTCGTTCCTTGCTCACAGGTTATCGGACGTTCGGTGTTAGGACGCACTGTGATGCAAGGAACCCCCAACACCGTCGTCTCCTCTTGTATGCCTCCACTATCGGTCAGCACCATTGCAGCATTCATGGTCAAGTTCAAGAAGGAGAGATAATTCAAAGGTTCCGTGTACCAGAGACCTCGAACTTCCGAACCACCGAACCCTCGAACCATATCAATTTTGCTCAGATATTGTTTAAGGCCGAACTCTTTAACCCTGCTCATAGTTCGGGGATGAATGGGAAAAATGATCGGAAGCTTCTCCGCAATTTTGTTCAATGCTCCCAATATGGATTCCAGAACTCCCTTATCATCTACGTTCGAAGGACGGTGTAATGTAAGAAGAATGAATTGCCCCCTCTCAATCCCCCACTTATCCAAAATCTCCTCTCTTGCCGCCATCTCACGATGCTTCATAAGCGTGTCGATCATCACGTTACCAACAAAATGAATCTTCTCCTTCGCCACCCCTTCATGCAAAAGGTTCTTATCTGAGATCCGATCAGCCGTGAAAAGGAAATCACATATCGCATCTGTGCAAAGCCGGTTTATCTCCTCCGGCATGGACATATCCCTGGAACGCAGCCCCGCCTCAACATGAGCCACCGAAATCCCCAGTTTCTTCGCCGTAACCGCACAAGCCATTGTTGAATTCACATCTCCAACCACCACAACGACATCCGGTTTTCGTTCCAGGCAGACCTTCTCGAACTCGATCATAACCCTTCCGGTCTGTTCTGCATGAGACCCGGAACCCACCTCGAGGTTCGTGTCAGGCCGGGGCAATCCCAGGTCGTCGAAAAACGATTTGCTCATCTTCTCGTCATAATGCTGCCCGGTATGAACAAGGAAATGTTCGATTTCATCCGGAAAGCTGTTCATCGCCTCGTGGATGGGAGCGATTTTCATGAAATTTGGCCGCGCGCCTACGACATTTATGATTTTCATTCTAAAATTGATCCGTTGGAGTTGTTTATTTCAGGCTGATTAATTTTTTCCCTGCTTCACTGAGTTCTCAGTGGTTCCTCACGCCGAGAAACAGAAACAACATCTTTATCAGCCCCTGTTTTCTTCAAAAGAAGTGACACTAGGCGAAGGGCCTGCTTTCTCGAAAGCATGGAGAAAGCGGTCAATGCAATAAGAGACAGATCCAGGCAAAAGGTTTGGTTTTCAATGTAGAAAAGCCCAAGCTTGGATTTCCACGGCCTTATCAATCTATCATAATCTCCATCAGGATCTTCACTGCCGTCCAAAATATCTCCCTCATCAGCAAACACTATGGAGGAAAAATCCGTTATCCCGGGTTTTGCCTCTAAAAGCCCTCTTTCTTCTTCAGTGTAGTCGTTGACGCATTCCGGTACTTGAGGCCTGGGGCCGACTATGCTCATCTCACCATTCAAAACATTCCAGAATTGGCTGAATTCATCCAGCTTATACTTTCGTACGATATGGCCAAGCGGCGTGATTCTGTCATCATCTGCTGAAGTCGAACTTACCCCCGACTTGTCCGCATCCGGTTTCATGGAGCGCAACTTCACCATTTTGAAGAGTTTTCCTTTTTTCCCAACCCGGGGAGCCATATAAAGCGGAGAATGTCCATCTTGTTTCCATATAAAATACATGAATAAAAGAAGCACCGGCCCCATCCCTGTCAGCACTCCCAGAGAAAAGCAAATGTCCAGCGCTCTCTTCAGCCCGGCTCCCACCGGACATTCCCCTTCACATATACGCTTAAGCTCCTTTTCTTTCCCA